>NZ_CP032485.1:660000-972500 GCF_006542335.1 Neokomagataea tanensis | reverse complement strand
GCACCCCGATAAGGGGAGTGAAAGAGACCTGAAACCGGACGCCTACAAGCAGTCGGAGCCTCTTATGGGGTGACGGCGTACCTTTTGTATAATGGGTCAGCGAGTTTCTGTTTGCAGCGAGCTTAAGCCGTTAGGTGTAGGCGTAGCGAAAGCGAGTCTGAATAGGGCGACTGAGTTGCTGGCAGAAGACCCGAAACCGAGTGATCTAGCCATGGCCAGGCTGAAGGTGCGGTAACACGCACTGGAGGGCCGAACCCACGCCTGTTGAAAAAGTCGGGGATGAGCTGTGGTTAGGGGTGAAAGGCCAATCAAACTCGGAAATAGCTGGTTCTCCGCGAAATCTATTGAGGTAGACCGTCGGATGTTTACCCTCGGGGGTAGAGCACTGGATGGGCTAGGGGGGCCCAAAGCCTTACCAAACCTAACCAAACTCCGAATACCGAGGAGTATAGTCCGGCAGACAGACAGTGGGTGCTAAGGTCCATTGTCGAGAGGGAAACAGCCCAGACCACCAGCTAAGGCCCCTAAATCGTGACTAAGTGGGAAAGGATGTGGGGATTCCAAAACAACCAGGAGGTTGGCTTAGAAGCAGCCATCCTTTAAAGAAAGCGTAATAGCTCACTGGTCTAATAGAAACCCTGCGCCGAAAATGTAACGGGGCTCAAGTCACGTGCCGAAGCTGTGGGTGCATTCTTATGAATGCGCGGTAGCGGAGCGTTCCGTAGGTCTGCGAAGGAGGCGGGGTGACCCCCTCTGGAGATATCGGAAGTGCGAATGCTGACATGAGTAGCGATAAACAGTGCGAGAAACACTGTCGCCGAAAGTCCAAGGGTTCCTGCGCAAGGTTAATCCACGCAGGGTGAGCCGGCCCCTAAGGCGAGGGCGAAAGCCGTAGTCGATGGGAATCAGGTTAATAGTCCTGAGCCTGCTAGAAGTGACGAATGAGATATGTTGTTGGTTCTTATCGGATTGAACCAGCTTTTGGACCATTCCAGGAAATAGCTCTAGCATATAGACCGTACCCGAAACCGACACAGGTGGACTGGTAGAGTATACCAAGGCGCTTGAGAGAACGATGCTGAAGGAACTAGGCAAATTGCTCGTGTAACTTCGGGATAAACGAGACCCACCCGTGGGCAACCATGTGTGGGTGGCACAGACCAGGGGGTAGCGACTGTTTAGTAAAAACACAGGGCTCTGCGAAATCGAGAGATGACGTATAGGGCCTGACGCCTGCCCGGTGCCGGAAGGTTAAGAGGAGATGTGCAAGCATTGAATTGAAGCCCCGGTAAACGGCGGCCGTAACTATAACGGTCCTAAGGTAGCGAAATTCCTTGTCGGGTAAGTTCCGACCTGCACGAATGGCGTAACGACTTCCCCACTGTCTCCAGCATCGACTCAGCGAAATTGAATTCCCCGTGAAGATGCGGGGTACCCGCGGTCAGACGGAAAGACCCTATGAACCTTTACTGTAGCTTTGCAGTGGCATCAGGAAAATTCTGTGTAGGATAGGTCGGAGGCTTTGAAGCCGGGGCGCCAGCACCGGTGGAGCCATCCTTGAAATACGACCCTGAATTTTTCTGATGTCTAACCGAGATCAGTCAGCCTGATCCGGGACCCTGCATGGTGGGCAGTTTGACTGGGGCGGTCGCCTCCCAAAGTGTAACGGAGGCGCGCGATGGTGGGCTCAGGCCGGTCGGAAACCGGCTGTCGAGTGCAATGGCATAAGCCCGCCTGACTGTGAGAGTGACAGCTCGATCAGAGACGAAAGTCGGCCATAGTGATCCGGTGGTCCCACGTGGACGGGCCATCGCTCAACGGATAAAAGGTACTCTAGGGATAACAGGCTGATCTCCCCCAAGAGTCCACATCGACGGGGAGGTTTGGCACCTCGATGTCGGCTCATCACATCCTGGGGCTGGAGCAGGTCCCAAGGGTTCGGCTGTTCGCCGATTAAAGTGGTACGTGAGCTGGGTTTAGAACGTCGTGAGACAGTTCGGTCCCTATCTGCCGTGGGTGTAAGAGACTTGAGAGGATTTGTCCCTAGTACGAGAGGACCGGGATGAACGAACCTCTGGTGCACCGGTTGTCACGCCAGTGGCACAGCCGGGTAGCTAAGTTCGGACGGGATAACCGCTGAAAGCATCTAAGCGGGAAACCCACCTCAAAACTAGGTCTCATAGAGCCGTGCAAGACCAGCACGTTAATAGGCCGGGTGTATACGTACAGTAATGTACTCAGCTAACCGGTACTAATCGCTCATAATCCTCACACACAAACACATGCACAGAAATCAGTCACACTCAAAAATACACCAACCTCATCACCCTCCTCTACCAACACGAGGGTGAGCTAGAAGACCTGGTGGCCATGGCGAGGATCCTACACCCGATCCCATCCCGAACTCGGCCGTGAAAAACCTCAGCGCCTATGATACTGCACCTTAAGGTGCGGAAAAGTCGGTCGCCGCCAGGTCCCCTAGCTCACCCAATACACACACAAAAAAAACACACAAAACTCATCCGCGGGGTGGAGCAGCCCGGTAGCTCGTCAGGCTCATAACCTGAAGGCCGTAGGTTCAAATCCTACCCCCGCAACCAACTTTAACGAACTTTCCGATAACGCCTCAGCTTCATCGCCCGAGGCGTTTTTTGCTTTCTGCGCCCTTGTTGTGCGGCCCGCGTTCAATAGCGCGACCAACTTACCCTCTAATTCGATCCGGTGTTCCGCATGCTCGGTGTCCCAAGAGACGATGATGCGGTCAATCAGGCCCCGCATGGCCTCCGATGAGTCCAGCACGGTGTCAGGGTGGGTTAGGCTCTCGGTGAGATTGGTAATCGTCGCACGGTAGAGCTCGGCCAGATTAGGCGGCAGGGCCGGCGCAACCGCCTGCGCCTGCGCCACAGCATCGCTTTGCTGTTTACGCCGCGCTTCCAAAACTTCCAGTTCGGACTTCGTGGTTTCGGTAAAGATTCCTGCCTTAATGGCAGTCATCACGTTCGCGATTTCTTTTTCCGTCCGGGAGAGGGAGGTTCGCAGATGACGCACGGCTTCTTCGCGGCCTGCATCCAGACTCCGCTGATGGGCGGCGTAGCGGTCAGAAAACTCCTGGACCGCTTCGGGCTGCATCAAATGCTCTTTGAGACCGTGGACGATGGTATGTTCCAACACGTCCTTGCGCAGGCCCTTCATGCCCTGACAAACCGTGCGGCCTTTTTCTCGTGCATTGGAACAATAAAAACGGCGGATGCCGCTGCCTGCGATATTCATCGTGCCTCCGCATGCCCCACACCGGACCAGGCCCGAGAGGAGATAAGTCGGACGACGGCTGGCATGGGTTCCGCTCAGATGGGTGGCATCGCCGGTATCTTTCTCAGCACGGACGGCATCAATCCGTCTTTGGCGCTCTCGGGCTGTGTCCCAGATATCTTGGTCCACGATACGCAGGGACGGGACCTCTTCAATTTTCCATTCGGCCTCGGGATTTAGGCGCGAAACGCGTCTGCTTTCGCCTGGCGGGTGGACATAGCGCAGACGGTTCCAGACGCGTCGTCCGATATAGAGTTCGTTGTTAAGGATACCAGTACCGCGCTTTCTATTGCCCTGGATCGCATTGGCGCGCCAGGTGCCGTCGCCACGACGCGCTCCGTGTTGGGGCACAGGAACCCCGTCCGCGTTCAAGGCTGCGGCGATGCTGCGGGGAGAGACCCCGCGCCCATACTCCGCGAAAATGCGTCGGATCACCACGGCCTGTTCTGCGACAATTTCAAGTTGTCCGGTTTGCGGCAGACCGTTGGGTTGGATGGGAACCCTATAGCCGTAAGACAAGCCCCCTGCCGAGCGTCCTGCCTCAATCCGGCTGCTCAGCCCACGATGGGTTTTCTCGGCTAGTTGTCGCAGATAGACCGCGTTGATCGTCGATGAAAACCCAACTTGGAGTTCGCTGATCCAGCCCTCTGATAGCGTGAAGAGACGGACCTTTCGGTAGCGGCACATCTCGTAAAGATTGGCCGTCTCTTCTTGGGAGCGGGAGAGTCGGTCCAAAGATTCCGCCATGACAATCGTAAACTCACCATCGTCGAGGGCATGACGGAGTTTTTGATATTGGGGACGGTTTCTGACTGCACCTGATATGGCCTCGTCGATATATTCAGCGCAGATGGTCCAGCCCTCAGCTTCTGCGCGGCGTCGACATTGACGGATCTGATCCTGGGCACTCGATGCATTCTGCCGGTCATCTGAAAACCGGCCATACAGGGCAACACGTTCCGTCATCGTTTGTCTCGTCTGCTTCTTCCGCTCAAAACCACTCAGCGCGATCTTCCGTGACATGTCCAGACCAGGTCGCGTCAACAGGAGACGCTATTGGTGGTCTGTGTTGTCGCTGGGCGGGTTCAGGTCTGTTTTTGGTGGACGTTTTTTCAGCGTAGCCTTTGCTACTTCGCCACTCCAATAAAGCGTTTTTTCGCCTTCGACGTGCCGGACCTGGTTGGATTGTTCGACGACGCGGTCCATGACCTTGTAAAAATATGGTTCCGAAAATTCTTTCTTGCCGCTCTTGCGTGCATTCTCCTTATGAGCACGCCAAACATCCGCCTTTGTGAAGGTGCCGTCGCCCATTTTGCTTGCAGCGAAAGAGCATCGTAAGGCTTCGTGATAGGCCTTGTTGCTGATGGCGGGACGGAGCGCGGGGGCTCCAATCAGAGGTTCTGGAATGGTTCTGCGCGTACGTTGTGTGTTTTTCCGATCCGGACGGACGTGCTTGCTGGCGGCGATTTCCGGACGGGTCGGGGCATGGCTCGGATTGGGGGCACGTCCCAGTTCAACATTTTTTGATTCTCGATCTCGGGCGTTGAGGGGGCCCTGGATCGGGTGCATGGAGAGATAGAAAAACGGAGATCGTGGCGCTTCGCGCTGCTTCTCAATGTCGAGGCGAATACGATGAGCGAGTGGTGCACCTTCCGCATCGACGAGATCAGCCTCGTTATGGACAGCGATATGGGTATCGACGCCGCCCCGGAGGGCTGAGCTACCACGTTCGATCATGCGCGCATCTTTGCCGGGGTGGTGGATCACCATGATTGAGCAGTCGAATTTTTGTCGCAGTGCGTCCATGCCGGTGATGAGGCGATCCATTTGAGAGGCATCATTTTCATCGCCTTCGAGCGTGCTGATTAACGGATCAAAAATGATGAGATCCGGATGAATCTTCATCCTTTCGAGTTCTGCGGCGAACGTGTCAATTTGCGTGATCGATGTCAGTTTGACACGATGGGTGTGGCTCGATGCAAAAAGACCTTGCGAAATAATCGGCTGAGCCGTGACCCGATCATAATGAAAATGCTCCAACCAACCGGCAATTCTTCGGCCGATGCTGTCTGGCGCTTCGGCGAGCATATATACGACCACACGCTGCGGGGCGGCAGGCAGGACCGGTTTGGGGGGTGTATCTGCCGCCTCAGCTGGGAAGCAATCAACCCCGATAATCAGGCAAAGCGCAATGTGCAGGGCAAGAAAAGTTTTCCCGCAATTGGGTGCACCATAGAGGCAGATGAGTGCCTTTTGGGGAATCACATCTGGGACAAGCCATTCCATCTCCTGAACATTGATGACGTCGATTGTCTGCCACAGCGGGGCGGGAATATCCTTCACGTCTGAGGGCGTGGTTGGCTTCATTGAAGGCGTCTCCTGTGCGGACTGGGACGGTGTTTCTGGCAAGGTTCTGATCACCCGATCAAGGCGTAGAAATCTTCTTCTTCTCCTTCTCACTCGTTAAGAACCAATAGGTTCTTGCATAGCTTCTTATACGGGGAAAAGCGCAGAGCAAGACGGGGGCAATAGCGATCTTCATAGGAGAATATCCCAATGCCCAAACGACATGCCACCCTCGCCAATGATACCCTCACCCCCGATGCGGAACTGCTCTTCGCACTGCGTCCCTTCATCGACTTGCTAGCCCGTCAGGCTGTCCGCGAGTTCGTCGCAACCAACGACAACGGCGTGCAGCGCGCCCACGTCGTTTGCGCACGCTAAGGGGAGGCTAGATCATGCTACTCTCCGCAAAAAGCCGCAAACGCGCCGCCGACTATACAAACAAGATGATGGATCAGGTTATGCAGCGCCTGAATACCCGTCGCCTCAGGTGCTGGATTCCGGACTTGCTCCGTCACCGCGCCGCTACCGCTTCGGCCAACGACAATCTTGCTGTCTCAGCGCCAGTTCCGGCTAACGACAACCGTGCCGCTGTTCTCCCTACAAAATACGCTTGCCCCACCTTTCGCGGGTCCTACCTGTCGGTCATTCAAGGAGGGCAAGGGGGCCGAAGCGTCATCCTGACCATTGCCAAGGCCGACACGAGCAACCTCAAAATCAGGGCGGGTCAATATGTCCTGGCCTCCGTAAAAGTGCTCATCGATCCTTACTTCGCGACGAAGGTGCAGGCTGTCAGTGTGCGGCGTGTTCCGCACACCACACAGGGAGCCGTTCAGGTCGAAGCAAATGGGGAGGGCTTTCGTATTCGCGTGCGAGATGCGCATGCCAGCCCCTATTCGTCACAAGAGGTTTACCTCAGCCCCGTCCAGTATCAACCAGATTCCAATAAAAAGGCGGTCGACCTCTTCTTGCCTTGGCATAAGAGGCAGCTGGCTCTGGAAGACCTCAAGACACTGAAACATACTACCCAAACGGGTCTTGCTCGACGTCTGCTGCTCGCAAAATGGACAGTTCCCGAGGCGAAAGGAGCGGGGGATGAATGCTACACGCTCGCTTTCATCTACCAGTGGGGGCTGAAAGCCGCACGAAGGTCAATGTACGACCTTGATGCCTGTTCGATGAGCGCCACGGGCCATTACGAAGCGCCTCTGTCCGAAGACGCGCGGCGAATGATTCCATTGAGCGTTATTCCTGCGCAGCATCATCATAACATTGAAGCGCAATTGGTGCCGCTGCCAGCGAGAAAGCGCTACACGGCAGAAGGGCCGTTCGGGTCACTCACGCGCTCATGGGATGGCAGACTGATTTGGATTAACCCGCCATATAACGGTCGGCTCTGGGCGTGCTTCATGGAACGGGCCCATCGAGAGGTAGAGCGAGACAAGCGGAAGATCTTCCTGACTTTGGGGCCAAATGATAACTGCGGCCCGCATGCGGCGTCACTTTATGGGCGCTACGCCTGTCAAATCCCGTTGGAGCGGCAATTACCGTTCTACAAAGTACGGATTTCATCCATTGAAACGATTAGGAATAACCAAATCGTCGTCTTTGGGAGGGGGATAAAGATGCAGCGCTTTTTGCGGAGCCTTGCCACGATCATGCATGCCGACGGCGCCATTTCGGCCGAACAAAAGGCCAAAATTATCAGGGAATCCTGGCTCTATCTACTTTAGTAACAGGGCGGAGAAGAAAGGCCCCGCCCCTTTAGGCAGCCATCGGGCGTGATGACTCATGGGCATCACGCTGCGGCTCCTGGGGCCGCATGAGGTCCTGAACAAAGCGCGCCATAGGGGCATTTTTAATGTCTCGAACCCCCGCGATGAGCTCTCGTGGGGAAGGCGCGTGCCCCAGGCGCCGAGCGAGGGCTTCGGCTTTGCACACCACTTTTTCCAGGTCCGACATATTATAGCGGTCCAAGAGGTTGCGGGCGTCTTGAAGGTGCAGTTCGGCGACACGGATAGCCCAGCCTAAATCCCCGGCGTCGATTTCTGGTGTCTCCTTGTGCAGGAGCACATGGTAAACGAGCGCATATTTGAAGCTCCGCCACAAGATCCGACGGAAGAAACTGGACGGCACGGTGGCATGGTCTCGAAAGAGCCTCCGAAACTGTGTGCAATAGACCTCTATGGCCTCGGGGGAGGCAGTATAGAGCGGATGAAGGGTTGTAGTGCGCACCCTCTCCCAAGCTTCCGTCAAGGCTCTGGATGTGGGGGCATCGTCCATGGTGTAGAGCGGCATGGGCGGCTCGGGTCTGCGTTCGGCGATGACATATTGGAAACGCTGCATGAAGCCATCCAGCATGCTTTCCAGCGTGACGTTTTGCAGGAATGTGTCTGTGACCGTTGTTCCCAAGATGACCAGGGCTGGATCCTTGCCTTCAAGGGTCTGGGTTTTGGTGCGGCGGGAGATGCTTTGGTTGTCGTACAGACGCAGCAGGTAGTCGCGGATTTCGTCCGCGTAGGTTTGGTTGTTGATCCGCTTGATCAACTGGCCCCACTCATCCTGAAACCAGGCTGCATGGTTGTGCTCCCGAAGGTCTGCGACGAATTGTGCGGCTGTTGTGACCTCGGGAAACCGGCGGAGCGCCATTATATTTTGCAGGACGCGGGTGGCATAGGTTTTGCTCGCGCCGCTTTCCGCCAGAACAGTGGTCCACAGGTCCGGACGAACCATGCTTCCGGCAACGGAAATCTGGATATTTTGGTCGAGAAGCCAAGCTGCAAGGCCGTGCAGGGCCGTAAAGGCTGGAATTTCCAAGGGCACATCGCAGCCGTGATGAAAGCGATCAATGACTGTCGCCAAAAATGTATCAGGTGGGACGATGTCTTGACCGCGCCATTTGGTATTGGTCGTTCGCAGGTTGAGGAAGCCTTGCAGCGTTTCTTGTTGGGCTTCCGTGAGGTTCTCTGGGATCTGATCGAAGATCGAGATTTGTGCAGATGCGGGTAATCGTCGGGCTTTCTTTTTGGGAGAGGGATGACGGGCCATCAGAGGCGCTCCTTATGCTGGATGAGGGGGAGACGGCGACGCACGCGCCGTACAGGACACCTGGGTCCAGAACAGGGGCGAGGGAAGCTGATGACGCCAAAAAAATGCCAGCGGAGCGATTTTTATTCTGGATAAGGAATAATGACCGCGACGATGGGGACCCCCGTCAGCGTCTACATGTCCGAGAAAGTGCCGGTTTTCTGCGGGGTGTAGGCAAAAAAACGCGTCAGCAACGCGTCTGCATATGCAAGGGGAGGCTCATTAGGTTCAGCGACGAGAAGGGGCGCGGATGGGCCTGGTAGCTGCGATGTCGGATGAGACGTAGGGCAGGGTTGGTCTCGGACAGCAAACGGCTATACTGCTTTCAATGCGATGAGAGGCTTTGGGGGTTAAGTGCCGATATTGGATTGGATGACACGCGGTGAAGACGTGCGTGCCGTGGCTCATGTGCCTTACCGGCTGTTAGAGGCTGTCCCAGGACTTGATGGTGGGAACGTCATCAGCGGAAATATGTTGATCCAAGGCGACAATCTCGACGCGTTGAAAGCACTGCTCCCATACTACAAGGGGGCGGTTAAGTGCATCTATATCGACCCACCCTACAATACGAAGTCAGCGTTCGAGCATTACGACGATAACCTCGAACACAGCCAGTGGTTGGCCATGATGTATCCGCGTCTGGTTCTCCTGCGTGACCTATTGGCAGAAGACGGCAGTATCTGGGTATCTATTGATGACAACGAATGCCATTATCTAAAAGTAATAATGGACGAAATTTTTGGGCGAAAGAATTTTATTGCTAGCCCAGTTTGGCAAAAACGATATTCAAGAGAAAACCGTGGCGCCATAGGCGATGTACATGAGTACATTGTCGTTTATGCTAAAACCCCTGCGCGTTTTAAGGTTGATCGCAATCGCCTCCCACTTGATGAGAAACAAGCAAAGATTTACCGGGATCCAAATAACCCTCAGGAACGCGATCCCGAAAAGCGCTGGCGAGGTTTGCCGATGACGGCACAAGGTTATCGACCTAATCAGATGTATGAAATCCAGGCACCTAATGGCCGTGTTCATAGGCCACCAGAGGGGCGTTGTTGGTCGATGATTGAGAGTGAATTTAAGGTCTTAGAGAATAATGGTCGCATTTATTGGGGGCGTGACGGCAATGCACAGCCCAGCGTGATTCGATATCTCGCAGAAGTTGAAGGAATGACACCTTGGACTTGGTGGCCACACGAAGAGGTCGGCCATACGGATGAAAGTAAGAAAGAGTCGAATATATTGTTTGGTGCCGAAGTAAGTTTCGGTACACCAAAACCCGAACGCCTCTTGCAGCGCATTCTACATATTGCGAGCAATCCCGGTGATCTTGTGCTCGACAGCTTCCTCGGGTCGGGCACGACGGCTGCGGTTGCTCAGAAGATGGGACGGCGTTGGATTGGCATTGAGATGGGCGATCATGCAGAAACCCATTGCAAGCCTCGGCTCGATAAGGTGATTGCGGGCGAGCAAGGCGGCATCTCAAAGATGGTCGAGTGGGCTGGGGGTGGAGGATATCGCTTTTACCGATTGGGGGCGGCGGTGTTCGACGCAGACGGCCACATCACAGACGGTATTTCCTTTGCAACACTGGCGGCCCATGTCTGGTTTAGCGAAACAGGAACACCGTTTACGGGGGCGGCGGGTACCCCCATACTAGGCGTGCATGATGGCATGGCGTATGCCCTGCTCTACAATGGCATTCTCGGCGACCGCTCGGTGAGTGGGGGAAATGTTTTAACGACTGCCCTTCTTGCCCGATTGCGCGAGGCAAGTGCTTGGGGCGGCCCCATGACTGTTTATGGTGAGTGGAGCAAGCTCGGAGCGGCGCGTTTGGCCGAAGAAGGCGTGATTTTCAAGCAGACCCCCTACGACGTGAGAGCGCGCTGATGGAACTTAAAGACTATCAGCGTCGCGCTTTGGATGCGCTGCGCACTTTTCTGGATCAGGCCGCAATACGAGACCACGTTGCTGCTTATAACGCTGCCTGTGCCGTGGGTAGGCCGGGGGGATATGCTGCGTCCTATCAGCCCCTCGCAGGTCTGCCGGATGTTCCCTATTGCTGCCTACGCCTCCCAACGGGAGGCGGTAAAACGCTTCTGGCGGCTCATGCTATTGGGGTCGCCCGAGATACCTATCTGACGCGTCGTTTTCCTGTGGTTTTGTGGCTGGTGACATCAACCACCATTGCCGAACAAACGCTGGAAGCCTTTAAGAAAATGACGCACCCCTATCGACAGGCTTTGGAGGCCACGTTCGGTGGGGCGGTGCGCGTTTATAGTATTGATGAGCGACGGCAACTGCGGCCACAGGATATGGCAGATGCGGCGACGGTTATTGTCGCGACTGTCCAGTCTTTCCGTGTCACGAACGTCGCGGATCGCGATGTCTATCGCGATGATGAAGAGCTGGAACTGCATTTTGCATCCCTGCCTGCCGGCGTGGATGTGCTCCGGCATAACGAAGGGCCGCGGCGCGGGAAGCCGATTGCCAGCTTCGCCAATCTTCTAAAATTGCATCGACCCCTCGTGATTGTCGACGAGGCCCATAACTTTGCCACTACTCTTTCGGGAGAAGTGTTTGATCGATTGGCGCCGTCTGCTGTGGTTGAGTTCACAGCTACACCGGTGCGCTCCAATGTTATCGTCTCCGCGACGGCCGCTGAATTGAAGGCCGCTGATATGATCAAGCTGCCTATTCATCTGTCGCAGCATGGAAGTTGGCAGTCTGCTCTAACGCATGCGGTCGATAATCGGGCGTGGCTGGCGAGAATTGCGGCGAATGATGGCGGTGGGATACGTCCGATTGCACTTTATCAAGCACAGCCTGCGCGAGAGGGGGCTGAGGCGACTGTCGATGTGGTGAAGCGACATTTGATGGACGATTGCCGCATTCCCGAGGAGCGTATCGCCGTCGCCACCGGCAAGCAGCGAGAGCTCGACGGCATTGATCTCTTTGCACCAGACTGTTTGATCGAGCACGTCATCACGGTGGATGCCTTGAAAGAAGGCTGGGACTGTTCGTTTGCCTATGTTTTCTGCTCACTCACCAGCATTAGGAGTAAGGGGGCAGTAGAGCAGTTGCTGGGACGCGTGTTGCGCATGCCTTTTGCCAAACGGCGCTCCTCAGAGGAGCTGAATCGCGCATATGCGCATGTCTCAGAACGCAATTTCTTCGAGGCTGCCGAAGGCTTGAAGGATCGCCTCACCTCCATGGGGTTTGATGAGCGCTCAGCATTAGAGGCTATTGTCGAGCAGCCTGAAACCTTCGCATGGCGTGAGGAACAGCCGTTGCTTAGCCAGGCAGAAATTCCGGTGCTGTATCTGCCAGAACGTCCGGATCAAAAGACCTGGACAGACGGGATGGTCGCTGCGACCCGAATTGCAGATGATGGGGCTGGCCGGTTTGCTGTCACGCTCGATAGGACAGCGTCGGATACTGTGCTTCGTGACGTAGCGAAGGCTGTTACGACAGAAACATCGTCTCCCCTGACGGCAGTAGAAGCCTTCATAGCGCAGCGCGCGGCGGCACTTTCTCCTGCCGAGAAGGGAGCAGTCTTAACGCTGCCGCGCCTTGCAATCGAGCGCGATGGACAGATTGAAATTATCTACCCAGAAACGTTGGTGGATGTGGGGGGCTGGGATCTTCGTGTCGTCGATACAAGCCTTCCGGGTTTTGCTCTTTCAGAGCGTCCCGATACATTCGAGATGGATATTGACGGGGATCATATTATCTATGGTCGTATCGACATAGCCCCAGAGCTGGCTCTTGATGACGCGAGCGAATGGGACGTTGCAACATTGTCCCGCTGGCTTGATCGGACAACGCGTCAGTATGACATCGCCCAGCCGATCTTCTTGGAATATTGCCGCAGGGTCGTGCAAGGTGTTGTGGAGCGTATCCCTCTTGCTCAGTTAGTTCGGGGAAAATACGCGCTTCGTCGTGCAATTGTCGCACGGGTTTCACAACTTCGTCGTGAAGCAGGGGCGCGTGGCGTTCAGCTTTTGATGAGTGATATTGCGCCCGTTTTGGCGCTCGGGAGCAATGGATTCAGTTTTGGCAAAGCCGGGTACGATCCTCGGACACCATACGCAGGGCCATGGCGTCCCAAGAAGCATTTGTTTGCGAACGTTGGCGACTTGAAGCATGGCGGCGAGGAGTTTTTGGCCGCCATGGCGATTGATGATCATCCAGCAGTAAAATTCTGGGTTCGGAATGTTGATCGTACCGCTTGGTCTTATTCACTGCCGACGTCGACTGACAAATTTTATCCGGACTTCGTTGCAGAGCTGACTGACGGTCGGAGGTTGATTGTTGAATATAAGGGCGCTGATCGGACCGATAATGCCGACAGCCTTGAAAAACGCAACATCGGTGCACGCCTTCAAGAGGTTAGTGGTGGAGAGGTCGTATTCGTCTGGGGTGAACAGGCACGGGAGGGGCGCGTCACAAAGCAACTGAATGCGGCAATTAACGCGTAAGAGTAAAGTGATAATCCCTTTAACAGTTAGCGTGCGGGGATATTCTTGTTATGTGTTGCGGCCGCTGCGTGTGTCGGAATATTGGGCCATACCGTAGGTTGCTGCGATGCCAAGCTCCTTTTGGTATTGCCTGGTGCAAGGCGTCCCCAGTCTGCGGCATTGATCATTTTGTGGACTATACTACGGACTGTGTCCCAACCATGACGCAGAAGCTTGATAAGCTGGTACTCTTGTTCATGCAGTGCTTGGGTGGAGTAGCGCCAGGGGGTGGATCTCAATGCATCATCCATCCGCAGATCAGCCCCGTAAGGAATAACGAGGCGGCCATCAGTGTGACCCTCTTCCAAGGGCGGGGGGATGATTGTGCTACTGGCTCCGCTCCTGTCTGGGTCAGTTGGGTGTTTGTGCTGTCCAGGAGACTTTCTGCCTGCCCTAGAAGGTGCTGGCATTGTGCCGTAATGCGCTCCATTGCCGTGAGGCGTTCTTGTAGGCGGAGCGCTGCTCGTTCGGTTCGCTGCCGGGCGTGGTCTACGCTTTCTTGAAGGCGCAGGAAAAACTCGGTTGGGTCGTCGCTCATATCCCTGTCCCTTCAATTGGCTTGCGAGCGCATTGATGCGCCGCACGATGGTGTTTGTTTCGCTACGGGTGCGGCCCTCATCGATTTGGGGCCAGTCTATGGTTTGTCCGTTTTTCCTGGTTTTGGTCTGGCTGACAGGACGCTTGCCTTGGGCCTGCATGATCCGAGCGGCTGGCCCTTCATGGAGCATGGGGAGGAGATGGCCTTTCCCCCGATCTTCAAGAGAACGGTGATCAATCGGTGGCCCAGTTCCGGCCATGATGCGGTTATGCGTTTCGGCCCATTCTTCGCGTACCCGTTCCAGCGCCCCTTTTCGGGACAGTCCGATGACCTTGCTGGGCCGTCCTTTTCCTCCGGTGCGGGGTTTGTTTTGTTCCAGCGCGATCAGATGGACATGGGGATTGCCTGGTCGGTCGTAATGGATGGCTGCGATCCAAGGGGCAGTGCCATGCGTGACTTTTTCTGCAAAGTCGCGGACGAGATACTGGTGAAGCTCCGGCGTTCCTTCGCGAGGAAGAGCGATAATGAAGCATTCGGCAATTCGGCCGTTTTGGCCAGCCATCGTTTCATGGCGTTCGGCTAGGGTACGAAGGTTGGTCGTGTCATAGGCCGACAGGCCATGACGTTCTCCAAGCAGGATGAGGTCCTGGCGGTTACAACAGATATAGCGCAATCGTGCGGCTGTTTTGCCAATCCCGTCGGTGGCGGCGATGCTGCTATGTTGTAAGGAATACAGGGCCATGGCTCATGCTTTCGGCCCGTCGGGTCCGCACGCGAAAATCGTAGATTTTCGCTGAAGTGCGCCCTCCCATTTTTCTACCTTATGTTCCATTACGGCCTCGGCAGGGAGGGAAGAGAGGATGTGTCTTTTGGGGACTTGGTGCTGCCTGATGGGCCCTTCAAAAGGTCATACAAGGCTTTGACTCGGTGCAGGTCGCGGGCGAATTCCTTTACGGGAAGATCCATCTGCCGCAGGACTTTGCGAAGAGCGGCGTTCTGGGCTTTCTCGCTTGGGAAGCCCGCTTGGTAGAAGGCTGCGAGATCGACAATGTCGCCTGGTGTGAGCGTGCTGGCATTCCCCAGGCGTTGGTTGAGTGTGATAAAACGATGCGCTTGAACAAGCATGGGGGAGGATCCTTCTGACAGTGGATCTTCCTGACCTAGGTCCCGTTAGGCGGAAACGAAGTAAAATCGTTGAAAGTTTGATTATCTTTGCATGGCTCGTGGGCCGTGCAATGTGCGTTGCAAAGCGACCGTTAAGCGATCAATCATAGGGGGAGGGGATAAGTTCGCCAAAGTTGGTATCCCGCCCCCGCAACCAATTCCCAAAACCTAAATAATAAAACGGCGCTCCTTAAAACACCCAACCTTATTGCACGCGCAGGGTATTTGTGTTATTTATGCGATAATAGCGATTTCGTTTAATTAAATATAAATTCAGGCGGAGATGTTCTCCGTTGGGGATTTTGTGAAGTCGGCTTTTGGCTAGCCTTCTCCCGTTTTGGGGGAAGGTTTTTTTATTTCTAGACATTATTTTACCTCGTAACTAACGCTTCAGCCCGAGCTGAGTGTTCGTGTGGGAGATTTGCGCGTGAAGACAAAAAAATTCGCCCCTTTCCAAGCTTTTAACCGCCCTTTGATAATAAGTAATATTGAAAGAAGTGCTGTATTAAGTATGCTATTCGGTGCTGTTTCCAGCACAATAGGTATTGCTAACGGTGCAGATACCAATCAAAATTTGTATTACACGGATAGTAATGGTCAGAAAAAGCCATTAACGGTATTGTCATCTCTCGATATTTCCGGGAAACCTTTAGTATCAGCCTATAAAGATACTAATAATCAATGGCATAAAGTTGCGCCTTCTATCATGGTATGCGGTGTTGGTACGGATGGAAGCCCTGTTGCGTGTCCTTCTGTCGCCGATACAGTTGCGCAGGCAATAAAAGCAAACGCGCCTAACGGCATTGCGGCGCTTAATGCGAATGCTGAGGTGACATCCCCTATATCTACAGCGTCAGTTGTATCGTCAAAAGACTTACGCGTCGTACCTATTATGGGTAACAACTACCCCAACACCACAGGACCACAAGCGGTCCAGCTCCCGGGTTATACAATGTGGTACGGCAACCAAATTGGCCTTGGCCGTTATCCGGATGGTTCACAACCCAGTGGATATAATACGGTTGGGGACTGGTGGACGACACCTCCGGAAACACTTCATCTTGGTGGCCAGTCTGAGGGCGCTTCAGGTTATCTTAATGTTCATTGTTCGCCATATGGTGGTTCTAATGCCGGGACATGCTCCCAAATCATGTTGGGCACCCCTAACATCCAAGGACAAGCGGCTGGCTTAGGACCGGGCGCAACCGGAATCGCAAATTATGATAATTTCGATGCCACGAACCAAGTGCTGCAAGCGACGAATTCAGTGCCGCTTTTTGTTATTACATCGAACACGGCAACAAATGTTTTTCCGCCTGCTAGTGATGGTCTCGACCATACACCGACTTTTACAGCGAGTGGTGCAACATTTGCCAATCCTTTGCCTGCTGATATGTCAAATTGGCTTGTTGGTCACCAGCAGGGTATCCGGCTAATGACCAACGAAATTGGTTGCCAGACGTGCTCCATCCAGACTTATGCGGGGGTTGTTTCAGGCGTTTCGACCAACTCTGCGGGCCTTGTCACAGGCTTGAAAGTTGCTGCATGGCAGGTCTTTAATAGTAAAAATACGACGCAAGGTCAGATTCCTGGCGTATCAACAACGGATAACTCTAAGCCTTCGCTTGATACGACATGGAGTAACTTTGGTGCGCCGGCTATTATGGTCGGTGTTTATACAAAAGCATTTAATATGTATTCGTTGTGTACGCTGGATGGTGCGACCCCTTCTAATGGGCGTGGCGATATTAACAGCCCCTCAGGCGGAGCTAATAATCAGCTTAGAACGTGTGAAGGTTGGGAGATGGATCTTTGGAACAATGATCCTGTTAATTTTCGCCCTAATCTCCACGGTCTAACAGTCGCATTTAATAAACTTCCGCGCGCTGGACAGCCTTCTTACGATTCTTTCGATGTTAATGCAGCAGGTGCAAACAGTATTTCCTATGAGCAAAGTGGTGAATACTGGACATTGCCTTTCTCTGGCATTAACTTTTCTGTCTCAGGCTATGAGGGAACACCGCTCGCTGCAGGGTCCGTCAAAAACGTAGTTCAGTGGCGTCAGTCCGAGCGCGTTGGCTATGAAAGTGATGGTGGCTGGCCTCGGAACAATATTATGCCGGGGATTTGGACTGTTCGTAACGTTGCGGCAGGTTGCACTGGTTGCAATGACCCGAATGGTTCGAGCAAGGATATTACGACGAATATTGGCGTACAAGTCGATTGGTATGGTGCCCAAAATCGAGGAGTAAATGGCGACCCCCTTTGGAATGGCACGACTCAGGAGCATATCGAGCTAAATCCGAAATCGAGCCCAAATGGTATTAACCTGTGTAATGGTGCGCAAACAGACAAGGATTGCTCACTTCGCGTTGCTAATAGCGGCGTTACACTTGCACAAGGTTTGTCCGCCGGGGCTACTATTAACACAACAGGGGATTTGAGTGCGCAGGGGGCGCTTCGTGCTGGAGGCGGTATCCATTTATCATCTGCAAATCCCGTTATTACTTTGGATACTGGCGCTGCCGATGGGAATAATACTGCAGTACAATTTAAGTATGATCTCCCATCAAATACGATTTATTTTACGAATAACCATTACGGTAATAACTGGCGCTTTGTCGGGCCTGTTACATCAACGTGGAATATGACGGCAAATAGCTTTATTGAGACGCTTTCAACGCCTGCATCATCCTCAGCAAGCTGCACCGCCGGACAATTCACTGATGACGCCAATTATCATTACGTTTGTGTCGCAGCAAATACATGGAAACGTGTTGCGCTCAGTTCATTCTAAGAACAGCTAGTACGTTAAATCTCTGCCGTTTTTTGCAGTCGCTTTTCGCCCAAGGGCGGCAGAGATTTTACTTAAAGCAGGCGCCCCTTATTCGGAGGGATAACTTACTTAAAGTTCTAAGGTTCGTCGGAAAGGAACTTGTTCCTCAGTTAAGCCTAGTCTTCAAGACAAAGCTTTAGGCCAACAAAAATCGGTAGATTATTTTTGCGCAATAACCTCAATACACAGAATAATTGAGGATCATACTCGGCTTTGGATGGACGTACGCTTTATAACGCGTATTGTATTGCTACGATGGTACGTGATTGAGGTTTATCCTAAATTGCGTGACTAACGACAATGTTAACCGCAGTACATTGACCAAGTATAAGGCCGTTTACACCGCTTTCGTCGCTAGAGTATCTCCCACGTGCAATCAGGCAGTTGAGCAAAAAATATGAAACAGTGCTTTGTCATACCGGTTCATACGTCCAAAATGTCCTACATTGTGGCCAAGTTGAACAGCTACCTTGCGCATACGCCTGAGGCGAACCGTAAGGATACGGCGTTTATTATTGGCGCAAGTGATCTGGGGCAAATACAGCTTTTAACGGGTCTTTTACAAAGCTTTCTCACTGTATTGGATATTCAGTTCGTCTCTGTTTTCGATTATCTGGAATCCGAAGTTTCATCGCCTGAATTGACCAGGAAATATGCTGAAAATCACGATGGTTGTGCCGTAAACCTCAAAAAATTTCTTTTGATTCGTTATGCAATTAATAGAGGCTACAAATACGTTTGTTCGCTCGATGACGATTCAGTCTTTGTGCGGGATACGGCTGGGCTGTTCCCCGCCATGATTGAGAATTATCGCAAAGCAGATTACTTCGCCTCATCCGACGCTCCGTTTGGTGACGTCCTTCCAATTGTCGATAAATGCATGTCGTACTTTGCGGATGGTGAGCTTACTAACCTTGTTCGTTCATCTTGTGACAATGGCCGCCTGTTTTCGTGGTTTTTTGATGCCCCACTATACGAAGCGAATGATTACCTCGCGTTTCAGGCAGAAATGGTGGAGCGTTCAGGTGGGTTGGCTGAGTGGCTGTTAAAAACAAACTGGCACTCGTTTGAGCATTTGATCTTTATCTATTGGCGCTGCCTGAAACAGAGAGCGCAACTGCACGACATTGCGAAGTTGGGAATCCGCCATAAGGTGGAGAGCCTCCGTCGTGACCATTTGGTAAAGATTTTTCTGAAATTCGGTTATTGCCCGGTATGGGTTTACATGTGGGAATATATGCACGCGCCGAATGTCGTGGATATCTTACCTGACTTATATCTTTGTTCTCATGCAGACCGTGTTTATCCGCCGCAAAACCCCTAAGCTGCGGAAGTGCGTGGGGGGACACCGCCCCCACGCGTATAGGCTTTTGTCCGATTTACGTGAGCAATATTAGAGTTTTGAAAAACGCCGATAACCTAGGCGCATATTCCTGAAAACTAAGCTTGGTGTGCCTTCTCCGGGTTCTATCCCGTACGTTTTAATGCTGCCGATTGAAACAGACTCGTGATAATTTAAGAAAATAACTTTGATGTGGTGAAAGCCGTTTTCATCACGAGGGCCAACACGCACGTCGATGCAGTTAATGCTTTTTACGATGTCCATATTGGCTGACACGGCACAAATATCGTGGCCGCCCCATTGGTTAACTAAAAATCGCGTTTCATCTTTTAAAAAGCGGACATCCATCTCTAGCATGACGACGGCGTGATCTAGGGAGTGGTGCCGGTACCGCATCAAGTGGTAGCGATGGTCAGTTCCATCGCAAAAAACTAAGTCCCCGTTCTGTTCGCGCGATGTAGATGCATCGTCCTCGTGGGACGTCCAGTCATCGAACGTGCATGGCAATATGCTCCAATCCTCTGCGAGTGGTGCCCGAGAGGTAACGCGCTGTAGAAGGTTTTGCGCTTCTTCAATTTCAGAAGCAAATTGCTGCTCGAAGGGTAAGTCTGGCTGGATGAGTTCCCCTGCATCGTGGACATAGCCGTTGTCAGCTATGCGCGGTATGCCGTCACGCTCACACGAGATGCCTGGAAATTGCGGAGCAAGGCGTCTTTCGAGGATATACCGAATAACGAGCATGTTGAGGTTTGATTGCTCTGGGCAGAACCACCGATAAGAATGATGGAATTCATCATCCCTCGGCGGGAGAATGTAACGCTCTTGCATGCATAGAGCGAGCCAGTTCAAGAAGAACTGCTGCGTCGTTTTTGTGACGCGCGCCATGATGTTGTTGACGATCAAAAGTGGGTAAACGTCAGCCAGTTTAGCGTCGAGCGCAATATCGTGGATTTGGTTAGCTTTTGTGTAGTCCCTGCTGCGCAGATTATGCCCGGGCTGTTCGCGGCCGATGTAAAAATCGCGGTCGTTGAGGCAAACGTCTACAAGATTCTTGTAGTCCCGAACATAATTGACCAAGCCGTGATATTTATGAACATTCCCATCCACATAGATAAGAATGTCACCTTCTTTCATGGAGGCGAGTTCATGGAGAATGATAAAGGGCTTCCATGCGGCAAAGCCGACTTTGTGCAAAAATGGGTTGTTTGGAAGACTGAGCGCATCGGGATATTCGCGTATGAGTTCGCTTACCCCAAGCCCTCTTAAGACTGAGGGCGAGTATATTTTAAAGTCTGCGCCAACGTTGCGCGCTTGTTCCTGCAAGATACGGGCGGAAGTTGTTAGGTCGTATCCAGTATCGTAGTTCTGCCCCTCTGAGATGAAGCTGATGACTCTAATAAACGGTGCCATAAATTACGATCTTCCTAAACAGAACCGCGTTGGCGCTCTCTTTTTCAGGTTATAAACCCAATCAAGGCAAGCGATGACTAAGGATATCTAGTGAACTAGGTTAGCGAAGCATGATGCATAAGGCGAGCATCAAAATTATAGAGCTAGTACGATATTATAGTGTTAATGTTCCCTTATATTGGTGTTGAAGGGACGTTTAATTTTACCAAGATACGATGCTTAGAAGCTCGAACTAGGCAGTGATGCTTTACTGGCTTGTAGATTTCCACCGTGACGCTGAGCGTATGGGGTAGCTTTTGATGGTTCGGTAATTTTGTATCAGGTTTGATTTAAGCTTTAGGTTATCTCACCCCGGTCAAACCCATTAATGGTAAAAGGACGAGTTATTTTTTAGATTCGATGATCCCATTTTGTGTCGACGAGGTGGGGCTGTCCTGAAGTTTACCTTTAATGACCTCTTTTGTAGAAAATTGTTATCCAGTACAGAATTAAAGCGCAGCATAAAGTTTCCTATTTCTGTAAAAATATTTGCTAAATTTGTTTAATTCTAGTCGTGTTATGCTTAACCCTGTGGGGAAGCAGAAAAATGGCAACACGGAATAACCAATAGACGGAGCAAATACTTACAAGTATTTTTTGTGTGCAGGCTTGATGACCATTGCCAAGCGTCTACCACTCTGTATTATCGGCATAACGTTATCTGAATTTGCGTCTAGTAGACACAGCAGGAATGAGTGGTTCGTCCGTGTATTGCTGCTGGAGTTCTAGCGTTGACGCAATGATGCTTTGGGGAAGCCAATCGGATGAAGCGACTAGTGGTAGATCTCGACGACACCCTGACGCGCCATAATTCGAATAACTCTTACGAAGACATGGAGCCCAATCTCCCGCTGATTGAGCGGCTGAGAGAATACAAGGCGCAGGGCTTTGAAATCCTCATCCATACTGCGCGGAATATGCGTACCTACAAAGGTGTTGTTGGCAAAATTAATGCCAATACTTTGCCTATCATAATTGCTTGGCTCACCAAGCATGATGTCCCCTATGATGAAATTTACGTAGGCAAGCCTTGGTGCGGCACAGAAGGTTTCTACATAGATGACCGCGCAGTTCGCCCGTCTGAATTCCTCTCTCTCAGTTTGAGCGAGATACACGATCTGATCAGGACGCAAAAATGATCGATGTTTCTCCGATTGCACTCATTCTGTCGGGTGCTTCTGTAGGTACTGAGCTTGCAGCAGAGTTTGGCCTCCTGCCGCCGTCCTTTCTCCCGCTCGGAGTTGGGCGGATATTTGACTTTCAATTTGATAGTCTGCGCAAAGAGCTTCCTGATAATATTCGTTTGTTTATTACGGTTCCCGAATCGTTCGATATTCCCCCTCACGATCGGCAACGTCTCCGCGAAAAAGGGGTTACACCGGTCCCGGTCCCTGCGGAGCTTCAATTAAGCGAGGCAATAGTCTACGCGATCAATGTGATCGGTGCTTATGCTTGCCCTATTCATATTCTTCATGGCGACACAATCCTTGGGCAGATTCCAACGGGTACAGACATCGTTGCTGTTCGTCCGGGCGGCGATGACTACTCTTGGGCTGCGGTTCATCACGAAAACGGGAATGTTGTCCGCCTCGAAACATTAGCTGCAACAGACGACAAGCCGGCTGATACCCCGATTGCATGTGGTTATTTCGCGTTTTCCAACGGGGCCGAACTTGTGCGGGCGTTCAGTCAAGCTCGCAGCAACTTTGTCGACGGCATTAATCTCTATCTGACGCAGCACCCACTGCGTCTTGTTGAAGTCGCAGATTGGTTTGATTTCGGGCATATCCAAACATATTTTGCATCGCGACGCCTTGTAACGACGGCGCGCGCTTTCAATTCCCTTCAGATCACGGCGAATAGCGTACGTAAAATTTCCGCAGATACCTTCAAAATGGATGCGGAAGCTAAATGGCTGAACAGTGCTCCGCCCGCTCTTAGGCCGTTTACTGCACGGTTGCTTGATCATGGGCGAGATGGAGACCGCGCTTTTTACACTACTGAATATCAGTACGCGCCTAATCTTTCAGAGCTTTACGTGTTCTCTGAAATTGGCCGTACATCGTGGCGCAAAATTCTTGCATCCTGCGTTGAGTTTCTTGAGCTTTGTGCTCAATCGCCGGGCCCGAGCCCGCGTGATTCTTACACTCAGCAGCTCGTCGGTAATAAGACTTTTGATCGTATTGAGCGTTTTGCCCGTGAAACCGGTTTTGATGTGTCGAAGCCGCTTTCCTATGGTGGAAGGGCGATGCCTTCATTGATTGGGTTGGCCGAACAGGTGGCGCCGCTCATAACGTATGATCCGTCGATGCAGACGACGTTTATGCATGGGGATTTCTGCTTTAGTAACATTCTTTACAATTCGCGCAGCAGTCGGATTTCAGTGATTGACCCCCGCGGGTATGTGTTTGATGGCAAGCATGAACCCTATGGAGACCTGCGCTACGATATTGCCAAATTCGCTCATTCAATCGATGGGCTGTACGATTTGATTCTTGCAGGCCGTTACGAAATGGAGTGGGATCAAAATTACGCTTACGATCTGACGTTTGAGCGCTCATCCCAGCGGGCCTGGATGCAAGGTTATCTTAGTGAGATGACAATTGGCGGCTGCGCCGTAGCTGGGAATGACATACGCGCGATGACGATTAGCCTTTTCCTTTCGATGTTGCCGCTGCACGCTGACCGTCCGGACCGTCAACAAGCCTTCATCGCTAACGCCTTGCGTCTCTTCACCGCCTTAGACGGAGCCCCAGCATGATCGTTATTCCTATGGCCGGCTTGTCCAGCCGTTTTACACGTGCGGGGTATGATCGCCCTAAGTACATGCTCCCGCTGGGCGAGCAGACCGTCTTCGATCATGCCATATCTGGTTTTTCGGCTTTGTTCGAGACTGTACCGTTTTTGTTCATTGCCCGTTCCGTGAATGACACAGAGGCCTTCATTAAAGCAGCGACGGCTCGTATGAAGATCGCTGATGTTAGGGTTGTTATTCTCGATCGTGAGACATCCGGGCAAGCTGAGACCGTTGAACTCGGTATACGTGCGGCGAATATCGATGCAGATACCCCGCTAACTATTTTCAATATTGATACGTTTCGTCGGGACTTTACTTTTCCTGAGGCCCCTTGGTTTGCGCACTCGGACGGTTACCTAGAAGTGTTCCGTGGGGAAGGGGCGAACTGGTCTTACGTTAAACCAGGCGAAGAAACACACGAACCAATTGCGCTAGAAACAGCCGAGAAAAAGCCTATTTCTGATTTGTGCTGTGATGGTCTTTACCACTTCGCCCGCGCAGACGATTTTCTGCGTGCTTTGGAGTGCGAGCGTGCCTCCCCTTCAGCGCCAGAGCTTTATGTAGCCCCGCTATACAATCACTTAATCCAAGAAGGAAAACGCATTCATTACGACCTCGTCGCCGCTGATGTCATAACTTTTTGCGGTGTTCCTTCTGAATATGAAGCCCTGTTAAAGGCGTAAGCGTTACAAGGCTGATGTTGTGCGGTGCAGGAATTTGTCTGCGCTGCAAATTTATAAAAATACTCTCTAGCAGGCGGATAGTATAATGCTCGAAAAAACTTGGTTTCCAACATTTACTATTGATCTAAAAACCGAGCAAACAGTGAACGGCCTGTCGCTAACAGGTCTATCGCACGAGCAAAATGATCCAGCCTTATTTTCAATTTTAGCCTCGTCGGATGGGGCAAACTGGGCATGCGTTTTTTCGCGCACTACCCATACTCCTTTGCCTGACGACACTTGCGCAGTCATCTTTCAAGCGCCTGTTTTGGCGCGTTATGTAAAGCTCCGCCTTGACGGACAAAAACAGATCCATGACGTTACTATGGACGTGGTACTAGGTGTCGACAACGATCCCCGTGCGCGCCATGTCGACGATATTTTGGCATCTGCTGAGAAAACAGCATCCGAGAGTAAAGTCGTCCTAGCTACGCTCTTTAACGAGAGCGATGCATTTTTAATGATGTATTTGGACAATTTCCTCGCATTTACGCCGGATAATGTCAGCTTAGTCGTGAATTTCCCACCCGGGCGCAGCATTCCGCCTGAAGCAACCAGCCTTCACCCGCGGATTGTAATTTTCAACGGTTTGACTGAGCGCCAGAAATGGGGCGAGACGTTGATGCTCGGGCATCTTGAGTCGTTACAACTCGCTGAAAACCATTTCGACCGTTACGATTATTTTGCCGTGATGGCATCAAACAGTCTCTTTCATCGCCCTTTCAATTTGGCTTCGATCTTGGTCCAATTGGATTTGGGAAATGATGCTCCCCTTGGCTCGGAGCGGAGCTACGATAATGACACCCATGTACCCGTGGACGCTCTGCCGTCTAACGGAACGTGGATGTGGCAGCATTGTAGCATTGTTCCAGAAATTACCCGGTATTTTGACGAAACACTGGGCCTCAAGCATCTGTCTGTTACGCAGATCGAAGGACTATTTGCCACGCGGGAGAGCTGGCTTGTTCTACTTGCGTATAAAGAGGCAATTGCCGGTCTGGGGCAGTTTTGTAATAACGGCCCAATCATGGCTCTTGAGGAGCTTTTGCCTCCATCCATCTTTCGGCAACATGCTTCCGGACAGTTTGTTCATCTTTGCCATATGCTTTGGAAAAAGGCGCGCGAAGTAACGGTTACCGATCTCGTCGATTTAGGGCCTAATCTACCAGACCATATTTGCTCAATGAAGTGGTTCGCCCGTGATGGGCAGTCTGCGTCAACGCTTGCTGTAACGACTTCTTGGGGACGAGAGCTGATGGGCTTGACGCCAACAGCCACTCTCGGAAATTCAGTGACTCGTCTTTTAACGCTCCGAGCCATGGCAGACGCAGCGGAAAAACACGTCCGTGCTACATCCCTTACGTGTAACTGGTGGAAGCCGGACGTTGAACGGCAAGAAACCGCTTTGCGTTGGGCAACGAGCACTTACCATGCGTACCGTCAACGCTTTGATCTTCCGGTTCAGGTTGGGGTACAAGAGGAGCCGCATTCTCCCGCTCATTTATATTTTGAAAATACCGGCGACGTCATCGATTTAACGTTGTTCTTAAGTGATGCTGATGAAACGCGTAGCGTTTTACATTATGGCTGTTTTTCCAACGCCGGGCAAAATGCACACCGCCCAGTTTTGCAGGCATATCTCTATCTGACTTCCTTTCGCCCCAACAGCCACTTCCGTGTTTCGGTCACGGAGGAAGAGTTTTCAACAATCACGCAATACGCTGGCTTTGTCTTCTTCAATGGGCAAGATTACATGCGTAAAGCAGCTGACTTAGTCATTAAAACGGCGCAAGGGCGAGATCTTTATTTCAAAGTTGACAAGCAAATTTGCTGGTTGGGCATTCCTGTTTTCTCGTCGCATGCAGCAAAATTAGAACTTTCAGTCGTGCACGATTGAGCATTGAATGGGTCGGTAAACGATGGACGGCCATAATAGCGCGTGGTTCCTGTCGAGTCATTTTGGTTGACTGCGCGCAATGTCGACAGACTTAATTAACGGTCGCAATTTCATTTTCGGTCCAGTGTCGAACGTTATCTAATTTGGTGGATTTGTACGGCAACAAGATACCGCAATCTGCACTGGAGGCTTTAGCCACGAATGTCCTCGGACAACGTGGCAGTCTTATTTTGATCTTCATATACCAATTTGAATGAAGATTTCGCTTTAATGGTAAGAATTGTTTAGATGATATGGAATAGTTTCTTTTCCAACATTGCCGGTTAGTATGTTTGTTGTAAAAATTTTGATTTTTGAAAATTAAAAAGGGCACATAATATCTCTATTATGCACCCATGTGTTGAGTATTAACCAAATATATCTTTTAATGTCTTTGTCATAACATCAAAATCAAGCGTTTTATTGAGCCAAATTTCAACGCCAATCTGACCTTGGTTTACCAACATGCCTAAGCCATCCAGAGTTGTACAACCCTTGCTATCAGCTTCACGCAGGAGGCGGGTTTTAGGAGGGTTAGGAATAACATCGGCAACAATTAGACCTTTGCGCAGAGTGTCTAGAGCGATTGGAGGCAAAGCCTCCGCATCTCCAAGGCCGATAGGCGTGGCATTGATAGCGATGTCGATGTCTTCGCCAATGCTGTAATCACCTTCCCATTTACCAGCCGTTGCTTTGCAATCCGTATTGTCATTAACGATTTTGGCAATCGTTTCAGCTTTCTTCGGGTCACGGTTGATGATGGTTAACGTTTTTGCGCCGGCGAGTGCAGTTTCGACAGCAATTGCGCGTGCTGCTCCGCCTGCACCGAGGAGCAAGAGGTTTTTTCCTTTTGGGTCAGTCACAGTTTTTAAAGAGGCTAGAAAACCCTTGCCATCCGTGTTGTGGCCTGTGAGGCGTCCGTCTTTGATGGAGGTGCAGTTCACCGCGCCGATGATGCGTGCGGATTCAGCAACGTCATCCAAGTGCTCCAGAATGGCCACTTTATGGGGGATGGAGCAGTTAAAGCCAGCCCAGCCCATGGCGACAGCGCCTTTAATGGCGTCTTTCAGGTTTTCTGCGGGAACATTACAGTTGATATAACGCGCGTTGAGGCCAGCTTTCTTGTACCCCGCTTCGATCATCGCAACGGTGGGATTATCCCCACATGGGGTAGAAAAGGAGCCTGTAAGAATGCTCAGAAAATTTTGATCACTCATTGAAGCAACGTCCTTTGGGTTGCGTGTGAAAGAGGGGGCAAGATGGATTAGAACCCCACGGTAAATTGTCCACCCAGCACCAAGGCATCTTTGAAACGCGTTGTTGCGCCGGGGTGTTCCAAATATTGCATGTCAGCTTGCAGCGCGGCAGCTTTGTGGATGTGTATGCTGTAAAACGCTTCGTAGCTGTTTTCCCAGTTTTGAATGCCCCAAACTTGTCCCCACTGGTTGGAAAGAAAAGCGCGATTCAAAGCGAGAGAAGATTCCTGCTGGAGAGAGACGCTGCGGCTCATCTGCATATGCTGCATCATGACACCCGCCTGATCGCCGGGGCGGTGCCAGGGTGTGCCGCTTTCAATCAGAGCAAGCCATTCATGGTCACGCATGGCGGTGATTGTACCAGAGGAATAGCCGACGCCACCAAGAACGATCAGCCCATTGGCAATACCTGGACCGTTCCGAATGAGCATTTGGTCAAACATAAACCACGCCGTTTTCATACCAGCCAGTTGGCGGGGAGCGAGGCCGGATGCTTGGTAAGAGTTGCCGTATCGGTCTTCATAGAGTGCAGGATAGGTCGAGTTATCGTACCAAGCCCCTATTTTATAGTTGCCACGTAGTTTGTGTGGACCAAACTCAGGCATCCAACCAATCTCAACCTGCGACGTGACTCGGTTCAAGGCCAAACCGTCCTGCAACATAGCCCAACCTGAGATGCCGCCATTGTAACTATGTGGTGAGATGGCAAACACGCCACCTTCAATATAAGTTTGTTCCGTCGGGCGGAGGCGCAGTACGCCGCCGAGGTTGCCGGATGGCCAATCACGCCCACCAGGATTGTATTTGCCGGGGGCAAAGTTGCTGCAGACCGAGACGTTCATAAAAGAGCATGCGAGGTAGTCGTAGGCAAAAAAGCTGCCTGTTGGGATGTCCCCTAATGAGAGAATGATACGGTCATTTAAAAAGGCTTTGTCAGCATATAACTCTACAAGATGGGCGACTACGTTACCGCGCGCTCCGTAAATTTGCTCTGGATTAGTTACAGAATCGCCAAGCGTATGACTGAAACTTTGGCCGTTGCCATTTACGACGAGGATATGCGTCCAAAAAGCGGGGATACCGGCAAGTTGCTGCCAATCAATATCAACCTCTGCAGCAACCTGACCGGATGGAACGGCTGAGCGGGTGCGGCCACCTGTCACGTTGCCCATGAACTCTTGGTTAAACATGAGGCTCGTAAAAATCCCGTGTTTGACCATCCAACTTTGTGCGCCGCCCCAGTCACCAAAAAGGTGGGGGTTGCCGTAAAGGCTTGGAATAAGTGGACCTACATTAAAGGTCCCGGACCCATCCATCACAAAGGCCCGTGCTTTATAAAGTGTCGGTGTATAAAGGTTATGAGCTGTTTCTGTTTGTGCGTGTGTCTTTGACGCGAATATGAAAATACAGGCTAGGGCCATCACCGATGTGATGGCCGCAGTGCAGAACCTGCGTTGAAAAAATGCGTTCATTCGTGTGCCTGCAGGGGTTTGGCTTTTAGGGTTTCCTGAACAGCTGCTTGCGCTAGGCGTGCGTCGGTTTCGCCTTCACCACCGCTGAGGCCCAGTGCCCCGATGATCCGACCATTGACTGTAATTGGATACCCACCACCTGCTGGAAGCGCATTTGGTAGCGTTGCGATCATGAAGTTCCCCTTATTGAGGGCATGTTCCATGTCTACGGTGGGGCGTGAGAAGGAGAGGGCAGTTTTTGCTTTACGAATAGCAAGCTCAGTGCTGCCGAGTTGGGTGCCGTCCATGCGTTGAAACGCAACGAGGTTGCCGCCCTCGTCCACAATGGCAATTGCCACATGTGCGTGTGCGCTTGTTGCTTCAGTTTGCGCTTGGTCGATAAATTGAAGAGCAGTACGGAGGTTCACGGCAGGCTCCTGTGCCATAGCAATTGGGCTGAACAAGATTGCGCTAGAGAGACCAATGGCAGTGGCTAGGTTACGGGTGAAAGAAAGCTTCATTGTCATTATCCGTTCTTGTGATCTGCAAGGATGGCGTCGCCCGCTCTGAGAGAGAGGGCAGCCATGGTCAGTGTCGAGTTAACTGTGCCAGAGGCAGCCATAGCGGCACCAGTTGCAAGGAACAGATTGGCGTGATCATGGGTGCGCAGCCAAGAATCGACCACGGAATCTTTCGGGTCATGGCCCATGATGGTGCCACCGGTAATGTGGTTGTTCGGTGTGAAATACGGCGCGATTTCAATTTCCGTGCCACCCATGGCCTTGGCGATGTCGAGTAGTCGCTGGCGTGAAATTGCCGCAGACTTACGGACATATTCACCCACATCGTAGGTCACCTCTGGGTGCGGGATACCCAGCGCGTCACGGTGATCCTTGGAAAGAACGAGACGATTTTCCGGGTCAGGCAACACTTCATGGTTAGCGTACAAGTCTACGCCATGTGCTGTGCGGCGGCGGATTTCTTCGTCCAGTTTCTTGCCAACCAGCCCCATAGAGAGAGCCTTCATGCCCGCGCGTGAGTTTTGGGCCGTGTTGTTATAACCGATCTGGGTAGCGGCATATTCTGAGCGGAAATCACCATCGCGGAAGTTGGTGATGGAGCTCATTTGAACAGAGCCCCCGCCTGCCCAAATGGGCTCCGCCGATTGCAGGCTCATGCCTAAGCCTGGATGGTCCATCATGTTACGACCCACTTGGTCGGATGAATTGGCGATGCCATTGGGGTTGCGGCTATTGGCGGCGAGCAAAAGAAGTTTGGGTGTTTCAATTCCGTTTGCCGCAATTACAAATGTCTTGGCTGTTACGCGGTAAGAGTGTTTGTCTGGATCATAGAAACGAAGTGCGGTAATTTTGTTGGCCGCGTCTGTTTCAAAGGCATAGACAACAGCATTTGGAATAATGCGCGCACCGTGCTTTTCGGCCTTCATCGCGGCATAGACGCCGTTATACATGGCACCGATTGGGCAAATAGGCATGCAGTTGTTATTACCGCAGCATTGCGGGCGTCCGTCGTAAGGGCGGCTGTTGCGCCCTTGCGGAACGGGCGTGTTGTCAAAGCCCAGTTTTTTAACGATTTCCGTGAAGGTACGGTCCCCATACCCATAAGGCATAGAGGTCATAGGCCATGGGTGCTGACGCGGTGCAGAGGGAACGATCGTTTGATCGTTTGGCCCCATGACGCCCATTTCGCATTCAGCTGCGTAGTAATAAGGCTCTAATTCATCGTAGCTCAGCGCGTAATCTCTTCCGACACCAAACTGGCTATGCAGGCGGAAGTCGTTTGGAAGGTAACGCCAGCTAGATGCGGCCCAGTGCCATGTTGTGCCACCAACTCCTTTAATAATCCCTTGTTTATACGCCGTACGGTCCGGCCCTTTAACAATAAGATACCCATTATCAGGGAAGAAATTGGTGTGTGGTGCCCAAGGCACGCTGGGATATGGCGTAGCGTAATCGTACTGGGATTTGTTGTCAGGTGGCATAGCGCGCCAGTTTTCAACGATTTGATCACGGTCACGGCGTGGGCCAGCATCCAGCAGCAAAACGGAAAGGCCATTGCGCGCTAGTTTATGTGCCAGCATTGAGCCGCAAATGCCTGCACCGGCAATGACGACGTCTGCGGAAAGATTTTGTTCAGTCATGGTCGTAGTTCCTTAAGTTCCGTTCAGACGCTGCGACGATTGCGCAGAAAAGCGCGTAGGCCGAAGACAACAATGATCAGGCCGATCAGTGCGGCTGCTGCGAGGCTGAGCATGACCTTCGGGTTCGCAAGTTGTGCGACCAGAACGGGTTTGCCACCTGTGCGGATCTGACGGACAAACTCTGGGGAGACGGTTGCTTGTGTGTTACCGAAATGGCTGAGGACGTAGTCTGCAATGTCAGCCACCTGTGTATCGGTCAGAGGTTGGACGAGGGAATTATCGCCGAAAGCCGGCATGAGTACTTCCTGCCCATCGACTGTCCGGTCGACACCAAAGAGAATGCTGGCGACAAGGTCATTCGGGTTCAACTGACCAGTTGTCGTATTGCCGACGAGTGATGGGTACTGCCCATCTGGCGTGCCGCGGCCATTGGTTTGGTGGCAACTGGCGCAGGCGGATTCATAAAGCGTCGCACCATCAGTAATGCCGTCAAGTGTGCTCGTAGCGCGCCGGGCGTCGGCTGAGGCGATGTTATAACCTGACGGATGACCGCCATGGTTAAAATTGGCGGCTGTAACACCTGCTTCATGGATTGGAGGAACAGAGCGCAGATAAGTAATGATTGAGGTAATGTCTCTGTCGGGCAGATGCTGTAGGCTGTGCTCTACCGCCTCAGCCATAGGGCCAGCGGCCCGGGCATGAGCTGTTTTGCCTGTCTTGAGATACGCAAACAGGTCTTCGTCCGACCAGCCGCCAATTCCGCTAATGGGGTCGCTTGTAATATTGGGCGCGCGCCAAGGGCCAATATCGGCTCCCGCAAGGTACTGCGACTGTTTGGGAACGAGCATCATATTGCGGGGCGTATGACATTCACCGCAATGTGCAAGCTGGTCTACGAGGTAACGTCCGCGGTTCCAGTCATCGCTACGTGAATGGTTAAACACATAGGGTTTATCGCTGATGCTGGCGACCAGCTTCCACAAGCTGAGCGAAGCGCGGATATTGAAAGGAAAAGGAAGCTGCGTTTTGGGTGCTGGGGCATCGACGGCGGGCACCTCAGTCATAATGTAGGAATAAAGAGATTTAATGTCAGCGTCGGTCAGTTGGCTGTAAGCGTCATAAGGCATTGCTGGGTAGACATTTGCCCCGTCGGGGCGCACGCCGTGACGCATTAAAGTCGTGAACTGTTCTAGCGTGTAATTACCGATGCCGTATTTTTTGGACGGTGTAATATTGGTCGAATAGATATTCCCCATAGGAGAAGAAATAGCGTATCCCCCGGCCAGAAACTGCCCATCACGCCCATTTGTATGACAGGCTGCACAATCTGCCGCGATAGCAAGATAGTGCCCGCGGCTAATGGAGGGATGTTTAGCTTCCTCAGGCACAGGAGCTGCTGGTTGAGCGTGCGCTATGGCACTTGATGCCAACAATGCACAGCAAAACGCAGAGGGAATGAACGAGCGGAAAGAAAAGGAAATCATAGCGGTCAGAGCCCTTGCTTAAAATTTCGGCATTGCGTCGACGGGATTGGGCTCAGCCAGCCAGTAATTGGGGCCGTTATGTGCGTATGTCGGGATTACGATATTATCGCGGGTGCTCTGATACATGAGCGCGTTGCCAAAAGCGTAAACTTTAGCATTCGTACCGCTCTCGAGTACGCCTGCGTACCAGCCTTTGATAATTTGCAAAACAAAAGGGTGGAGGGGATCGTTAGCTATTTGAGGCTCAAACGCCTCAATATCGCTCGCTTGGCTTTGTGCAATACGCGTGTTCAGCGTAGCGATGTCTTGCCGCGCTGTTTGGCGCAGTGCCTGCAAGCCTGCGAAGAGGGCCGTACCGGTTTCCAAGTTTAAATTATCGTGTCCCGTAACGAAACGCGAAAGCTTCATAAAGGCCGAGACGCCGGATTGATCTGCTGTGACTAATTCTTGTGCGTATGAGGTCCGGGATGCCCACCATTGTGCAGTAAATATTGCTGCACCTGATGCGAGAACAAGCCGTCGCCGAGTAAGGGTTATGGGAGCTTCGGGAGAGGCAGGGCCAGGCATGACGGCATTCCTTGTAGTCAGACGACGTTTCCAGGAGCATCACGCAGTCGAGCAAAAGGGCTTGATCTGTGATGCAAGTTTCATTTCGCTGTAAATTCCATCTCTCTCCATTAATGAAAAATAAAAACTATGTGATCGAGAAAATTATTAAGTTTTTTATTTAAAATCATTTTAAAATGTACTGCATAAGTACAGTTATTTTATATGATATTGATAATCATTCTTACCTTTTAAAGGGAATTTCTAAATTTGTACTTGAAGACTTAAAAATAAAATTAGGGGAACAATTTGTTTGTATCGAGGTTCACTATATAAGTGATATATTAAATATCATTAATATTTGTAAATCACAAAAATATATAGCGTAAATAAATAAAATAATCTGATAGTATCTTTCATGATTTTTTATTATCATTAATATAATTACTTGCTATTAATTGTATTAATGAATAAATATTTTGATTTAACATCGTTAATCTTCCAAGTCATTTCCGCTTTTTAAAGAGAGATACAATTCGAAGCATTCCAAAGCTAGTTTTTTGTTGAGAATGATAATCATAAGCGATTATATCCGGCCATATTGGGTATCCTCCCTTGAAAAAAGATGGGAGACAGCATTGTCTCGTTGCCTGCTGCGATGCGCATTAAGCATCAGTATTTTATTATCAGTTTTGCCGCCCCAAACTTGGGCGGCTGACGGTTACCCAGATTATAAGCCTGCTGCGGTTTCTTTGACCGATTCCGTTGGTTATCGCCTACCAGACGGATTTGTGGCGGAGGGCGGGGCGAAGCATGTTCATTTCATCGTAGAAAGGTTCAACCAGCGCTTTACGCACGATCATCCTGCAATTCACTTTCGTGATCTTTCGCGGGGTACAACAAGTTCCATGCCTTTGTTGACGCATGGAAAGATTTTGTTTGGCTCTATGGGGCGTCGTATCAATCCGCTTGAATTAAATGCCTATCAAAAAATAACTGGGACACGACCTCTGGAGATACGCATCGCACATACAAGCGATGATACATCTCAAGATCTGGCAACGTCTTTGGCGGTTTACGTCAACCGCGCCAATCCAATGACGAAAATTACTCGTGCCCAGTTGCGCCAGATTATGTCGGTTGGGAATGCCCAAGGGGATTATTCGACCTGGGGTCAGTTGGGTCTGAAAGGTGAATGGAAGGCGCGCAGCATTCACCCATATGGGACACCAGAATATACAGGCTTTGGGCACTACATGCAGAGTGAGCAGTTAGAGGGACGATCACTTCCTCCTGCTTATGAATATTACGGGGATACGGACCATATCTTGCGGCGCTTGGAAGCTGACCCTGCCGGTATCGCTGTTGCCGCACTAGGGAGAGAAACCCCCTCGCTACGTCAACTGGCGATATCGGAAGATGAAGCAGGTCCATACAGCCTTGGCAGCCGCGATGATGTGCAAAATGGCCGTTATGTTCTGGGGCGTTATCTTTATTTTTATCTCAATAAGCCTGAGGGCCAGCCGCTTGACCCTCTAGTAAAAGAATATCTCACTTTGGTCCTCTCCAAGGAGGGGCAAGCTATTATTGCGGAGCAGAGCAAGGGTTACATTCCTCTCACGCCAGCAGAAGCGCGTGCAGAGATGGCGAAACTTAATTAATTGCGGCGGAAAATATAAAATGCGTTCGTTTATTTATACAATAAGCCTCGCCGTAATGGCGCTTAGTGTCGCCCCTGCCGCCTCGCGGGCAGAGGCTGTGCAGCCAGATGCAAGGCATCAAGTTTCTATTGTCGGAAATGATGGGTTGCAGAAAGTGCTCGAAGCAATGATGCCCCTCGTGAAGGGGGCTCATTCAAGCGCACAGTATCGCTTTGTTTTGAAAGGTTCTTCAACGGGGCTACCCGCTTTGGCTGCAGGAGTGGCGCTTTTTGCGCCGATTACCCGTGAAGCACGACATGCCGAAATTTCTGGTTTTAAACAAGCTAAAGGCTACGAACCTGTTGCTGTAAAAGTGGGTTATGCAGGGTGGGGACCGCGCCAGAACGGGAAAACACCAACGGCAGTTTATGTCGCGCGTAGCAACGCACTGGAAGCAATCTCTATAAACGATCTCGGAAGAGTTTTCTCTGCTGGATCCCCATTAGGGGACTTCAATGTCTGGGGACAGTTGGGAAGCAAGGGTGATGCTGCCAAGCGACGAATACATCTTTATGGTTTGCGGGATGATGGAAGTTTCGCGACAGGTTTGAGGGAGCATTTGTTTGATAACCGCCCCTATGCTGCACGCTACGAGCCGCTTGAAAGTTATGCGAGTGTTTTAAAAGCGGTAGTAGCCGACCCTTATGGCATTGCCATCATAGGGGCCATCAAGTCGTCCGATGTGCCGCGTGATGTTCGCTTGTTGCCTGTTCGGGATAAAGCTGGAGTTTTGCAGACACCGTCGCGCCAAGCTGTGGCGGGAGGGGCATACCCTTTGTCTTCAGGAATTTATTTTTACGTTGATAAAGCTCCGGGCAAGCCGTTGGACCCGCTAGTCAAGTCATGGTTGAATGCAGCTTTGTCGGATGAGGGGCAGTCCATTATCGCTCAACAGTCTAGCACGGAGGAGGGCTACTTGCCTTTGGCGCCGGAGGATTTGCGAAAGGAAAGAGCAGTTCTTCAGGCCATGTAGCGGCCGGATGATTGTCTCGTTTTTGCTGTTGGTGAAAATGCGGCCAATAAAGCGCGCTGGGCGTATAAAGTCTTTTTTCGCTCGCGCGCTTTCAAAAACATCGCAGCCGGGCTGAAAAATGTGGGAATAATAGGGATTAACGGCCTGATGGGTTTGGGAAGCTAGGCGCTTCGTGGTATGCGCTGCAGCATGTCACTGGAAAAGAGATCGTACTTCCAGTGAGGCTGCAACGAGGACCGACACGTTATGACCGCCGCTCCGCTGATACTCGCCCTGCCCAAAGGACGTATTCTAAAGGCTCTTAAGCCTGTTCTGAAGCATACCGGGATTGAGCCGGACGCGGATTGTTTGGATGAAAGCAGCCGCCGTCTTCGTTTTGGCACGTCAGACCCGAATTTGGACGTTGTGCGCGTTCGTTCGTTTGATGTTGCAACGTTTGTGGCTTATGGCGGCGCGCATATTGGGGTGTGTGGCTCCGATGTGCTGATGGAATTTGATTACCCGGACATTTATGCACCGCTGGACCTAGGTATCGGCGGATGTCGTGTTTCTGTCGCTCGCCCTAAAGATGCCCTAGAGGACGCGACAGCGGGTTGTTCACACGTGCGTGTCGCTACAAAATACCCTTCAATCGCGCGGCGTCATTTTGCTTCGAAAGCGATTAATGCGGAAATTGTGCATCTGAACGGGGCGATGGAACTGGCACCAACTCTCGATCTCGCTTCGGTGATTGTTGACTTGGTGGATACTGGCTCGACCCTTCGTGCGAATGGTTTGGTAGAAACAGAAGTCGTAGCTCAGGTGAGTAGCCGCCTCATAGTAAACCGCGTCGCGTGGAAAACACGCCCGGAGGAAATCGGGGCTATAATTGAGCGTTTTCGCGCCGCTTTAAATGAAGAAAAGGCAGTTTGATATGCGCCGCCTAAGCACGACGGAAGCGGATTTTGAAGTTTCTTTTTCGGCCTTGCTGGCTGGGCGCGGGGGCCAGGAGCGTAGCGTTGTAGAGCCCGTGCGCGCGATCCTGTCGGACGTGCAGGCACGGGGTGACGCGGCAGTGTGCGACTATACTGCGCGCTTTGACCGCCTTACCCTCACGCCGGAGCAGCTCAGAATTGATGCGGATACCATCAAATCCGAGGCCGCACGTGTCCCGACGGATTTGATGGATGCTCTGAAATTGGCTGCCGAGCGCATCGAGGTGTTCCATGACGCCCAAAAGCCGACGGATTTAGATTTTACGGATTCGGCTGGAGTACGTTTGGGTATGCGCTGGACCGCGTTGGATGCGGTTGGCTTGTATGTACCCGGCGGAAAAGCTGCTTACCCTTCTTCCGTGCTCATGAATGCGCTTCCTGCCCGGGTCGCGGGGGTCAAGCGTTTAGCGATGTGCGTGCCGACTCCTGATGGAGTTTTAAACCCTCTCGTTCTTGCGGCGGCACACCTTTGCGGTGTGGAAGAAATTTATCGCGTAGGCGGAGCGCAGGCTGTTGGTGCTTTAGCGTATGGGACACAAACAATAGCGCCAGTTGATCGGATTGTAGGCCCCGGCAACGCTTTTGTGGCGGAAGCAAAAAGGCAAGTCTTTGGTCAAGTTGGTATCGATAGCATTGCCGGTCCATCAGAAGTTGTGGTCGTAGCAGATGGCAATAACGATCCACGACTCATCGCTGTCGATCTTTTGGCACAGGCCGAGCATGACGAGCAGGCTCAAGCCATTTTAATTACGACCGATTCTGCCTTTGGTGAGCGTGTCGGCACAGCAGTAGCAACCGAGTTGGAGACATTGCCGCGTGCTGCCATTGCTGCGCGCAGCTGGGCCGATCACGGTGCCATTATTGTCGTGAAAGATTTGGATGAAGCGGCAGAACTCGTAAACCGCTTGGCCCCTGAGCATCTGGAGGTGCTGGTCGAACGCCCGCGCGATTTCAGTGCGCTTGTCCGTCATGCCGGGGCTATGTTTCTCGGACGTCACTGTCCAGAAGCTGTCGGTGATTACGTCGGTGGGCCAAACCACGTTTTGCCAACCAGCCGAACAGCGCGTTTTGCTTCCGGGCTATCGGTGTTTGATTTTATCAAGCGCACTACGATTATCGAAACAGATCAGGCAGGTCTGGAGCGGATCGGGCCAGCGGGCGTGGCTCTAGCCCAAGCGGAGGGGTTGGATGCGCATGCGCTAAGCCTTTCCTTACGTTTGGGACAAAAGAGCTGAGAGAAACAGTGTAAAGCAAGCGCCTGAAGTTGAAGTTTTGAGCTTCGGGCGCGTTTTGCTTGACCTTTTGGCCGCCAAGCAGCACATAGCACACTGGTTTTTTCGGTGTTTTGGCCGAGTTGCAGAGTAAGTGCTCTGCATTTCTTTTATTGAACCGTACCCTTAGACAAGGACTCACATGTCGAAAGAAGACCTAATTGAATTTACCGGCACCGTCACGGAACTGCTGCCAAACGCAATGTTTCGCGTAACGCTTGATAACGAGCACACCATTCTGGCGCATACGAGCGGTAAAATGCGTAAAAACCGTATCCGCGTTCTGGCCGGTGACCGTGTAAACGTTGAGATGACACCATATGACCTTACAAAGGGTCGTATCACTTTCCGCTTCAAGTAACGCGGCAAGCGGCATGCCCGATTCTGTTGTGCCAGAAAGCGCGGCTTTGCTGCGACCGTCGCTGGTTCTCGCATCGGCGTCGCCCCGGCGTCTGGAGCTTTTAAAGCAGATTGGTGTTACCCCTGACCGGGTGGTGCCAGCTAATGTTGATGAAGAGCCGCGCCCGCAGGAGCTGCCACGCGTGCTAGTGCGCCGTTTGGCTCAAACGAAGGCTCAACATAGCGTCGGGCAATGCAGCGATTCAGCTTTAATTTTGGCTGCGGACACGATTGTGTGCGTTGGTCGGCGTATCTTGCCTAAGGCTGAGGATGAACAGACTGCACGCAGTTGCTTGAAGCTGCTCTCAGGTCGTAATCACAAGGTTTATACTGCGGTTGTCCTTCAGCCGAGTGCGCTCAATACGCGCGGCGTCCAGTGTGAACGTCTTGTGGAAACAACCGTAGCGTTTAATCGCCTGACGGATCAGCAGATAGACGCATTGATCCAACAGGGAGACTGGCGCGGCAAAGCGGGCGGCTATGCAATACAAGGAGCTGCTGCAGCGCATATCCGCCAGATTGGTGGAAGCTACTCAGCCGTTGTTGGCTTGCCCCTGTTTGAAACAGCGCAACTCTTGAGGGGACAGCCCGGCCTGTCTGGTGCTTGGGTTGTATGATTGAGATTCGCGCGGCCTGTTCGCCGGGCGAGGTTCGTATCGCTGTTTTTGATACGGATATTTTCGAAGAAGACGGCCCTACATCTGGTTTGCTGGATGTAGGGATATGGCGCACCGGTGCACCTGACGGTGTGGGTGATGAGCATGTAGTACGGGTGCAGAATGTTGTCCCCGCTTTAGGCGGAATGTTCGTGCTGCTGGAAGGTGGCGCGGTTGGTTTTATGCCATGCCGCAAGCCATTCGAGCAGGGACGCCTTGTGGTCGGTTGTGTTGCTAGGGCAGCGCAAAACGGCAAGGGGCTGCGTCTGCGCTTGTTCGAAAAAGAGGTCCCCCCAGACATCAAGGCGCCTAAATGCCTTCACCGTGGTGCGACTCCTCTCGAAGAATTGGCAGTGCGCTACCCGGATGCGGCAATCATAATTGATAGTCAAAGCGTAGGAACGCGTCTGCCTCAAGCGCTTCGTAGACGCTGCCGTTACGTGCAATCAGCTTTCGATCAGGAAGCAGAGGCTGCGTTTGACGCTTTGATCGCCCCTGAAGCGTCTGTTGCGGGTCTGGTGGCTTTATTTTCGCCGACGCCCGCTCTGGTCGCAGTTGATATGGATGGCTCGGGGCAGGGGCAGGGGGCTCAGCCCGATTTTGCCAGTAATGTTACGGCTTTTCCGGCATTAGCGCGAGAAATCCGGCTGAGAAACTTGTCTGGCACATTGCTGATCGATGCGGCTGGCGTGAAAACGCGAAAGCGGGCCGCGCTGTCGGGGTTTTTAAAAACCGCTATGGCTGGAGACCCGTTACGGCCGGAAGTTTTGGGGGCGACACCGTCCGGCTTGATCGAAGTGGTGCGCAAGCGGGTGCGTCCGCCGCTCCATGAAATGTTCGGATCGCCGCATGGCATTGCGCTCGCTATACTGAGGCAGATCATCAGGGAAAACCTTAAGGGCACGCGTTTGGTGGCTTCTATCGCTGTTATACGCGCCTTAGAGAGTGATCCTGCTGCCCTTGAAGAGGCCGCGTCTGCGCGGCTGTCACCTTTAGAGTTGGTTGTTGACCCTGAGCGGTCTTTGCGTCTTTGGAGTTTAACGTAGAAATGCCTTGTCCAGTGTGTAAGCGGGCTACGGAGCAAGCTTTCCGCCCGTTCTGTTCGCGTCATTGTGCGGATGTGGATTTAGGCCGCTGGTTTACGGGAGAATACCGCGTCCCGTCCTTCCGGCAGGACAATGATGAAGAAAATGAAAATTCTTTTGGCAAAGAGGGTTGATCATCTTTCTGGGATAGGCTAACTACCCCGTCACCCGGTTGGAGTAACTCTCCTAAAGGGCCGGTGCCCAAGTAGCTCAGTTGGTAGAGCATGCGACTGAAAATCGCAGTGTCGGTGGTTCGATCCCGCCCTTGGGCACCATTTAAAATACAAAAATCCCCGATAAAATCAGTATCCGACTTACAAAAGGTCGGTAATAAAATCTCCAAAGAATAGTACCGCATGGGCTAGATCTTTTGGTTTTTCAAGCGTTTTAAGCTCCGCTTGGAGCCTTCCGCGTTGCCACGCAAAACCGTGGCCCAGGGGCTTTCCGTTAAATTTACGGATTAGGGCGAACACCATGGGTGTTCCGTGCATTGTGCATTCAATGACAGAGACCTCTCCCCACATGGACGAGGATGTATTGAAAACCGAAGCGTTTTCGATCTGCCGTAAATATTTACGCCATTCCAAAATATGGATGAAATGCGTGTCTTCGGGTTTTGATAGTGTGGGGCTTTTTAAAAAATGCATGACGAGCTCCGCTGAGCTTTGTATGCGGTAGCTGTGTAAAAAGAGTTAACAACAAAGTTTTATTCTGAAGGCCTAGTGACGAAAGTGACTAGGCCTGATGTGTTTCAGCGGCGTTTGAAAGAGAGCTTGAAGCGACCTGGGCCAGCAGCGGCAAGGGCGAGTAAACCTCCAGCAATGCTGATATTTTTGTAAAAATGAATCATCATGTCGTAGCGAAGCAAGCCGCTCATGGTCCAGAAATGATGCCCAATAAAGCCTGTCGCTATGGTGTAAAACGCAAGGAGCAGGGCGATGGGCTCTACCAGAAGACCGGCCAGAAGTGCGAGGCCGCCAAAAATTTCAATGCCGATTGCGGCGACTGCTGACATCGTTGGAAGTGGGGCGCCGGATTGTACCATGTAGCTTACAGCCGCTGAGAAATCCGTCAGTTTGCTCCAGCCCATGACAAGAAACAGCAGTGTCAAACCAAAGCGGGCGATTAGAAGCAAGGTATTGCGGGGGATAAACGCATCCATGAGAGTAAACTCCAAAAAAGAACAAGCTCTGATGGACGCGTTTTAAAGAGCTGCTAAATTTATATAAATAGAAACAATAGAAAGTCTTTATTTCTATTTTTTAGCTTATGGCCGTCTAAGCAATAGTTTTGTTTGCGTGACCAGATAAAAAAACGGCCCGCTCGAGGGCGGGCCGTTTGGCACTAGTTGTTCATGGCTTCAAAGAAGTCACTGTTCGACTTGCTGTATTTAAGCTTGTCGAGCAGGAAGTCCATGGCGTCCATGGTACCCATCGGGGCAAGGATGCGGCGTAGGACCCACATCTTGGAAAGATCTCCACGATCCACCAGCATTTCTTCCTTACGCGTACCCGACTTCGTGATGTCGATTGCGGGGAAGGTGCGCTTATCAGCCAGCTTACGGTCGAGAATAAGTTCAGCGTTACCCGTACCTTTGAATTCTTCAAAGATAACTTCGTCCATGCGGGAGCCTGTATCAATCAGTGCTGTTGCAATGATCGTTAAGGAGCCGCCTTCTTCGATATTGCGCGCAGCACCAAAGAAGCGCTTGGGGCGCTGCAATGCATTGGCGTCTACACCACCGGTCAGCACCTTGCCGGATGAGGGCACAACGGTGTTGTAGGCGCGGGCAAGGCGCGTAATTGAGTCAAGCAGAATGACCACGTCACGTTTGTGCTCAACGAGGCGCTTCGCCTTTTCGAGTACCATTTCTGTTACTTGAACGTGGCGTGTAGCGGGTTCATCAAAGGTTGATGAAACAACTTCACCGCGTACCGAGCGCGCCATGTCCGTGACTTCTTCGGGGCGTTCGTCGATAAGCAGAACGATCAGGAAAACGTCTGGGTGGTTAGCGGAGATGGAGGCTGCAATGCTTTGGAGCATAACAGTCTTACCCGTGCGGGGTGGAGCAACGATCAGTGCGCGCTGGCCCATACCGATTGGCGTGACAAGGTCGATGACGCGTGGTGTGTAGTCGCGCTGATCTTTCTTGCCTTTGCTACGACCTTCAACGGGAGGAGCTTCGGCTTGTTCAACTTCCATTTTCAAGCGGCGCTCTGGGTAAAGCGGCGTCAAGTTATCGAAGTTGATACGGGTGCGGACTATCTCAGGGTCTTCGAAATTGATGGAGTTGACCTTGAGCAGTGCGAAATAGCGTTCTCCGTCGCGCGGGGCGCGGATCTGACCTTCAACGGTGTCACCTGGGCGAAGACCAAAACGGCGGACCTGTGCGGGTGAGATGTAGATGTCGTCTGGACCGGGAAGGTAGTTAGCTTCTGGGCTACGTAAGAAGCCGAAGCCATCGGCGAGAATTTCAAGTGTGCCTTCCCCGTAAATGGCCTGATCGCGCTCGGCCAGAGATTTGAGGATAGCAAACATGATGTCCTGCTTGCGCATGGACGAGGCGTTCTCGATTTCGAGTTCCTCGGCATAGGCCAGAAGGTCAGCTGGAGATTTCTTTTTTAGTTCGGCGAGATGCATGCAGGATGCGCCTTGATTGGCCCTCTGGGCGTAACATAGGGGGGAAGGATGTGCCGCTGGAAGACCGATCAATCGGTTAGAGGCGTCTTTCAGGGTGCTTTTACAGGAAAAGGGCCCGAAAGAGGGAGACATCCGTAAAAGGAGGGAGACTATACGGTCTTACCCGATAGAGTCGGGGTAACCCTAGAGGCCACCCCGAGGCGTTGTCAAGTTTTCTTTGGGTCTTCGTGAAAGCCCGTTATTGGCGCAGCATTGCATCAGCCGTTCGGAGCGAAAGCGCCATGATTGTCAGGGCGGGGTTCGCGGCTGTAGCGCTTGGAAAGGTTGAGTGGTCGCTGATCCAGAGGTTGGGGATGTCAAAGCTTTGGCCAAAAGGCGTAACAACCGCGCTATCAGCTTTTGTTCCCATGCGTGCAGTGCCAATCATATGCGCTGCACGATCTAGGATGCGTATATCTTTTGCTCCGACAGCTTGCCAAAGAGACGTAAGGAGTTTGGATGCGTGTGCATGCATTGCCAACTCGTTCGGACCGTAGCTGTGCGTAATGAGTGGTTTCGGGATGCCGAGAGCATCCTTCTCATGCGACAAGACGACCTTGTTATCTGGGTGCGGGATGCAGTCCCCGTGTATGCCTAATCCAGCGCTACGGTTGTATTGGGCAAGGGTTCGCGCCAGGTCGGGCCCTCGGCGTGTTGTGCCGCGCGCGACGAGGCTGCCCCATGTAACCGGCATCATACCCAAAGATTGGATCAGGTACCCCCCGGCGAAATCGGCGTCTTTGGGACGCATCATATCTTCTGTAATTGTTAAAGAAGGGTAGCCACGATTAGGGCGCAGGTCTTCGTCAAACACGCCCCATACTTGAGTAGAGATGTGGGTCATGTAGTTTTCCCCCACCTGACCGGAGCTATTAGCCAAGCCGTTATGGAGGAGTAAGCGCGCTGTTTCTACTGCTCCAGCCGATAAGACGAGCTGATCACATTTCTGGCGGATATCTTGGCCTTTATGGTGGTAGACGACGCCTGTTATCTGCCCGCGCTGGTCTGTTTCAATGGTATGGACAACGCTTTCTGCTCGTATTTCGGCTCCGTGTGCGACGGCAAGGGGAAGCCATGTGTTATCTGCGGATGACTTTGAGCCGTTTCTGCAGCCTTGATGGCACGCCCCGCAGTTAGAGCATGCTTCTCTTTTGCCAAAATGGGGTTGTTCTACCGCTTGTGTAATGAGCGCAGTCGGTCCGTCTGCATGGCGTATGCCAAGAGCATCGCAGCTTTCGCGCATTTTGAGCGCCGCAGAGTTGGCTGGCGGGGGGGCGAAAGCATAGGAGCGGCTTGGGTCCCATGGATAATGTTTGGGGCCGGATACGCCAATGAAAGCCTCGACTTCTTCCAGATAAGGTAGGAGTTCGTCATATTGGAAAGGCCAGTCAACGCTCATCCCGGTTTCGGTATGCAATTGCATATCGCGGGGATCTGGCCGCGGCATAAACGCTCCATAATGAAGGAGGGAGCCACCGACTCCTGTGCCGCTGTTATTGCCGCCAAAAGCCTGAGGATTGGCCCCGCCCGACAGGCGTTCGTTCAGCCAGTATAATTCACGGGCGCCGGCTTCATCAGCTGTGTAATTTTCGGGATTAAAGCGTGGGCCAGCTTCAAGCACAATGACGCGCTTACCAGCTTGAGCCATGCGGGCAGCAATGGGAGCGCCGCCAGCACCACTACCAATGATGACAACATCCGCAGTTTCGGTCGTGGGATAGGTTTTCATTATCAGGCGCTCTTAAAGCTCTGTTACGGGGAGTGAGGCCAAGGAAGAAGACGCCTTAGGCTCAAAGGCTTCAGGGGTGTCTGGTGTAACGCACTGAAAGCCTGAAAGGCTGCTGTTATTACCGTTTAGGTAAGCGGAAATACCCAGCGCCTGATGTGCGTCAGGGTGTCCCATGAAAGCATCGATAACATCGGCACGAAAATCTCCCGACCAGCGCTGCATTTGAAATGCTGAAAACCTGTCCGGTTTGCATAAACCAATTGCCCCTTCTGCTATGCGATCAAGCAGCGCGCCGCCTTCTTCCACGGAAAGGGAGCTGAGAGGTTTATTATAAGTACTCTCAACATAGTCACTTACGGTGAGGAGGGCAGTTTCCCACGCAGCAGCGTCCGAGGGGAGTTCAGCAAATCTCCACCCATCACGGGGGCCGGTGAGCGCCCGGTCTACCGCGGCTGGCAGATCAATTGGTTTGCCCGGGATTAGCTCGTCTTGCGGTAGCAGAGCAGACACCAGCGTTGTCAAAGCAGTGTAAGCTTTAGGAGAGAGGGTCCGGGCGTTTTCTTCAGGTGTTCTGCGGGCTTGCAAAATTGCCTTCGTACGGCTGGTGAGCCTGTCCGATTGCAGAATGTCAGAAGAAGATGCGGAAGTGGTCATGACGGCCTCAATATCAGGGTCTTGCCTTTAAAACATATGTGCAGGTGAAGGTTCCCGGTTTTCCGGAGGGGAGTAAGATGCGATATTGTCTTTAACGCAGAGTGTGTAAACCGTAGAACACACCAAAAAACGTTCCGTGAGGGGCGATGCTTTAGGTAAGGAGCTGAACATGGCGGTCGAAATTAGAGTGCCAGCACTGGGTGAGAGTTTGACGACTGCGAGTGTTGCGCGCTGGCTCAAAAAAGCCGGGGACTATGTTCAGCTCGACGATGTAATTTTAGAATTGGAAACAGATAAGGTCTCGGTAGAGGTGGTTGCGCCGAGTGCGGGCGAGCTTGGGAATTGCTTGCCTGAGGGCACTGAGGTGGAAATCGGCGGTTTGCTTGGAACGGTAGATGAAACAGCCCAAGCTCCGGTATCTCAAGTCTCTCAGCCCCAGTCCCCAGAGCCTCAAGTTCAGGCGTTTCAAGAGCAGGTAAAAGAAGCGCCACCAGCACCACCAGCGCAGGCAAAACTTCATTCAGAAACAGCGCTCCCTCTGCAAGCGCAGTCCAAAGCATCTCCGTTCGAGGGTCCTAAAGCTGTCTCGCTTAAGGCGGAACAGCAGGGGCGGGAGAGGCGTGTTCCCATGTCACGCCTGCGCCAGACAATCGCAACCAACCTGAAAACGGCGCAAAATACGGCAGCAATTTTAACGACGTTCAATGAAATTGATATGTCGGCCGCCAAGGCAATGCGGGCTCAATATAGAGACGATTTTGAGAAGCGCCATAACGGTACACGCTTGGGCTTCATGTCCTTTTTCGCTCGGGCTGTTGTTGTTGCCTTAAAAGATTTTCCAGCAATCAATGCTCAAATTGACGGGGACGAAATCGTTTATCGTGATTTCGTTAATCTGGGTATCGCTGTCGGTACTGAGCGCGGCTTGGTCGTGCCGGTACTGCACGACGCTGATGTGATGAGTTTTGCTGAATTAGAGCGGGGTATTGCGGATTACGGCACGCGCGCCCGCAAAGGCAGCTTGCGGCTTGAAGAGTTAGGGCAGGGGACATTTTCCATAACCAATGGTGGAATCTTCGGGTCTTTGTTGTCCACTCCAATCTTGAACGCTCCGCAATCGGGCATTTTGGGTATGCACGCAATTCAGGATAGGCCTGTCGCGCGTGACGGTCAGGTTGTTATTCGTCCGATGATGTATGTTGCGCTGTCTTACGATCACAGAATTGTTGATGGGCGCGAAGCGGTCAGCTTCCTTGTAAGGGTGAAACAACTCGTGGAAGACCCTCGTCGCCTGCTGTTGGATCTTTAAGCGGGCTTGTGCGTTCCGGTGGTGTTGGGGGCAGTTTAAGTCTTTGCCCTCACAATGAATAATGTTTTGACCGTAGTAAGACTAAGTTCAGGATCTTTGCTTTGCTGATGTCGCTCGCCCCTTTCTCCCGATACGTACGCCGCGGCGCGATGGTCGCTGTAAGTGCTATTGCAATGTCTGGCTCGCTGGTCGGGTGTGCGCATGGTGGGCAAATGGCGCCGACGTCAAACGACGCTAACATGCCGACGCAAAGCGCAATGGCGGAAGTGCCCCCGCCCCCAGCGCCACCGCAAACAAAGCCGGAGCCTCCACCCGTCGTTATCCCACCCTTGCCGGTGGCGACTGACGCTGAAGCACGGGCAGAAGCGCATAATTTGCAAAAAGAAATGCGCCAAAAAATAGCACGCTACACGCCGTTCAGCCCCTCACGGCGCGCCACCTTCGTGCAGATGGCCAAGGACGCGATAGAACAAGACGGCACCAAAATTGACCGGCCGCAAGTGGTTATGGTCGTGGACCGAGCAGAGACCGTACAGCGTGTAAACTTCGTTTTGGCGTTTCCTGATGCTCCATGGGAGTCTCTTGGAGGGGCGCCCGTATCGACCGGTACGACTGCTCGTAAGTACTATTACATCACGCCGACTGGAGTGTTTCATAACACCATCGACCGCCTGGGGTATCGCGCGGAGGGTACCAAAAATAAGTTTGGCATCCGCGGCATTGGTGCAAAGGGCTCCCGCGTTTGGGACCTTGGATGGCACACTGCGATGAAAGGTTGGCTGCCGCAACACGAAACGGGGCAAATCCGTCTGGAGATACACGCTACCGATCCACAATTTCTTGAGTGGCGTTTAGGGCATTCTGCCTCTGAAGGCTGTATTCGCATTCCAGCGGCTTTGAATCAAATTATGGACCATCACGGTTTGATTGATGCTCAATACGAACAAGCTGCAAGTTACGATCGCCGCTTTTCGTCATTGCTGCTGAAGGACCGGGTTCCTTTAAAAATTGCGGGCGACTTGATTGTCGTGATTGATTCCGGATCCGGAACAGAGCCTAAAATTGACCCATTAGCCAGCAAGCGACAACTGCCATAGTTCGTTATGAACTTTTAATGACAGCCCTTTAAATATCTTTTATCGTTAGAAGTATTTCGGCTACAGAACCCCCAATTATTACAAAATATTGGCGGGTTCTCATGGCTTTTAAGCGGCGTTTTACGGCACCTCGCGCGGTGTGCCTTGCCGGTACAATGTTATTTTCCGTGGCACACTATGCACACGCAAAAGACCTTTCCGAGCATAAAAAAACTCAAAAAACGAAAATTGACAAAGCAGACAAAAAGCATGTCGAAAATATAACGGTTATCGGGCGGGCGGCGCGAATTGCTCCAGCATCAGTACCGTTAAATATTACGCAACCGACTTCAATTATTCAGTCAGGGTTTTTACGCAATAACATTGTTCCACTTGCCAGTGTGGATGATATTATTCGTTTCCAGCCGAGTGTCTTTTCTCAAAACCCGAACGGCCCGGGCATGGGAAAAGCTGAGACAATGAGCTTACGAGGCTTCCAAGACGGTCAGTACAATATGACGTATGATGGTATCCCGTTCGGGAACGCGTCTGACCTGCACCACACAACGTCATCACTTTTTATCGCGCATTTTCTTGATCAGGCTGAAATTGACCGGGGCCCCGGCACCGCGTCAACGATCGGTAATGCTACTTTCGGCGGCACAATTGGCTTCCGCTCACGTGATCCATCCAAAAAAGCGGGCGTTACCCTTTACGGAACCTATGGTAGCTTCGCGACCCGGGCTGGTGGGTTAATGCTTGAGAGCGGTAAAACCCGTTTGGGCCGCGCCGTGCTTGATATGCAGCATGAAGACACGGATGGGTATTTAACGGGTTCGGGTGAACGCCGTAGTAATATTCTCTTTAAAGACGTTGCAGAGCTTGCGCCGGAAACTGTTCTGACGGTGCAGATGACATATAATCGTGAGTGGCAAAATACGACACAAGGCGCGACACTCGCGGATTATAAGTCGTTTGGTAATAATTATGGTTTGTGTAACGATCCAGCTCGTCAGTGTTATGCAGGATATCAGCCGAGCACATACGCGGCTGATTTTGATTATATCGGTTTGAAGACGCGCCTTGCATCGTGGTTAATATTTGAGAATCAACTTTACACGAATGGTTTTGAGCACTCGTACACTGAAAGCACGGATCCAAGCCAGCGTAGCCTGTCTGCCAATGGCGTAACGTTATACAATGCGGCAGGTAAAAAAGTAGCGACATACCCGAACGATATACCCGGAAAATACGCTGACGCAGCGATGCGGGCATACGGAGACACGATGCGCTTTAAAGCGCACACAGATTATGGCGATGTCCTTTTAGGTGTATGGGCTGATGTGCAAAAAGACCGTCGCTACACATATGCTGTTAACCTGAGCAAAAACTGGACGCCTGTTATCGGTAAAACAGGGTCCGCTTATAGCTATGATATTAGCGATACAAGCACGTCTCTACAGCCCTATCTTGAGCTGGATCTTCACCCTTGGCACGGCGCAACCATTAAGCCGGGTATAAAATACACATCGTTCCAACGCGATTATAATGCGGCGATTAACAAAGGTACGAAGGTACCTTTGGACACAACACAGAGCTACCATTCATGGCAGCCTTCAATCGCTATAAACCAGCTTATTACGAAAAAGTGGAGCGCTTACGCACAGGTTGCGCGTGGTTTTCTAGCGCCTCCGATGGCGGTTTTCCAAGTGAGTTCAGTGGGGAATATTTCGCCTGAAACAACGCTAAATTATCAGGTCGGCTCCGTCTACCATGGACGGAACTGGATGCTGTCCTTGGATGGTTATTACATCGACTTTGATAATTATATCGCCCAAGCTCAGATTAACGTGCCCGGCCAGATCGGAACAATGTCCACATATGTAAACAGCAGCGGGGCAGTCTACAAAGGTATTGAAGCCGAGGGGCAATATGCCTTGGGGTGGGGTTTCTCACTGTACGGCAATTACAGCGTTAATGATGCTACTTATAAAAAGACACGAGTTCACGTAGCATCTTCACCTGCGTTTTTGGCGTCAGCTGGGCTTTTGTTTGAAGACCCGTGTGGAGCATATTTCTCGCTTATGGGTAAATTTGTCGGGCCAAGTTGGGGGCTGGACAGCGTCACAAGCAGTTCAGGGGCGACAGTATTTGCCAATCAATACCGCATCAGCAGCAATGCAACGGCAGATCTGGCCTTGGGGTGGCGAATTCATAACATCGGTGGCTATTTGCGCGATGTTACCCCTAGCCTAAAGATTTCAAATCTGTTCGATAATCATGCCGTGAGCGCGTTTGCGGGCAATCAGTCAGTCGGTAATGCACCGCTCTACTGGCGATTGGCCGGGCGTAGTATCTTTTTTAATCTGACGGCGACCTATCCATGAAAATGTTACCTACCTTCTGCCGTATTCTAACGCTTGGTTGCGTGGTCAGTGCCGGGCTACTTAGCGCGCCACGGCTATATGCCGCACCAAAAGAGAACGCGGTGTTGGAAAAGGTGGTGTTTCTGGGGCGTCACGGTGTGCGAAGCCCAACGAAATCGGTAGATGAATTGCGCTTAATGACAGGCTTTAATTGGCCAGAATGGCCTGTCAAACCCGGGGAGATGACAGAGCACGGGGAGCAAGCTCTTGCCGCTATGGTAAAAGCGGTGCGCGGACGATATGTGCAGCAAGGTTTCTTATCGACGCAGAAATGCCCGTCGGACTCGCACGCGTTTGTCGTGTGGGCCGATGGCGCAGACCATAGAACGCAGCGCACGGGCGAAATATGGGCCCAAAATATTGCCCCGTCATGTGGGGTCGTGGCCCGATGGGCTGAGGGTAAGCAAAACCCTATTTACAATGGCCTGTCTGTTCAGGGTATTTCGACCTCTGACCATATGGCCGTTCTCAAAGACTTCATGACTCTTTCATCCCGGCCAATGCCGCCCGCAGTTGCTGCGGGTTTGGCCCATTTACAGGCATGGGTGGCGCCGGGCGGGTGCGTTTTGGGGCACAAATCGAGCGAGTGCTTCCGAATGCCCCTTTCGCTGGAATGGAAAGACGGCAAACCTCACCTTAAGGGTGGTGTCGCAACAGCAGGAATGCTGGCTGAAAATTTTCTGCTCATGCAGGCGGAAGGTTTTCCTGCGGAAGACTTCGGGCCGGAGCACGCAGATGTGGAACAAGCTATTCAACTGGTTATGCCGGTACATGAGTATGAGAGCCGTCTCCTACGTAGGACGCCGGCCTATGCTCGTGTAAAAAATGGCTTCATGGCGGCAGCTATTCGAAATTTTTTAATGGATCGAGACGTTAAGAATATTCCCGGTGTAAGTACTAAAACTCGTATGTTGGTTCTCGCGGGTCATGATTCCAATCAGGACGCTATGATGGCGCTCTTTGGTCTTTCATGGCGCTTTGCGGATCAGCCAGACAGTACAGCGCCAGACACAGTTATGGCTTTTGAGCGTTGGCGCCGTCCTAACGGGCGGAGGGAGTTCTTTGTGCGTATTTACCATCAATCGCTCAATGAATTGCGCAATGCACAAGAGCCTGATGTGAAGCGAAACGTCATAACATTAGTGCCCCGTCGGGGGCTGTGACCCCATCGATCTCAATGCAGATCGAAGGGGACCTCCTCCCTGGTAGGGGGTTCGCAGGAAGGCAAAAAAGGTTGAAAAGCTGAGGTAATATTTTCTTCGGTAAATCTCTCGCGCAGCAGCGCCCGGGCAGCCGTAATGTGCGCCTTGGCGACGCTGGGCTTAAGGTGTTTGAGAATACTCTGCGCAAAGGCGTCAGCTGCTCCAGCGATAGAATGCTTCAAAACGGGATGATCATCGGCGACAATACCCTCTGAGGCGGTGGGGGTCATGATGATTGGCAACCCGAAGGACCATGCTTCAAGAATTTTTCCCTTTATGCCGGCACCAAATCGCAAGGGTGCAACGCAGAGAGTTACGCCCTCTAGCGCGCTGCCAATATCTGAGACATGCCCTATGATCTCTACGTTCGGGCCCGTCAGCATGTGGAGTGCATGAGGCATGGCGCTGCCAATTAAGCGGCAGGTCAGCGTTGGGATATGCTGTGTGAGATAGGGTAGAATCTCCATTACCAGCCATTTTGCGGCATCGAGGTTAGGGGCGTGAGCAAAATGCGCCACGAAAGCAATAACAGGGGCAGACGGCGCGGTGGTTTTACTGCGCCTGTGGAGTGGTACATCCCAAGGTACAACATATGTTTTCGCTGTGGGGACGTTGCATTTTAACAAATGAGCCTCGGTTTCGGAGTGCGTGATGACGGCGTCCGCAAGCCATGCGCACATATTTTCTCTGAACTCTAATCGTTGTGCCATTTTGGTTAGTTCAGGTCGCTGCTCGCAGAGTGCTTGACGGTGAAAGCGGAGCGAGGCGAGGTCCGCAATGCTCCAGATAAGTTGAGCAGTTGGAGCAAAAGCGCGGCTGAGGGCGGAATAACTCTCTGCGTTATTAAGGCGATGCAAATAAATGGCTTCGAGCCCGTCTCCGAGGCGTTTTAAGGCTTCTTCAGGCCCTGTGAAGATGGGCGGCATGAGGCATGTCACCCCAAGAGTAGAGAGGCGTAAGTTGTCTTCTTCCGTTGGTGGACGGCGTGAAGGAATAAAACAGCAATCATACCCCAAGCGTTGCATGGCACGAATATGAGACAATAAAGCGACGGACCCTGCATCGCGCGTTGGGTCCGGCGCTTGATCATCAATCACGAGGATACATGGACGTACGGAGGCTTCAGCCTTCTCAAAAAGGCGGATTGCTCGTTGTGAGGAGTCTCGTTCGGCGCGGGCTGTAATGTCTGCGGCTGATGAATCGCGGAGGGCGTGTGTTTGCTCGGTTAGGAAGGTCAAAGTGCTTTGGCGTTCAGCCTCACTTTTGGTGGATTTAAATATTTGGCTGAGAAAATGTTTTACGTCAGGTGTAAGGGTGTTGGTGCGTGGCAGGCCGCGCGGCTCTTGAAATGGGGTAGTACCATGCGTGAGGGAGATGCTGTGGTCTGTGAAGAGATTTAGGGCAGGAATAAAAACATGCTCGAAGCCATATCGTCCGTGGTCAAGCCCTGCCTCACGTAAATCATGGCGGAAGCGGTTTGCGGCAATACGCTGAATCCTCTGCCCGTCTATGTGCAGGGTGAGCCAGACGGTGCGTTCAGGGTTTAGGCGATCACGGACCCAACCAGCAATTTTGTGCCTGTCCGTGAGGTCTATGCAGCCTTCCAGCGCGCTAGGCAGCGGTGGAATTGAAATTGGGGTATTATTGAGCGGGTGTCGGGTATCTGCGTTGCAGATGTCGATCACGCAGCCCTCATGAGGCGGTGGTTCTGGCCAGAACCACTGGAACGCGCAGTGTCCCCCGCGCCCGTTTTCTATGAGGTCGGCACGGAACGTGTCAGTATTGATTTCATCAATGACTACGCCGTCTTGTAGGATGAGCAAACGTAGGTTTTGGTCAGGGGTATTTTTATCAATGGCCCAGCCTGCAATCTCGTAACGATTGCAGACATCAAGATAGCCCGTGAGGGAAGAAGGCACGAATATGGTTACCTTGGACGTATAAAATCAGGCCGTGCGATGTCGGCTCGATGACGCAAGGGAAAAGAGTTTTTCCTGAATACGTGCAAGCTCCGTACCACCCTCAAGGCGAGGTGCACAGTAGAGCGCTGCTGTTTTGGGGCGGTTTGGGTATAATTCTTCGTAGCTTTGTGCATTATGAAACATATTGCGTGAGCCGTCATCTAGGAAGCTTTCCGTGGGGCTTCCTTCAGCCAAGAGGATGTCGTGTGTTTCGAGCTCTATGTGGATGTAAGCGATAATATCTTTTGGGTTTTTTATTTGGACAACCGTGTGGTCGTTGATCAGATGAAGAGCGGGCACCAGATATCCATCGATAAACATGGCATGGAGCGGAGAAACCGTTAGGTCCCGTTTGGGAAGACCGTCGCCTAGGGAGCCTGCTGTAAATTTTACAGGCAATATATCTCGATTACCAAAAGCGAAAATGGGGTCGTAGGAGCGTGTCCCAATCCAATGAATTTTACGCGACTTTCCCCCAGCCGTCAGCACAAGATCGCCGATGGCGAGATCCTCCACAAGGCGTTCGCCATCAGGGGTCATGATATGCGTACCTGGGCAGAAACAGGGTGTGCCAATAACAAGGTCAACACCGCTACCCGAGGGTGCTTGTTGAAAAGAAAAAGGCGTTGTGGCGCTTGGGAGTGCAATTTCGTTAATAACGGTACCGTTTGATAAAACATTAAGGACAGCACCGGAGTTTTGCGCCTGAGAGGTCACCTTAGAGGCAGCAAATAAGGTGCTGAACTGTGTACTTTGCGTGACGATGGTACCGGATATTCCAGATAATGTTGCCCCTGCTCCTTGGAGTAAAATTGTAGCGCGCGGGTCGATGTTGACGTTGCCTAAAATATTGGCGTTTTGATTGAGAGAGATGCTTGCGCCGCTCATTGCTGTGAGGTTGGTAACTGTAGTGTTGCTACCGACCAGTAATTGTGTGCCTGAAATGAGCGAGACGTTTGTCAGAGTGCCGCCATTATCAATGATCGTCGCAAGCGCCGTAGAGCCAATATTCGGATACCGGCTATCCTGAAGTATATAACCTGATAAAGTCGTGATGTTATTGGCTGTGCCGCCATCAATGTTTAAAGTTCCTCCAGACGTGATGGTCGCTGTGTTCAATACACCGCCGCTGGAGACAATCTGCGTGCCAGCCAAGGACGCGTATTGGTTATCAAAATATTTTCCGGCGGGGACGATGGCACCTGTAATTGCAACATTCTCGGAAATTGCACCGCTTTCAATGACGGAACTAGCCGCAAGGCCGATAGTTGTCCCGCTAGCATAACCGCCCGATTCAATGACCTGGCTGGCGCTTGCGGTTGTATAATAAGTGGCAGTGGCCATACCCAGCCCGGTATCGAATGCAGCGCCGGAAATTACGGTGTTCAACGCTGCTCCGCCGGCTTCGACCGTTTGTGAAGCGGGCACGGCGATAGTGGGGACACCTGGGGTATTGGTATAAAACTCTTTCGAAGCTCCGCTAATAATGCTGCCCGATACAGCAGAACCTGAAGATATGGTCTGTGATCCGGCTATTACGGGCGGTGTCTCAAAAGGCATGAGGAGTGGTGGGTTGACCACGCTTCCGGACACAACGCTGCCGGATGTGAGCGCATAAATAGCACCTGTAACCGGGTTTGTGTATGTCGGGGTCGATTGCAGGCTGAAATTGGTTAGCAAGTCCACGCCGCCGTCGGAAGCCGTGTGAAATTGGAAGGGCGTTGTTGTGTAAGGAACGGACAGAGTATTTAAGACCGTGCCGCCGGAGAGTATCTCAAGTAGCGGTGTATCGGTTTGTACTGTCTCTCCAGTGGGGGTGGTAATGGTCGTGCCAGACGATACGATTTGTCCGCTTAGTGCTCCGGTATTTGCCACCATACCGAGCGAAATGACGGCACCTGAAGCAATCGACAAACTGTCTAAGATGCTGGCACCGCTACCAAGGAGAATAGTCCCGCCGTTATTGACGGTAATATTGTGGGCGGTGGTATTAGGGGTAAGTTCCAAGGTTGTTCCGCTATTGACGGTAGCAGAAGTCAAAACACCATTATTATCGATGATGGTGCCGTTCCCGCCAGCGATCAGCGTTACGGTGTTTGCTGTACCTTTTTCTAAATCCAGTGTTCCGGCGGAAACAGTAACATTATCAGCAACCCCACCACTAGAAACGAGTTGGAGCCCGCCTGAGAGGGTAACATTTTCCGTTAAAGCGCCATTAGAGACGGTTGAGGATGCATTGTCGCCGAGTGTTGTGCCGCTCGCATATGCGCCGCTCTGCAAAGTCTGGCTGGCACGCGCGGGGGCGCTTGGCGTGTTTATGCCTGAAAGGGTGGTGTCCAACGCAGCACCGCCTGACAGGACATTTTGTGATGCGTCAACTTCGAGGGGAATAGCGGTAAAGTCTGAATAAGGCGTGCCAGTCAATGACGTGCCCGTAATGGTAGAGCCTGAAAGAGCCTGACCAGACGAAATAGTTTGAAGGCCGGGTTGAGCATACTGACTACCGGGATTTCCCGAGATCGTTCCAGCGACAATGCCTCCTTGCGACACAGTGTAAGATGTTTGTGTTGCGGAAACATAAAAATCAGATGACGAAGACACTGACATAACGCTTTACCCTCGGGAAAGAGGAATTAATAAATATAGGGAGAGTGTTTCTCGCTACAATTTATTTAGTAATGTAAAAAAGCGTTAGTTAATAAAACGTCAAAGAAAGTTTTTAATTTTAATGATTTAAATTTATTTAGAATCTTTTTGTGGTGAGAAGAGTTCTACTAGATCGGTTAAATGCCCGATTTCATGTAAAGATATGCCCGCGGGTGGTTTGCTTCGTGTTGACCCTGCCGCTACACGGCGGGGGAGTATAGCAGAGTCGAAGCCAAGCTTTACGGTTTCCTTCAGGCGTAGGTCTGTCTGTGAAACCTGACGAACTTCACCAGACAGGCCGACTTCTCCAAAATAAGCGGCTGTGGGAGAGGTGGGCGTGCCGGTTGCGGCTGAGATAAGAGCAGCAGCTACGGCCATATCTGCAGCGGGCTCATTAACGCGCATGCCGCCTGCAATGTTAAGGTGGACGTCCATGCCCGCTAATTTCAGCCCGCAACGCGCATCAAGGACTGCCAGAAGCATATTCAAGCGCGCGGTGTCCCAACCCACGACTGCGCGTCTTGGAGCACCGTCGCCCGCTTTGGGAGAGAGCAGAGCCTGAATCTCCAAGAGGACAGGGCGCGTACCTTCGAGCCCTGCAAAGATAGCAGACCCGGCAATGTTACCGCGCCGTTCGGCCAAGAAAAGTGCTGAGGGGTTCGGTACTTCTCTCAAGCCGGTATCTGTCATTGCGAAAACGCCGATTTCGTCGGTCGCACCAAAGCGATTTTTTGCTGCTCTGAGGATACGGAATTGGTGGCCGCGGTCTCCTTCAAAATACATTACGGCATCGACCATATGTTCCAGTACGCGAGGGCCAGCTAGCGCACCTTCTTTCGTGACGTGTCCAATTAAAATAAGAGCAAAGCCCAGTGTTTTGGCTAAGCGAATTAATTCAAAAGCACAGGCCCGCACCTGAGCAACGGAACCCGGTGCACTTTCGATATTTTCCAACCACATGGTTTGGATGGAATCGATCACTACAACGGTGTGTTTGCGCTCATGTTCGAGCGAGCCAACAATTTCCCCTACGTTGATAGACGCTGCTAAATCGAGGGAATCGAGGGTTTTTTTGTCTCGGTCCAAGCCAAGGCGTTGGGCTCGGATACGGATTTGGTCAACGGCCTCTTCCCCTGAAACATAGAGGACATTGTGGCCACTTTGCGCAAGCGCGCAGGTGGCTTGCAGCATGAGTGTGGATTTCCCGATACCGGGATCACCACCCACCAAGACGACAGAGGCTGGGACAAGACCGCCACCCAAAACACGGTTAAATTCGGCAATAGATGTGTTTATGCGTGGTGGTGGTTTAGCTTCACCATCAAGACGTACAGTGGTCAGGCGTGCAGAGCGCAAATTGCCTGTTTTGCGGGCCGTTGGTTCAGCCGTTTCTTCGGTAAGGGTGTTCCATTCACCGCAGGCTTCGCATTTCCCGGCCCATTTGGGTGTGCTGCTGCCACAGGATTGGCAGACGTAACGTGCAGAAGGTTTGCGGGCCATGTCGAAGCTCTTTTAATTAAACTTTTGTGCGCAAAATAGCCCGCGAAAGTGTGCGTGACAGCACCATGATCAGTACCAACCCGGCAACTGGTACTAAAATCCCGCGATGCAACTGCATGTAGCGCAAAAGTACAAACAGCATTGGTAGAGCTATGACGTAGCTTAACAACATCCGGTAGATAAGTGGGCGTGTAAAAATAGGGGGGCGTTTTCTGGGAGGTATGTTGCCGTACGTCACTTTCTGGGCTCCATATTAATAGGCCCTTCCCGGCGACCATGGGTAAATTGGTCAACCATGGCATTGCCGGAGTTCATTAGCTCGGACGCTTTGCCTTTCCAGACTAATTTGCCTTGGTAGAGCATGGCCGCATCGGTGCCTATGCGTTGTGCAGAGGGCATGTCATGGGTGATGGCAATGGCTGTTGAGCCAATTTTTTGCACACAGTCTACGATCAAGCCGTCAATGACAGCTCCCATGATTGGGTCCAGACCAGTGGTCGGCTCGTCGAAAAAGAGGATATCGGGTTGGCCAGCAATAGCGCGGGCGAGACCAACGCGTTTTTGCATGCCGCCGGAAAGCTCGCTTGGAGCTAAAGCACCAATTGATGGGTCAAGGCCGACTTGTTCCAGTAGCGTTTCGGCACGTTTGCGCGCTTGGGCCTTGGAAGGTTTGCTGCCAGTGCCTGGATGGTGCTTGGCGCGTAGGCCGAAGCCGATATTATCAGCCACGCTCATACTGTCGAAAAGTGCAGCATTTTGAAACAGCATGCCAATTTGGCGGCGCAAAATTTCCTGTCGTGCGCGCGGGGCTGTTAGAATATTTTCCCCGTCAATTTCAATGCTGCCGCTGTCGGGTTCGATCAAGCCAAGAATGCAGCGGAGCAGTACGGACTTGCCGGAGCCTGAGCCACCAATAATCACCATTGATGTGCGGGGCATTACGTCAAGGTCAATGCCATCAAGCACTTGTTTGGAGCCGAACGCCTTTGAGAGGCCCCGGATACGGATTTTTGGGGTCTGGCTCACAGTTTCACTCGCAAGTTGGCTCATTGGGAGAAGAAAAGATCCGTTAGGAGATAGTCGAACAGGAAGAGGAGGATAGATGCGCCGACAACGGCAGCCGTTGTTGCGGCCCCGACGCCTTCTGCGCCTCCGCGACTATTATAGCCGTGATAGCAACCCAAGAGCGAAATCAGGAATCCGAAAGTAGCGGCTTTTGCAAGGCCAACGACGACATCGATCGTCTTAAGAGATGCAAGCGTTGCCAGAATGTATGATGAAGGCGAGAAGCCGAGTTTCGCGACGGAGACAGTGAAGCCACCGAGGACACCTAGAATGTCCGCAATAAGGACAAGGCAGGGGAGCGCCAGCGTCCCGGCCAGAAGGCGTGGCGTTACCAGATACTTCATCGGGTTGGTTGAGAGAGTGGACAGCGCGTCAATCTGATCCGTTACGCGCATTGTACCAATTTCAGCAGACATCGCAGCGCCGACGCGCCCGGCAACCATAAGGCCAGCCAAGACCGGCCCTAATTCGCGGGTCACAGCTAGAACAACAATACCTGCAATGGCGCTTTGAACATGGTATTGGCCGAAGCCAGTATAGGACTGCAAAGCAATCACAGCACCAGAGAAGAGTGCAGTAAGCGCAACGACTGGCAGTGAGAAAAACCCGATCTCAAGCAAGCTCGTGAAAAAGACACGCCAGTAGAACGGCGGACGCACAAGATGCGACAGGCCCTCAAGAGCAAAAAGAGCTAAGGCACCCGCGTGGCGGATGAGCCCTAAGACGGCGCGGCCAATGGCCGCAATGAGTTCTATAACGGCGTTCACCCTTCTGCCCCTACCTCGCCTTTGAGCTTACGTCAAAGTTCTGTGATGTGTGTATCAATTATGTGACGGTGTGGCGGTTGTGTTTGTAGGCGCGGCAGAGCTGTTTTCTGGTGGAGTAGGTGGAGCAGAGACGGCCTCTTTCGGGGGAGTATTTGAGGGCGGCGGTGCTGAATTTATTGGGGCCTTCGGCGCTGATGGGACGGAAACAGAAGGGAGTGCCTGTTGAGTGGGAAGGGTGGGAGGGGTTTGTGGTGGCGGCGGCGCTGGCAGCGCCGGAGGGGGAAGCTGTATTTGAGGGGGAGGGGCAGCAATCACTGGCGGAGCGCTCGGCGCGGTGTAAGGCGGAGGCGCTGGTATTGCGGGCATAGAATGAATTGGTGGCTGTGCTGGTGCAGGAGGAGTCGGTACGGCGGGCTGCTGCACCAAATTTGGCGGCGCAGCTACAGCTGGAGTGCTGGCTACCGCGACAGCAGGCGCTGGTTGAACGTCCCCAACATGAACATTGCCGGTGCCTGACCGCATAACTGGCCCACTTACATGCGCTATGGAGACAGCGCCTGTACCATTGGCCGTTACTGTGGCGAGTGAAGCAGTGCTGGCGAGTGTGGCAGATGCGTTATCGGCTGTAACAAGGGTTAGAGCCTCAATGGTGCCCTGCGCGACATTGAGTGTCGCGTCGTTGCTCAACTGGGCGGAGAAAGCGGTCAGGTTGGCGTAGTCCGCCGAGAAGCTTGTATTGCCTGACGCTACGATTTGTGCGGCACGATCCAATGTTTTGATATGGACGGCAGAATTGCCGCGCATACTCAGGTCCAGCGACTGGATATTATCGGCGTTGAGGGTGTTGGAATCCAAGCTTGCGTCAAGCGATGCCAATTTGCCCGAGATCGTGAAATGTGTGTCACGGCTATCGTGGATAGAAATGCCAGTAATTGGCGAAACACTGATAGTCACGTGCCCATCTGGCGCGCAGCTTTTGGTGGAGATGGAGATGCGGCTTTCAGCTTCGTCTTTGCCGCCCCGGAGCATGACCTGTGTGGCGTTAGTGCTGTCGAGTGTTGCGCCATCTTTCATAGATGGGTCAACGATGATGCGTACACTCCCTGAGCAAGGCACGGTCAGGTCCAGGTCTTCGCCGGACATGGTGATGCGTGCGGCGTGAGCAGGCAGAGCTAATGTGCTGGTCAGGAGTGTGGCGGCACAAAGAGCGCGCAGGAGTTGGGTGTGAGCTTTCCGCAGGGTAATGGGTGTCAGGTATGTGGTGCGGGCTTGCATCCTCAGCTCCTTGCGTGCCGCTCGATCAGGCTGATGCGATATGGCCTTGACCGGCTGTAATGTCCATTCACTTTAGCACGGGTGAGGGCAGGCTGTCAGGCGAATGCTTTTTGTTAAAATTCACTAAAATAAAAGGTAATACCATATTATATCGTTGAAATTGGCGCCGTGACGTTCTATGTCTGCTCCTCTCTTGCTTGCACAGCACGGCCGCGGTGGCGCTGGCGAAGGATTGGGTGGTGCTAATGTCTCTTTCCCCAACCGAGTTGAAAGCCCTTCTGGAAACCCCAGAAGAGGATGTGCTTGCGCGTGTTTTGTCTGAATTTCGGGGGCGTGTGGCTGTCATTTCCTCTTTCGGAGCTGAATCGGCCGTTCTGCTAGATTTGGTTGCTCAGAGGGATGTCTCTGTTCCGGTTTTTTTTCTGGATACGCAGCGGCACTTCGCGGAGACTCTCGCTTACCGCCACGAATTGACGCAGGCTTTGTTATTGGAAGACGTGCGGGTTATTGGCCCGACGCCGAGACAACTTAAAGATAGGGACCCTCAGGACCAGCTTGCGGCTTTCGACCCAGATGCATGTTGTGCATTGCGGAAAGTTGAACCGCTGGATAGCGTTCTACCGGAATTTGATTTGTGGCTGACAGGGCGGAAGCGGAGTCAGGCGCAAACGCGGGCGGCTTTGCCCGTGGTGGATGTACAACCTGACGGCAGGGTGAAAATTAACCCGCTGGCTGGTTGGGGGCCAGAACGGGTGGAGGCGGTAATGCGCGCGCGTGGTTTGCCGCGTCATCCGCTTGTGGCTCAGGGATATACGTCAATCGGTTGTGCGCCCTGCACCCGTGCGATTGGCGAAGGTGAGGATGCGCGGGCCGGCCGCTGGGCTGGTCTTGCAAAAACGGAATGTGGCATTCATCGCCCAAGTTAGGGGATGAAGACGCCATGCAGACGGAGACCAGAATGACCTCGGGCACATCTCAGGCAACGCCTCGTGTTATGGATGATCTTGACCAGTTGGAAGCGCAAAGCATTTTTGTTCTGCGCGAGGCACATCGGAAGTTAAAGCCGCTCTCGTTGCTTTGGTCATTGGGCAAAGACAGCAATGTAATGGTGTGGCTGGCACGTAAAGCCTTTATGGGGCGTGTACCTTTTCCGGTGATGCATGTGGATACGGGTAAGAAATTCCCAGAGATGTATGCGTTCCGCGAAGAATACGCCAAGAAATGGGATTTAGACTTGATTTTGGGCGATTGCCCGCCCGTTGAAGAGATTGATCCCTCTTTGCCCCCAGCTGCACGTTCTGCGGCACGAAAAACAGCGGGTTTGGCAAAGCTGATTGATGAGCGGAAATTACGGGGTGTGATCGCAGGTATCCGCCGTGATGAGCAAGCAACACGCGCCAAGGAGCGTGTATTTAGCCCGCGCGGTGCGGGGCATCGTTGGGATGTGCGCAATCAGCCCCCAGAATTCTGGGATCAATATGCAACACCGTATGAAGACGGCATGCATATTCGTGTGCACCCGCTGCTATCCTGGCGCGAGATTGATATTTGGCGCTACATCGAGCGCGAGAATATTCCGCTTGTGGACCTTTATTTTGCGAAAGACGGCAAACGCTACCGTTCACTGGGCGATCAAGACATCACCAGCCCGGTAGAAAGTAACGCGTCAACAGTAGCGGAAGTTATTGCTGAGCTGGAAAATAGCAAAACGTCCGAGCGTGCCGGCCGGGCAATGGATCATGAATCAGAAGACGCATTTGAGCGCCTGCGTGTGGCGGGGTATCTGTAAAAATGGGTGATACAATCGTGAACCAAACGCTGGAGCAGGCCTATCGTGCCGCCGCCACACCTATTGTTATCGTCGGGCATGTAGACCACGGAAAGTCCACGCTGATTGGCCGTTTGCTGTACGACACGGATAGTCTCCAAGATGGCAAACTGGCGCAGATTGTTGAGAGCAGTCGTAAGCGCGGTCTTGCTGTTGAGTGGAGCTTCTTGCTGGACTCTCTTCAGATTGAGCGTGACCAAGGGGTTACGGTTGATTCCACGCGTATTCCCTTCCGTTTAGGGAGCCGTGAATTTGTTATCGTGGACGCGCCGGGCCATCGGCAGTTTTTGCGTAACATGATTACAGGTGCGGCAGACGCCGAGGCTGCCGTCCTCGTGGTGGACGCCAAGGAAGGTGCACAAGAGCAGACGCGTCGCCATGCGCTCTTGCTGCGTTTGATCGGTATTCGCCATGTGATCGTGTTGTTGAATAAAGCCGATATGCTGGGCTTTGATGAAGCGCAGATTGCTCAGGCAGAAAGTGACGTCCGCCAGCTATTGGGTCGGTTAGAGATTACCGTGGAAGCAGTTGTGCCTGCGTCTGCGCGCGATGGTGATAACATTGCTAGCCGCTCTGAGCGTTCTGCTTGGTACAAAGGGCCCACGCTGGTTGAAGCGCTGTCAAATGTGCAGCCACCGGCTCCACGCTTGGCGTTACCCTTCCGTATGCCAGTGCAGGATGTGTACCGTTTTGACGGTGTGCGTTATGTCGCTGGGCGCATTGAACGCGGTACAGTGCGTCAGGGCGATAAGCTGGCAATAGGTGTGCAAGGGCAGGTCGCTACTGTTGCAGAGGTTTGCCGTTGGCATGCGCCTGAGCATCCTGTAGCAGGGGCAGGAGAGTCCATTGCGCTGCGTCTGGAGCCGGATCTGGTGCCTGACCGTGGCGATTTGCTCTTCCCCGCCGGGCAAAGCGAGAACGCGCCGATTAAATCCGCACGGCTGCGCACGCGCTTGTTCTGGTTGCGGGGGGAACCCTTGCGTGTTGGTGAGAGCTTTACCTTACGTCTAGCCACAGCCGAGCATGACGTCACGGTAGCGTCGATTGACGCAGTGGTAGACCTAGACGATCTCAGCATGGGGCCGGGAGACATCGTCCAGCCCGACGGCTTTGCGGAGGTCACGCTCGCTGCGTCACATGCGTTATTGTTCGATGCTTTTACGCCGGGTTTGGGTGATGGGCGCGGTGTACTGGTGGACCGTTTCCAACGCATTGTTGGTGGCGCGCCGCTTATTGGAGAAGCGGAGCTGGATGAGGGGGTCTTGGCCATTCATCCGACGGGAAGTCGCGTATCTGCTGAGGCACAACAACGTGCGCGCGGGCACCGTAACGGAGTGTTCTGGCTGACGGGCCTTCCAGGCTCTGGCAAAAGCACTGTCGCACGCGCGGCAGAGTTGGCTTTAACAGAGCAAGGTGTGCAGGCGACAGTTCTTGATGGTGATACTCTGCGCGCTGGTTTGTGCAGCGATCTTGGCTTTTCACCGGAAGACCGACGGGAGAATATCCGCCGCGCGGCGCATGTAGCGAAAATCTTGGCAGAAAGCGGCCAAGTTGTGGTGGTTGCACTGGTCTCACCGTTGCGGGAAGATCGGGAGCAGGCACGCCGGATTATTGGTGAAGGTTTCCATGAGGTATTCGTGGACACACCGCTGGAAACTTGTGAAACGCGCGACCCCAAAGGCTTATATGCTGCAGCGCGTTCGGGGAAGATTGCGGAATTTACGGGAGTATCTGCACCGTATGAAGCGCCATTGGAGCCCGAACTTCGTTTAGCGGCGGATCTGAGTGAAGAAGAGGCTAGCGGGAGCCTGACAGGGTATGTACTGCGGGCTGTGCAGCCATAACCCATGCTCTTTGGGGCACAGTGCTTGACTGTGCCCCAAAGAGTGGCGTTTCAGACTTTACGTAAAAATTCGGCTTTGAGCATGTAACTGCCTGCTTCAACGGCGTGGTCGCCCCCGCGCAGGCGTATATTTTTAATTTTTGTTCCGACTTTTAGAGAGTTGGAGCCGCCTTTGATTTTTAAATCCTTAATAATCATCACGGTATCGCCGTCAGAGAGGGGAGTGCCGTTTGCATCGCGGATAATGTCGTCATCAACAGGGGTGTCCGCATTAGCTGACGGCCATTCATATCCACAAATGTTGCAGACATGGTGAGACCCTTGGAGGTGATTATCTTCAAGCGTGCATTGTGGGCAGGTATGTGTTGTTGTGTTCATGGTATGCTATTTATTCTTGGTAAATGGATGAAGCAATATACTTCTCGTGGAGGTGATAGTGCTGAGGTAATATTTATGGCTCTATAGACTATCTAAAAATTCGGACGATTTTTTTAAAATAACTTCTTTTTCGTTTTCATCGATGCGCTTTAGATTACGCAAGGCAAAAGACATTCTGTGATTTTTGCTCAGGTATTTTTCATTTTTAATGAGAAAGCTCCAGTATAAAAAAGTAAATGGGCACGAGTTTTCTTTTATTCTCGTTTTTATGTCATAAGTACAATTCTTGCAGTAATCCGACATATTATGAATATAACGACCTGATGCTGCGTAAGGCTTGGAACTCATCAGGCCACCATCCGCAAAAAGCGCCATACCGTGGACGTTGGGGAGTTCAACCCACTCAAAGGCGTCAATATAAACGGCGAGGTACCACCGCTCGATTTCTTTAGGCTCGATCCCAGCGAGTAAAGCAAAATTCCCAGTAATCATTAGGCGTTGAATATGGTGGCCGTAAGCATATTCCTGAATTTGCTGTATGGATTGTGCCATACACACCATTTTTGTATCACCTGACCAGTACAGAGAGGGGAGTTTTCGGTCAGCATCAAGCGCGTTGCTGTCGGGGTAATCAGGCATTTTTAGCCAGTAAATGCCGCGTATATATTCTCTCCAGCCGATTATTTGGCGGATAAAACCCTCAACAGATTCGATCGGGGCGTGGTGATCGTAATAAGCAGCTTCTGCTGCTTCACAGACCTCTTGTGGGTTGAGCAAACCGATATTGATGTAGGGTGATATGAGTGAATGTTTAAGGAACGGGGCATCCTTTTTCATGGCATCTTGGTATTTTCCAAACTCGGGGAGAGAGTGCTCTATAAAATCTTCTAATGCTCGGACGGCATCTTTGCGCGTAACGGCCCATTCAAAATTGTCGAGATTTCCGAAGTTTTTTGAGTATTTCTCTTCTACAAGTTTTTGTATTTGACGTGTTGTAGAGTCCGGTGTGAAGCGTAGGCGCTCCGGTGGGGCGCAGTCTTTAGGCCATGTTTGGCGGTTTTCAGTATCGTAATTCCATTGTCCGCCTTGGGGAGTTTCATTATCTTGCATGAGGAGGCCCGTTTCGGCCCTCATTTCCCGGTAAAAATACTCCATACGCAGACCGCGCCGTTTATGAGCCCATCGTGAAAAACGCGCGGGTGAACAAATAAACCGTGTATCTTCTAGAATATTCACGGGTATTTTGAAGGATTTTTCCCACGCCTTCACCATGGAAAGAACACGCCACTCGCTGGGATGAGTAACGATAATTTTTTTTATATTGAATTGTTCGGTGGCACGTTGGACTTCGTCTGTAAAATTGCCCCTGTTTTCTGTGTCGTCCAGAGCCACGTAGTGGACGTTATGACCTTTATCGCGGAGTTCTTGAGCAAAATGGCGCATTGCTGAGAGAATGAGGGTAATTTTCTGTTTGTGGTGAGGAACATATTCGACCTCCTCCAGCACTTCACAGAGCATTATGAGGTCATTTTTTCCGCATTTCTGGAGAGCTGCAATGTCGTGTGAGAGTTGATCTCCCATGATGAGGCGCAAGGTAGAATAAGTGTTGGATGCGTCGGACATTGGGAACCCTCAATAGGCTGTTCCTCGGCTAAACGTATAGCTGGTTCGTGGGGTTCAAATTTCGCCGCTCAAAGGTCTTTAACGGTGAGATTGCTGTGGGGCGATTTTCTGGCGTTCCAAGAGTTCAAAAGTAGGAGCGCAATATGAAGGCGAATCTTCATCACCAGTTCTTGGATGACTAATTGAGGGTTCTCGTTTTAATACAAAAATAATGGAGCAGGGTTTGATAACTGCCCCATTATTGAAGAGATCACGACGTTTTTTCACGCGGTGCAACGAGTTTAAAGAGCGGTCCGGTGAGCGTTGTGGAAATCACAGCCAAAATCATCAGCGAGGCAAAAGCGAATTCTGACAACATGCCTTGTGCGTGAAGGATGGTTGCGGCCACGATTTCCATCAAGCCCTTACACTGCAGCAGTGTCCCAACACTTAAAGACTGGCGTAATGTTAGGCCTTTGGTGGGGGGGAAAATGCAAACGGCAGCAATTTTGGTGACGATCGAAACCGCGACTAAAGCGAGCGATGCAATGACAGACGGCCATGTTAGGGCATCACCATCTATGTGAAGGCCGCTGTGGCCAAAGAACATGGGAGCCAACCAAACGAGAGAGAACGTCCCGACAGCCTCTATGGGTAAGCGGCGAGCCCATGAGGGGGGCATTATCGCGCCAGCGAAGTAGGCACCGATCAGTTCGTGCAACCCAAGTTGCATGCTGGCCCAAGACCCGGCAGCCAAATAAACTGGAACGGTAATCCAAATAACCCAAGATGGGGGGTTGCGGAGGTGCCGTGAGGCCCAGTTTCCGCCTGCTGCAAGGGCGATAAGCAGTAACACTGCAAGCCCCTCCAAACCGCTCCAACCGTGCAAGGCCGCACTGCCTTTAGCGGCAAATTGCAGAACGGCAAGGCCAATCCATAAGGTTGCATCATCAATAACAGCGAGTTTCAGTGCCAGTTGGCCCAGAGGCTTTTGGGAGGGTTTGAGCTCACGGACAACGCCGATCAGAACAGGCAAAGCACTGACAGCGATACATAGGCCTATCGACGCTGCTGCGACCAAGTGTGTGGCATGTGCTGGGTGCCAGCCATTGAGCGGAAGGAGGTAAGACAGCGCGAAGATCGAGCCAATAACGAACGGGCCACCGAGAGCGACGAAAGCGCCACCAATCAAACGAGGCAAGGTGGGCGGGGGTAAGGCGTTATCGTCTACATTTCCGGCAGGTTTTTGCCACATCTCTAGGCCCGCAGTGAAGGCAAGCACGAGAACTGCGACCCAACCAATATAGTTTCCGTATAGAGACGGTATGCCCAGTGACTTAACGGGAACATGCCAGACCGCCATGAGAATGCCGACTAGTATGGGCAAAACCGCAATAGGTAATGCGCGATTTGTAATGCGCCATAAAAGCCATGGCAGCACAACAAAGAGACCAGCATCCGCAAGAAGAGCGGCAACATTATGCATTGAGTGTTTCCTGTCGCTCGTTTGAACTAAGAGCTTAGGGGAAATGTTTTCTTATATGCAAATTATGGGCGGCCCCATCAATTTTGACATGCACAGTTAAATAAATCCGTAGCGTCTCATATCGCAAATAAATCGTGCTGTTATCTTTTTTTAGGGCCTATGAGGCTTCCCACTGTTAGAGCTAAGTAGCAAGATAAAGCACCGAGCGCGATTGACCAGCGCGGGCCTAGAGTGTCGGCTACCCAGCCTGCTATTGGTGCTCCTATTGGTGTGCCTCCCAGTATAACGCCCATCCGTAATGCAATAACGCGACCTCTGTAAGCAGGTTCTGTCGCAAGTTGCATGAGGGTATTTGATACGTTCGTGAACAGCAGCGCTGAAATGCCAACGCTGATTATAGCAATGCCAAACAGCCAATAGTTTGGGGCGAGAGCGGCAGCAGTACAACTGAGGCCAAGTAGCCCAGCTGCGTATAGGAGGCTCGTGTATCGGTTTGCACGTTCAAAACCGCTTAGGGCTGCCCCTATCACGGACCCGACAGCCATAATTGAGGAGAGTAAGCCGTAACGACTTGCTGTGGCATGGAAAACATGCACGGCCATGGTGGCAACAAACAGCGACATGTTCAGGGCAAACGTGCCAATGAGCGCCAGCATAATGAGTGTAGCGCGTAGTTCGATGTGCTTCCAAGCATAACCAAGGCCATCAATAAAACGTTGGTCTTTGGCGTGGGTGTTATTTCTTCCGTGTTGCGTACGCAGAAGAAGGAGCGAGCCGAGCACGGCAAGGAACGAAGCTCCGTTAATGAGAAATGTCCACCCTGTGCTGGTCGCATTGATAATGAAACCGCCCACAGCAGGGCCAATGAAACGAGCGGCGTTAAAAGAGATTGAGTTGAAGGATACTGCTGCCGGTAGGGCGGTGTCTCCGACCAGATCTCCGATAAAGACTTGTCTGACCGGTGCATCGAAGGATGCGGCAGTGCCAAACAAGAAGGTAAGAACGTACAGCCCCCAACGATCGATATGATGCGTGATAGTCAGTAGGCCGATCAAGACTGCAATGGCCGCCATCGTACTCTGCGTTACGATGAGGATATGGCGTCGGTTGTAACGATCAGCCAGGGTTCCCGTCCAAGGTAGGAAAAGCATTGGTGAGATAAATTGCAGCGCTATAACGGTTCCCAAAAGTGAGGCGCTGTGATGTGGAAGTTCGGTGAGCGCCAGCCAATCCTGCCCGGTGCGTTGGACCCACGTGCCGATGTTAGACACAAACGTACCAGACGCCCAAAGCGCATAATCGCGCTGTTTGAAGAGCAAAAACTGTTGCGGGGTATGGAGTTGTAGTTTCGAGCAGCGGTGGAGAATGCGGCGCATGGTGGGCGTGTCCTCTGTCTGTAGGTACGTCAGCACCGATGGGTTCGCATTCACTAATGCACCATAGAGCGGTGTAGGGGAAAAGGTCTGGTAATCTTAAAGATTAATCTGCGCGCGAAAATGTGAGGTGATTTCTTTATCTGTAGCGCTCAAGATAGGAGCATGGAAACAGATTCGCCATGTGGCGGAGGGTTCAATTATGACAAAAACACTCGACATATCTCGGAAGCTGAGTGGAGATTCGCTGAGCACGTTTATCGCTACCATTTCCGCTACAGGCGGTTTGTTGTTTGGCTATGATACGGGCATTATCTCCTCAGCTTTGTTGCAGATCAGGGCGCAGTTTGACCTGACGACGCTCGGTGCAGAGATTGTCACATCAACAATTATTCTGGGCGCTTTGATTGGGTGTCTGGGAGCGGGACCAATTTCTGACCGATGGGGCCGGCGCAAGACCATTATGCTTGCTGCTGCTCTGTTCATCATTGGGACATTCAGCGCTGCTGCTGCAGGTAGTGTGACGGTGCTTTCCGTTTCGCGTTTGGTGCTGGGACTGGCCATTGGTGCGGCCTCTCAAATCGTGCCTATCTATATTGCTGAAATTTCACCGGCCCATCGTCGTGGACGGCTCGTCGTGGCGTTCCAGCTTGCTGTCGTGATGGGTGTTACTTTCTCCTTCCTGACTGGTTATCTGCTACAGCATGCAAGCTGGCGCTGGATGTTCGGCATCGGCATGTTGCCAGCGGTAATTTTGTTTGTCGGTATGGCTTTCTTGCCAAATAGCCCACGTTGGTTGGCAATGCAGGGACGTCACGATGAAGCTTTGGACGTGCTGCTGCGGGTTCGTGCATCTGAAGACATTGCACGTGACGAATTGCACGACATCGTTTCCCAAAAGGACAGACAAGCACCTTGGTCTGAGCTGAAGAAACCATGGGTTCGTCCAGCCCTTGTTGCCTCTGTTGGTATTGCGCTGTTGTGCCAACTCACAGGTATCAACGCGATCATGTACTACGCCCCCACGATTTTTGCGGGTGCAGGGTTTGGTGAGTCTTCAGCTCTTTTGACTTCTGTCGCCGTTGGTGTGGCGATGGTTGGTGCTACATTCTTTGGTGGCTGGGCTGTAGATCGCTGGGGACGCCGCACGCTTATCCTGCGTATGCTGCCCGGCGCTGCTGTATCTTTGGTGGTTTTGGGGCTGATGTTTTCCCTCCATCTGACACAAGGCTGGGGCGCATGGGTCACGGTCCTGTCATTGATGGCTTACACAGTGTTCAATACAGGCAGCTTGTCTGTGGCGATTTGGTTGGTTGGTGCAGAAGTTTATCCTCTGTCTTGTCGTGGCAAGGGCATGAGCTTGGTCGCAGGGAGCCATTGGGGCGCCGATCTGATCATTTCTCTGACGACCCTGTCTTTGGTACGCGGCCTCGGTGCGGATATGACATTCTGGCTATTTGCCGCGGTCAATGCGTTCGCTGTCTGGTTCGTCGTTCGGTATGTGCCTGAGACAAAAGGCTATTCTTTGGAAGAACTGGAAGCACGCTTACGCAATGGCACATTCGCTCCTGCTGATCGTGCCCGCCAAACGGGCCGGTTTCTGAATAAGATTCCAGCAACCGGCACCGATGGTGTTCACGGTCGGCCGACAGAACTGTAATTGAAGCCTGAGCCGCGCATGATGCGGGGGTCCCAGATGTTTCGTAAATCAACGACAACATCGCCCCGCATTGTGTGTTTGAGGCGTTCTGGGTCTAGTGCACGAAACATATTCCATTCAGTCAGGACGACGAGGGTATCGGCGTCCTGTGCTGCGTCTAAAGCGTCTGAGCAATAGATGACGTTTTGAGGGAGCAGGGGCCGTGCTGCTTCCATCCCTTCCGGGTCAAAGACGCGCAGTATGGCACCTTGTTCATGCAGAGTTTGTATAATTGGTAATGACGCGGCTTCGCGCATGTCATCAGTGTCGGGTTTGAAGGTAAGACCGAGCACTGCAATGGTCTTGCCGTGAACGTCCCCGCCAGAGCGCGCAATGATGCGTTCTGCCATATCATGCTTGCGCTGTTCATTGATCAGGACTGTGGTGTCCACCAAACGGGCAGGAACTGCGGCATCCTGAGCAATAGCACTGAGCGCCCGCGTATCTTTAGGAAAGCAAGAACCGCCATAGCCCGGGCCGGGATTAAGGAAGCGCTTGCCTATGCGCTGGTCTAACCCCATGCCGCGTGCAACGTCGTGGATATTGGCACCAACTTTTTCACACAGGTCCGACATTTCGTTGATGAAGGTGACCTTCATGGCCAGAAAAGCATTGGCGGCGTATTTGGTCAGTTCAGCAGTTTCGAGGTCTGTGAAGACTATAGGCGCTTCAATAAGGGATAGGGGCTGATAGAGGCGGCCCATTAGCTCTTTTGCGCGCGCGCCGTTATCTTGCGTGTCACTGTTGATACCAATGATAACTCTGTCCGGGCGCATGAAATCGCCGATAGCGTTACCTTCCCGAAGGAACTCGGGATTGGAGGCAACATCAAAAGAGAGGTCAGGGCGGGTTTCTTTTAAAATATTCGCGACTTCGCGCCCAGTGCCAACGGGAACGGTGGATTTTGTTACAACGAGAAGGTCTTTTTGCGCAGCGAGTGCAATCTCACGAGTGGCGGCGTAAACGTAGGTCAGGTCAGCGTGTCCGTCGCCGCGGCGTGTAGGTGTGCCAACGGCTATGAATACCGCATCAGCATCTGTTATCGCGTTGGTTAGGTCATGCGTAAACGTCAAACGGCCAGCTTGTACATTCGATGCTACAATAGCATCTAAGCCTGGTTCGAAAATTGGGATACGTCCGTCACGCAAAGCCGATAGTTTGCTTTCGTCTCGTTCGACGATTGTGACATCAGTACCGAACTCAGCGAAACATGCTCCCGAAACGAGCCCGACATAACCACCGCCGATCATTGCGATACGCATAAAGACGTCTCTCCTTCAGTCTTATCCTAGTCCATAGCTGAGCGCTGGAAAGCAGGAAAGCCATCAAGCCCATTAAGGTTTGAGACAAAAAAATACCCGGCGTAGGAGCCGGGTATTTTCGTCAGATAATGCGCGCGCTTAGTTAAATGGCATGTAGCGCAGTGACATCATGACCATGTTGTCATCAGTATGTGGACGTCCGCCAACGCCTGAGAAAGAGTCGACATAGGTGTATGAATATTGAGCACCAATACGGACCGTGCCGTAGTCGCCTTTCAAATAGTCATACCAGAAACCGGCCGTCGCTTGCGCCACAGTTCGTACGTTGCTGCTTGCAGCACATGCGGTTGCAAGTTCCGTATTACAGCCGGACATGTTGGCGAGTGGGCTGCCATACCCATAGCCTTTGCCGCCAGACGTAAAGGCTTCACGCGACGTAACGCGCTCCGCCCCAGCATAGCCGTAGAGCTTAAGTGCTTTTGTCGGGTTTCCGTAAATGCCTAACAAAAGATTAGCCGCTGGGAGAGCCTTGGGCGCGCCTGTTGGGCTGAAAGTATAGTCAGGAATGTTAGATGTACCGTAGCGGCCTAAGCCAACGCCTGCGAGGCCCGAAGCTTGGAAGTACAGCTTCTTGTCAATGATCGGTAAGATCATGCCGCCGCCGCCGCCGCCAGCGACGGTTGTTTGGTTTTGGCCTGCTCCATTCGTGCTGACACGGTCATGGAAGAAACGCAGGATACCGGTCAGCTCGTAATGGCCCCAACCCGGATCTGCTGCGACTTTTGCGATGACGTCAGGGGCAATATCCGTAGCGTACCATGTGTCAGGGTTGTTTACGTTAGTTCCGGTCACGCGGTAGGTAACGTTGCTTTGCAGCGGCGTACCTGCCGGAACTGAAGATGGATTTTCGACGGAAAGGGCGACGTGGTAGCGGCTGTTATCGAAGCCCTTAACAACACGGAGCTGGCTATTACGTGTCCAGTTAAAACCAGGAACGTATTGTGCTTCAATGGTCAGAGGAACCTGCTCATCACGGGCTGAGAGGCCCTTATTGTAGAGGGTGATCAAAGACCAGTTCTGACCGCCAAGGATTTGCAGGTCATCAGCCCGGTCTTTCAACTCACCATAGAATACGCGAGCGCGGAGCACGTAAGAGTTTGACTGGCGCGAATTGGAGGCTGAGCCTGCGCCTTGGAAGTCAGTTTCGACGTAGCCATCTGCTTCAAGTTTCGGGCTGATCATGCCTTCAACAAGGGCGGCCAAGCGGCTTTGGCGTTCTGTTTGGCGGAACTCGGTCATGTTGTAAGTGGGGTTATTGCCCCACGGAATAGCATTATAACCCGTTGAGATGTCGGAGCCGGTGTTACGCGAGCGCCAAATGCCCGCAGCTTCAGCAAAGCCACCAAGCGTGATACGGACGCCCCCGACTTGGATTTGGCCCCGACGGAGCGGCCCATAAAGGCTTGAATGGGCAGCAGGCGTGCCTGTAATTTCACCGTAAGGTGTACCGGCTGTGCGCGCTGGAGCCAATGTAGGTTGCGCGACTGCCCAGCTTCCCTTGCCGTTCTGGCCGATCATGCCGGCGCGCGTGCCGTAAGGGTTGTTCTCAGCTTCCTCCCGTTGGTGTGCCAGAACAGCACGGGCGCGTTTTATTTCCTCAGCATGCTCTTTCTTCATGGCGCTTAGCTGGGCTTGCATGGCGTGAATTTGACGCTCCATGATTTCCATCTGGTCGGCCGCGTGAGCGCGAGGTGCTGCACTACCTAAAACGGCGAGGGCAGTGGTGGCTAAAAGTGCGGTTGTTCGGCGGGTTAAATGTGTCATTGCCGCGTCTGATTCCTTCGCATCAAATATCGTGTGCAAGTTCTTTCGGCGGATTATCCGATTTGGAGAATAGTGATGCGCGAAGGTTTCATGTCAGATATGTGACAGTTTTTTTGCAAAGTAAGTCTTTTTGGCGGATTTCTGACTTTTTTCGCATGTGAAATAATTTTTATAAAAAAAGAAAAGTCTTCCCTTTAGCGTGAGCTGTGACGGAAGTGCCACTATTTCATGGACTTGTCATGAAACTATCACGGAACCATGTCTGTTGTGGCAGCCTGCTGCACGCTAGTAGATGTACGTTTTTAAAATGCTCGACTAAGGAAATCCCCATGATTAAGAGCAAGATTGCGCTTTTGGGTTTTGCTGCGATGACAGCGCTTGGCGCGTTTTCCGCACAGGCTGCAGACATTACAGGTGCTGGTTCCAGCTTTGCCGCGCCAATTTATGGTGCATGGGGCCAGTCCGCTAAAAATCAGGTCGGTGTCACGGTTAATTACCAGAGCGTTGGCTCTAGCGCCGGGCAGGACCAAGTGATTGCGCGCACAGTCGATTTCGGTGCATCCGACAAGCCGATGTCTGCTGAGCGACTGGCTAAGGAACATTTGTTCCAGTTTCCGACAGTCATGAGCGGTATTGTCGTGGTTGCTAACGTGCCAGGCATTAAGCCCGGTTCGTTGCATCTGGATGGCCCAACCATTGCCGGGCTGTTTGATGGTACAATCAGCACTTGGAACGATGATCGTATTAAGGCGCTGAACCCGGGCGTTGACCTGCCAGATACGGATGTTGCGCCTGTGCACCGCGCAGATGGTTCGGGCACGAGCTTCGTCTTTACCTCATACCTGTCGCAGGTTTCCCCTGAATGGAAGCAAAAGCTGGGTGCGGGTACATCTATCGCATGGCCCGGTGGCTCAGGCGCGCGCGGCAATGATGGCGTGGCGGCGATGGTGAAGCAGACCGAGGGTGGTATTGGGTATGTTGAATACTCATACGCCGCGCAAAACCACCTCAACATCGCTGAAATCCGTAATCATGCGGGCAAGTTTGTTTCACCGTCCCTAAAGGGCTTCGTTGAAGCTGCTCAGTCTGCCGATTGGATGGGTGCATCGAACTACGCTGTGAATTTGCTTGATACGGCAGGTGAAGGCGCGTGGCCGATTGTGACAGCTACGTTCGTTTTGGTTCCGACCAATCCGAGCAACGCAGATAATGCTGCGGCAGTGCGCAAATTTTTTGCCTTCGGCTTCGAGCACGGTGACGCAGACAATGTGCGATTGGATTACGTTGGTTTGCCTGCAACGGTTAAAGAAAATGTCTTAGCTCACTGGCCAAAGTAATTATAAAATATGCTTTAAAAGGAGCGGGTCTTTAAAAGGGCCCGCTTTTTTTTATGGGAAGCTTTTTATGATTCGGCGTTGTTTCATCAATTTACTTTTAAGCGTGATGTTGGTGCCATCTGTCGTGTTGGCTGACCCGCGAAGTGTAGCAGTACCGATGACGGCAGAGGAAACCGCGGCTGCCGTTGCTTTGGCACCCGACGGTGTCGTGGGAAATTTCAAGATGACGGTGTGCGGTGTTGGTCATGCCGAGGGTTCTGTTTTTTTAGATTCCCGAAAAAATTACCGTGACCCTAGGACGTTGATTATTCGTGTACCCGACCAAGTGGTGCAGGATGCGGGTCTGACCACCGAAAAAATGCGAGAAAAATATTATAGACGGCGCTTACAGGTTTCGGGTTGGGCGCGCCGGATTAAAATATCTGTTTATGACAGCAATGGCGTTGAAGTCAGGACGTATAATCAGGTCCAGGTTGCTGTGAAGTCGCTTGAGGCTATTGATGTTAATAACCTCGATCCGAGGGTCGATGCATGTCACGAGCAGGGCAATTTTCTTAATTCATAGATGCCCGATAATGAAGCAACGGCAGATGACAGTAGGGCTATCGTGCCGTTGCTACGAGAGTTTTGTAATTAATCGGCCGAAACGTAGATTGGTCCACGTTCCATCACGGCATCGAGCACACCAGAATCAAGTTCGTCGGCAATTTCGAACATGCCTGCTGGGTTCGGGTGTGGCGTAGGGTAGCCGATACGCGCTTTGTTCTCTGGGGCGTATAAATAGGCGCTGACGATCACGGTTGAGAGCCAGTAAAACTTGCTGGGCTCTTTGAGTGAAAATGCCTTGAGGCGTTCCCACAGGTCAGGTTCATTTACATGCGCAAACAGTTCAAGTGTTTGCATGATGCTATCAAAATTTTTATCCGTGATGCCGAGCGCTTGGCTTAACAAACCTTCGTAATTAGCTACGGAACTGCCCGAGGGGATAGTGCCGGAAGCGGGGATGAGAGTGTCTGCGATGCGGCTTATGGTTGCCAGCTCAAGAGGCGTGAGGGCACGCCGAGCTGTTTTGCGGTGGCGAGAGACGGATAAAGATTCGAAACTACGTGCGCTGGACATTGGTAATTCCTTTTACGTCTTTTGATTTTGAATAACGTCGACAAGGTTACGCCCAATGCGCAGTGCTAAAGCGCAAATTGTGCTGGTCGGGTTTGCAGAGCCGCTGGTAACAAAAATACTGCCATCGGCGATAAGCAGATTGGGGACATCATGTGCACGGCCCATCGAATCAACGACTGAAGCGTTGGGGTCGTTGCCCATACGGGTGGTGCCCAAGAGGTGCCCTGGTTCGCCCGGCATTTCTAGTACAGGAATGACCTTTTTGGCGCCGGCCATCTTATGTGCATCGACCATTTTTTGGAGAGTGAACTCACGTATTTTCAGTGTATTTTCACTGAAGCGGTAGTTTACTTTCGGGCAAGGGATGCCATCACCATCCACAAGCGTGTCGTCTAGTGTCACGCAATTGCTCTCTTCGGGCAGGTCTTCGATATTAGCAGCCCACAAGATTGCGCTTGTGGCATCTTTAACGACACCATGGAACGCTTCGCCCCAGAGTTCGTCAAAGGGTAAGAGGCGGTGGGGGTCTATACCGTTTAGAATAAGGCCGGGAGCCGTCGATGCATGCAGTTTTGCTCCGCGAACGAAACCATTTTCTTCTTTGGTTTCGTAAAACTCCATGGAACTGATGACTGCACCAAGTGGGCCGCGCCATGTTTCCAAGTCGTCTTCGTAGTAGCCTAATGCGCAGCAATTGGGGTGCAGCATGAGGTTTTTCCCTACCAAACCTGATGAGTTGGCAAGGCCGTTAGGGTGCTTGTCCGATTTGGAGAGTAGAAGCAGGCGCGGCGTACCAATGCCGTTCGCACACATGACAACGTAATTGGATTTTAAATGTTTTTTTTGCCCTTTGAAGAAGTAATTTACTCCGTTCGCTAAGCCGTTTTCATCAGTGGTGATTTCGCTTACGCGTGCACCAGTAATGAGCTTGGCACCCGCCGCAATAGCGGCTGGCCAATAGGCTAGGTCGAATGAGGCTTTTGCTCCCTGTGGGCAGCCCTGCACACATGTGCCGTAGCGTACGCATGCAGCAAGCTCACCATTTTTTTGTGTAGGAATGGCGTTTGCGCCCGGCCACCAATGCCAGCCGAGCTGGTTCAGGGCTTGTGCTGTGCGCATGCCGGCTTTGCCGAGTGGATGCGCGGGTTGGGGAGGGGCTAACCCATCAGGGTAGGCTGGGTCCCCTTCAAGGCCAGAGACGCCAATAAAATTATCGACTTCGTCAAAATAAGGAACGAGGTCGTGATAGGTAATTGGCCAATCATCCGCTATATTATCAATAGTTTTTACACGGAAATCAGAGACTGTAAGACGAGGCCATAATGCGCCGAAGTGAATGGTTGACCCACCAACGGCACTATACATGGAGGGAGGTAGGTCAGTTTCAGATAATTCAAGGGGATAATCTGCCGGGTTGGCGCGACTATTGGCCTCAGTTGCCCAGTGGCCACGAGCGACCAGTTCCCACATATCAAAATTTGCCGCGTAGTCTGCCGGGCTGATCCAGTCCCCTTGCTCTAGGCAAGTGACTTTTATGCCGGCTTTAGCGAGGGTATGGGCCATGATCGCACCTGATGGCCCTGCTCCTACAATGACGACCTCGGTTTGCTCGATTTCAGTCTCGGCCATCGTTTAATCCCATTAATAGCAATAGAAAATTATCCTGCCGAAATGCCGCTTGCAGGCTCAGCTTCGTCTATGGTATACTTTATTTCAATGGGAGTGTCCACACGGCATTCGATGCTAGGGGAAAAATATTGTGACGCAAGCGAAATTATATAGCGAACAGTGTCGTACATATGGCCAGTGGATAAATGGCAAAGAAATAAAAGCTGAAAATTTAATTGAGAGGTTCGCTCCTGAGAGCGGAAAAGTCGTTGCACAATTCGCTGAGGGCACGAAAGAGGATGCGCTTTTGGCAATTGAAAACGCAAAAGAAACATTCGAGGCGGGCACGTGGTCCCGGATGCCTGGGGCAGAGCGTGCCAAGATTCTAGCGCGTTGGGCTCGGTTGGTTGAAGAAGAGAGCGAACTGCTGACGCGTATTGAAATTGAAGAGTCTGGCAAGATTAGGCGTGTTGCGGAAGGGGATATAGCGGGTACGGTTGATCTTATCGTTTACGCGTCTTCCCTTGCCAATCAGGTTTCTGGTCAAGCTTACATGGACATCGGTGAGGGTTTGAACGCTTTCGTCGTTAAGGAGCCTGCAGGTGTTGTAGGTGCGATTGTCCCATGGAATTTCCCAACAATTATTTTTGGTCAAAAAGTTCCTCTCGCGCTTGCAGCAGGGTGTTCTGTTGTAGTGAAGCCCTCTGAATTTACATCAGGTACGGCAGTAGAGCTTGCGCGCTTGGCTAAAAAGGCTGGTGTGCCTGATGGTGTTTTGAATGTCGTCACGGGCTATGGTGTGCCTGTTGGGCAAACCATTTCTGAAAGTGCTGACGTTGATGTTGTGTCGTTCACAGGTTCTACTCGTACGGGTCAGTTGATTGCTCAGGGGCAAGGAACGAATTTCAAAAAGATTTCGCTTGAACTGGGTGGAAAATCCGCCGCGATTGTTTTTGAGGATGCGGATTTTGATGCGGCGATTGATGGTGTTTTGTTCTCAATCTTCCTGCATCAAGGTCAAGTATGTTGTGCTGGGTCTCGCCTCTTGGTGCATGAGAATATCGCTGAGAAGTTTGTCCACGCTTTGAAGGCGCGGGCAGAGGCGTTGGTTACGGGGCCTTTGGATGATGCAAAAACAGAAGTGGGGCCATTGGTGTCCCCTGAGCATTTGAAAATAGTCCAAGGCTATGTTTCATCGGCAATTGATGATGGTGCCGAGGTTATTTGCGGGGGTAAAGTAACGCAGCAGGCTGCTTATCCCGACGCTCCGGCACAAACATTTTTGCCGACCATTTTGAACGGCATAACGCCAGCCATGCCCATTTTTTACAATGAAGTTTTTGGTCCTGTCCTGACCGTCACAAAATTCAGTACGCGAGAAGAGGCTGTGAAACTCGCTAATGACAGCAATTACGGGCTTGCGGGCAGTGTCTGGACAGAAAATATCCAAACGGCGTTCTATGTAGCGCAACGTGTACGCACGGGTACGATTGAGATTAACACCTGCTTGGAAGGTAAGCCTCAACTTCCGTTTGGTGGCTACAAAGCTAGTGGCTTGGGGCGTGAGAAAGGCCTTACGGGCCTTGAGGAGTTCACCGAAACGAAGACCATTGGTCTACGGGTTTCGCCCAAAAAAGGATTTTTCGGCGGATAAATAAAAAATGAGAAAGGTTGGTTCCTTAGCTTTATAATATAGTATACAAAATAATATATGCTATTAAGTTTGGGTGAGTCGGATAAAATACCTCCTGCCACCCAAGACGAAAGCTTGCGGAATTAAGGAACGTTTTTCTCTTACGGCAGCGAATGTTGGTGGTGTGTTGTTGGAGCGCACGCTTCATTTCTGTTGAGTCGTATTTTAGTATTTAGGAATATGAGGTTTATCATGGAACTGAATGGTATTGTATCAGCGGTTATTACGCCCTTCTCATCAGACGGTGAAAGTGTAAACGAAGCTGAGCTTCGCGCGATCGTCGAGAGCGGCGTTCTGAGCGGTTTGGGTGGGTTTGTACCGTGCGGTGGTACGGGCGAATTTGCTACGCTGTCTTTTGATGAGCGTCAAAAAGTTACGGAAATCTGCATTGAACAAGCAGCAGGCCGTAGCGCTGTTATGGCCCAAGTCGGTGCATGCTCTACGCGTGAGGCGATTGCTCATGCCAAGCACGCTCAGGCGGCTGGTGCAGATGCTATGATGCTAGCAACTCCTTATTACGAAGGCATTAGCTTTGAAGGGGTTCGGCGTTTCTACCATGATATTGCAGCGGCTGTTTCCTTGCCTATCTGCATTTATAACTTTCCTCCTTCCATGGGGGTTGCTTACGATCCAGACCGTGTCGCTCAGCTGATGGAGGAAATTCCATCTGTAAAATACATTAAAGATTCGAGCGGTGATTTCGGTCTTTTGAATGCTCTGGTAACCGGCTCTACGGGTGTCAAAGTTTTTGCCGGTGAAGATATTTTGATTGTACCGTCTTTCACGCAAGGTTGTGCCGGTGTGATCAACGGGAGTGCCAATTTCATTGCGCCTGCATGCGTAAAAATGTTCGACGCTGCAAAGAAGGGTGACTTTGAAACCTTGCGCAGCGTTTGGGATAGTGTGAACCCCTTAGTGCGCGCAGTTATCAGTGACCATTATAACGGAGGCGTAAAGGCTGCTGTAGCGGCTCTTGGCTTTGCGACAGGGCCGATCCGTAAGCCGTATGACGAGCTTCCGGCAGAGCGTTTTGCGCTGATCCAAGATATTATTTCAAAGATGGATCCAAGCCTTCTCAACCGTACAAAACAATCATTAATTTGAAATCCGGAAAGATATTATCATGAAGCTGAAAGTTGTTGATGCACATTCATCAGGAGCGCCTTGTCGTATCGTGACGGGTGGTCTTGAGGATCTCGGTATCGTCGGTAAGACGATGCTGGATAAGAAGATTTACATTGAACAGAATCATGATTGGCTCCGCACATCGTTGTTGCAAGAGCCACGGGGTTTTCCTGCTGTAAACGCCGATTTGGTGCTTCCTCCATGTGACCCGACTGCCGATGTAGGGTTGGTCATTATCAATCAGCGGCCAGTTTATCCTGTGATGTCTGGCGGTAATATTCTGTGTTACGTGGCGTCTATTCTTATGGCGGGCGTTGTGCCCATTGATGAGAGTAAGCCGATTACTACTGTGCGCGTCGATACGCCGGCAGGGATAGTAACGGCCCATGCAACGTGTAAAAATGGAAAGGTTCTACAGGTTTCTGTGGAAAATGTTCCATCCTATGCAACGCATTTGGATACTAAAATCACGGTCGAAGGGCTCGGCGAGTTAGTGGTCGATGTCGCTTATGGCGGGATGTTTTATTTGATAGTGTCAGCAGATCAGCTTGGTCTTTCGCTGGTGCCGGATAATGCAGCCAAAATTTGTGAAATTGGTGAAAAGATTAGAGCGTCTGCGGTCGGTCAAATCAAAGTTGATAATCCTGCACGTAAAGGCATGTCTGTTGTGGATGCTGTCATGATCTATGACAAGCCACATGACTCGAAAAATCACGGCCGTTCAGCTGTGGTTATGCCGATGCTCCCTGGGGCGCCGACTTTTGCATCCGGATGCAACGCGCTGATTGACCGCTGCCCTTGCGGCACAGGTACATCTGCGCAAGTGGCAGCGTTGGTGGCAAAGGGAGCACTGAAAATTGGTGAAGCTTTCAACCAGGAAAGCATCATTGATGAGGTTTATACAGCCCGTCCTGTGCGTGAGGTCGAGGTTAATGGGCATCAGGGTATAGTTCCAGAGTTGATTGGTACGGCCCATATTATTGCTGAATCCATTATTCACATTTCTGAAGACGACCCCTTGCGCCACGGCTTTAAGGTTGGGGACATGTGGCCGGGCGCTATTCCGGCTTAATTAAAAGTGGGGTTTGCCTGGTAGGCATGCCCCACGGTTCAAGCGGTGCTTGACCAAGTCAATATTTAGTATACGTTATAATATAGTTTCAGAATCTGGGCGGCGTGTTTGGAATGTATTTGTAAAGAATACAGCGTCGTGTTTTGTCCGTGCTGACACGAAAACGGCGACCGCTCTTCGCTAAAAAATAGGGAATTAGGCTGTATGGCTGACGTTAAGGCACTTCAAGAGCGTAGTGAGTCCCTCGAAATCGAAACTCGGGCTTTCATTGACGGTAAATTTGTATCTTCGGTAAGCAAAAAAACATTTGCTGATGTTAATCCAGCGAACGGCAAGCTCGTAGCGGATATCAGTGAGTGTGATCAGGAAGACGTAGAAGTGGCAGTTGCGGCCGCTCGTAAGGCTTTTGTAGCCGGTACGTGGAGCAAGTTGGCCCCGCGCGACCGTAAAGTCGTTCTCCTGAAATTAGCGGATTTGCTTGAGCGTGACGCTGAAGAATTCGCAATTCTGGAAGCACTTGATACAGGTAAACCAGTAGCCGATGCGCTAGAAGTTGATGTGCCAGATGCGATTGCGACCTTGCGTTGGCATGCGGAAGCTATTGATAAAATTTACGATAGTGTTTCGCCTACATCAGGCAATATTGTTTCAATGGTTGTGCGCGAACCTATCGGTGTGGTTGGTGCGGTGATTCCATGGAACTTCCCAATTGCTATTACGGCAATGAAACTGGGTCCCGTTCTTGCGGGTGGTAATTCCCTTGTAGTGAAGCCTGCAGAACAAACGCCACTTACAGCAATTAAGCTGGCTTCGTTGGCAAATGAAGCCGGTATCCCTGCGGGGGTTTTCAACGTTGTGCCCGGTTATGGTGAGACAGCAGGTAAAGCGCTTGGGCTGCATCCTGATGTTGATTGTGTCAGCTTCACAGGGTCGACCGAGGTTGGTCGCTATTTTCTGAAATATTCAGCAGAATCCAACATTAAAAGAATTATTCTAGAATTGGGCGGTAAAAGCCCAGCTATCGTAATGAACGATGTTGAAGATTTTGCGCCAGTTATTGAGCAGGTTTGTGCTGGCATTTTGTTCAGCCAAGGCGAAAATTGCAGCGCTGGTTCACGTTTACTTATCCATGAAGATATTAAGGAGCGCTTTTTGAAGGAGCTTCTTGTTGCGTTTGATGACTGGAAGGTCGGAAATCCTTTCGTAGAGGGTACACGCGTCGGAGCCATGATCGACGAAAAGCACATGAAAAGAGTGCTTGGTTACATCGAGACTGGAAAATCCGAGGGGGCGAAAGTCATCTATGGTGGGAAGCGTTTGTTAGAAGAAACAAACGGATTTTACGTGGAGCCTACGATTTTCGATAACGTCACGAACGATATGACGATTGCTCAGGAAGAAATTTTCGGCCCAGTGCTGTCTGTCATAACGTTCAAGACAACCGAAGAGGCTATCGCGATCGCAAACGACACAGTCTACGGTTTGGCAGCTTCGTTATACACGGGCGATCTGCGTACTGCGCACACAGTCTCGCGCGCGATCCAGGCGGGGACGGTTTCTGTAAACTGCTTCTCGGAAGGTGATCAGGCTGTTCCTTTTGGTGGGTTTAAGCAGTCCGGTTTTGGCGGACGCGAAAAATCTTTGGCGGCACATGACCAGTACCTCCAAACCAAGACGATCTGGATGCAACTCGATTAAGTCGGTAAAAGACTATGAAAAGCTACGATTACATCATAATTGGCGCGGGCTCGGCTGGATGTGTCGTAGCAAATAGGCTTACCGAAGACGGTAGTAAAACGGTCCTGCTTTTAGAAGCAGGGCCGCCAAATGGTTCGATAATATTGAAAATGCCGGCCGCACTAGGCCTGCCTCTGATGTCCAAAAAATATAATTGGGGCTTCGTAAGTGAGCCTAACCCTGGCTTGCTCGGCAATACGAGCGAACAGCACAGGGGAAAGGTTTTGGGCGGGACGTCTTCCATAAATGGTATGGTTTTTGTTCGCGGTCATAGAAAAGATTTTGACCACTGGGCAGAAAATGGTTTGCCTGATTGGTCATACGAACATTGCCTTCCCTATTTTAAAAAGATGGAAAATTATCAGGGCGGGAATAGTGACTATCGTGGCGTCTCGGGCCCATTAAATGTGCAGAAAAGTAAAGCTGAGGGGCCGCTCTACCAAGCCTTCCTTGAGGCGGGCCAAGAGTTTGGTTTGAAATTTAATAGAGACCCCAATGCTCAAGAGCAGGAAGGGGTTAATATTGCACAGGCTTCTATACGAAACGGCAAAAGAGAAAGCGCGGCTACGGCTTTTCTCGCGCCAGCATTGAAGCGTTCTAATTTAACGGTTTGCACTGGGGCTCACGTTAAAAAGATTATTTTCTCAGGCAAAACAGCAATAGGGGTAATTTATAGAACCAAAGAGGAGGAATTAATTTCCTATGCCGAAAAAGAAATAATTCTTTCTGCTGGTGCTTTTGGTTCCCCGCATTTGTTGATGCTTTCTGGAGTAGGTGATCATACCCACCTTAAAGAGCACGACATAAAAACTGTTGTGCATTTGCCTGGTGTTGGGCGTAACTTACAGGACCACGTCTCGGTCGCAATACAGTATATGGCGACCAAACCAGTCTCTCCTGTGAAAGAACTTTCGGAGTATGGTCGGTATTGGACGGGAGCCAAATGGGCTCTAACGAAAAAGGGGCTTGGTGCGAGCAATTATTTCGAGGTTGGCGCTTTTTTTAAGGGTGATAACAATGTCCAATACAACAATATACAGCACGAGTTTTTTCCTCTTATAGGGGAACTGTACCGTGGTGATATTCATATTAAAAATGGATTTCAGTATTTCACAAGTATTTTACGCCCTGAAAGTCGGGGGCATGTTTCGTTAAAAAGTGGGAACCCATTTGATAGCCCAAAAATAGATATGAACTTTTTATCTGAACAATCTGACGTTGACCAACTTGTCGGCGGCATCATTAAGACAAGAGAAATTATCGCTCAGCGTGCTTGGGATGGTTTGAGGGGCGAAGAAACTACACCGAGCGGGCAGGTCTCGACAGCTTCGGATCTTGAACGCTGGGTGCGGGGCAATGCAGGGACAAATTATCACGCTGTAGGCACGTGCAAGATGGGGAGTGATGCGTTATCGGTAACAAATACGAATGGAGAAGTACGTGGTGTTTCCCATTTGCGTGTTGTTGACGCGTCAATAATGCCAAGTATTGTTAGTGGAAATACGAATGCCGCTACGATAATGATTGCAGAAAAAATATCAGATTTGATTAAGAATAAATAAATATTTGGTGGCTACTTTTAAATTTGGTAGCCACCAGTGTGAGATTATTTTAAAATTGATGGTGCATTTTTGTTGCCAATATCTTCGCGGAGTTCTTCCACGGTTTGGGTGATATGGTCGATGCAAAGCTTTTTAAGCGGCTCATAGTCTTTTTGTATCCAGCTTTCGAGGATTTGCTCGTGCTGTAAATTAGCGCGTTCATGCCGATCTTGGTAAAGAAGGTGAAAGCGGACATAGCGTTCGGTGAGGATGCTAATCTTCTCAATGATGGAATAGGTAATATCACCAACGCCGGGGCGTATTAATGCCATGTGGAATTCACGATTTAAGGTTCCCGTCTTTACGCTACCTTTTCGTTGTTCCCGTTTGAGGTTTGTTAAGATTGCTCGTGCTAAGGCGTGGTCTTGCTTGGTCGCTTGGCGGCTTCCATCCAGTACAGCTTCAGGCTCGAGTTGTAGGCGGAGGCGGAATATCTCATCAGCATCGCGTGTTGAGACAGCTATTACAGAAAAGCCCCTATTGGCCTGTGATACAACCAAGCCGTCTTTCTCTAGGCGAGCCAAAGCTTCTCTCAAGGGAATTTTGCTTGTGCCAAATTCGCTCGCAAGGATATCTTGGCGGATAGGTTCTCCGTCTTTGAAATCGCCGCTAATGATATTTTCGCGCAGAATATAGTAGAGTTTTTCAGAAATAGTCTGCGTATTGAGTTCGAGGGATCGATTTGCTGGGGCGCTCACGGCATTACTCTGTTTTACGGGGCAGTAAATAGGAACATATACTTTATAATATATAGTTTTTATGAATTTTGTCAATATTTACTCTCATTAATCGTAGATTATTGCATGTCTGCGATTTAATGTGAATTATACATCTGTATATTAGCCTTTTTTATGGTGCTGCGATAAGGAAAAGTAGAAAATAATTTATCATTGAGAGGCGCACAAAATCTAAGAAAGATAATTTTTTCTATCGTTTTTTGAGAAAGAAGAATCCTAATTTTTGTGAGAAAACTAGGAAATAAAGATAAAAAAATGCGGAAGAATCAGGAAATCATAAACATACTATTGTATACGGAATAATATATTGTTATTCATTCAGAATGATATGCGCGTGAGCATGTGAGGTGATGGTGCCGAAGGGCCTTTTTGAAATTTGTTAGTAAATTGCGCTCATTAGTATGTCGCTCGAAAGTAACTGACTTTGTTTGTATCAATTTTGTAAGAAATAAGCCCGCTAAATAACCGTATACAATATACAAGTTTGCGGTGGGGTGTTGGCGAAGGATGTGCGGATAATGTTATTCGAAAGCAGCGCTACGGTGAAGAGATGTTCTAGCCTAACAATGGCAGATCTCTGTTTGACTGTGTCCATGAGTGCTTTGTGTATAAGCTTTTTTATTGCTCCATCAGCAAATGCGGCGACTAAAAATGCTGCGAGACATCATTTGGCGCATGGCAAAACGCACCAGCAATCAGCGATGAAAGCGCCGCAGCCAGTTCAACCCGCTTCACGCTTGGCGCGCGCGAAGCACCCGACAGAGGTAAATGGCGGTAACGAAGAAATCAGCGTTGTCGCACATCGCGGGGTGGCTGGTGGTGGGTTAATGCCCGCTCAGCACGTAGCGCGTTCACAGAGTGCGGTGACGAGAGAGTTCATCGCGCTGCAGACGCCTACTAACAGCCCAGTCCAGCTAGTGAACAGTTTGCCTGGTGTCGTTGCGGTAAAACAAGACTCTCTTGGTATGTCGCCAGTTGATATCTTAACAATGCGTGGTCTGCGTGAGGGCCAGATCGGTGTCACATTTGAGGGGATGCCGGCACAAGACCCTTTGACCTATTCACCTTTTACCACCCTGTTGATTGACGCTGAAAACACCGGATCGGTGCGCGTGTCCCAGGGTTCGGCTGATTTTGACGCTCCAGTTATTAATGCCGTAGGTGGGCAATTAGCTATTACGGCTATTGACCCTTCCCATAAAGCTGGTGGGTATGTCGATTTTCTGGGTGGTACGCATTCTTCTCAAAAAGAATTCATCCGCCTGAATACTGGCGATATTGGCAATACGGGCATACGTGGTTATGCGTCTTTTTCCTACACCTCATCCAATAACTGGAGGGGAGCTGGCAGCCAGAGACGCTATCACGTTGACGCTAAATTTGTAAAAGATTGGGCTCCAGAGAGCAAAACAACTCTAATTTTCAATTATAATAGGCAATATACTACCCCATATTTGAATGTTACACTGTCTCAGTGGAATCAAAGTGGTTGGAATAATAATTGGGATAGTAAGTATAATTATGTTGGGGATGTTAGTTATTATAAGTTGAACAATTGGAGTGAAAATATTCTCTCCGTTGCTTTGCCCTCAGTCTTCAAACTAACTGATGGTCTGACGCTTAACGTAACGCCCTATTATAATAACAATACGGCGACACAAACCGGCGGACAGGCCATTCCGGTATCCGGTGGCTATGTTGGGGCTACGCAGTATGGTGTGGCTGGCTCGAGTTTTCCATCGTTTAGCATTCCAGGGGCAGCGGTGGATGGCAACGGCAATATGGCCGCGTTGCTTGTAGATAAATGGAAGCAGCCTGTTGGTGGCGTGAATGCGTCAATGACTTGGACGCATGGCATTAACAGCCTCATGTTTGGAGCATGGTATTCTTACCAAACACATACAGAGCCACTAAGCTATAAATTGCTTGATGCTTCGGGCAATGTTTCGTGCAGTGGTAAGGGTACATGCCCACTCTCATTAAATGGTGTTACGCTGAGCGGAGATTCTTGGAATATCTGGCAACAGCAAAGAATGATTTATTTAAGTGATACCCTTAAACTGTTGAATAATAAGTTAGAAGTGTCTGCAGGCTTAAAAGCCTTTATGATGGAGCGTAGCGTTAGTAATAACGTTTATAACAACCCTACATATAAAGGTACTGGTCAATACTTCCAGCCGCTTCCGCAAGTCAACATTATGTATCACATCACGCATAGCGACGATGTATACATAAACGGTACAACCGCGTTTCGTGCGCCTGTAGGCACGGAAGCTTATGTTCCTGATTTTTCACCGACGTCTGGGCAAATTACGCAAGTTGTGAAAATCAAGCCCGAATACTCTATCAGTGAGGAAATAGGCTACAGGCACCGTGGTTTTTACAACTTTTCGGTCTCTGCGTTTAACATGAATATTACGCATAGAAATATTTCATCCCAGACTTATCTAACGGGAAGTTCTGGCTCCAGCGTAATGATCCCGCAGCCGTTAGATGGTGGTGGTGAAACGCTCCGGGGGATTCAGGCTGAACTGGGCCTTGCAGCGTGGCACCATATCAGTCCTTACGTGTCCGGGCAGTATATTCACGCCACGACAGATACTAATTTTGTTGTAGGTGATGATGCTCTACCTACAAAAGGAAAGCTTGCTCCCGATGTGCCTCAGCTGACGGCTGCCTTGGGTTTGCGTTACAATGGGGAGCATATTTTTGGAAATATCAATGTGAAGTATGTTGGGTCGCAATATACGACACTTATGAATGACGAAAAAATGCCATCCTACACAACGATGGATGTTACTCTTGGGTATAAATTTAATTCTGTTAAATACTTGGACCATCCGCAAGTTCAGTTGAATTTGGTAAACGTGACAGATACCCATTATCTGGCGATTGCTAATTCGACCACGACTAATGCCAAAACGACTACGGGTATTTATGGCACGTCGATCGCGGGGTCCTCGCCAATTTATACGATAGGTGCGCCTTTTGGTGCATTTGTTTCGGTGTCGAGTGGGTTCTAATTTAGGGTCTGTGCTGGAGCGGTATTGCGCGATAATAAATCATATCGTTCCGGTATAAATATTATTTTTTCTGCGATACTGTATTTCAGATTAAAACACTGAAATACAGTTTTACGCTTTGGGTGCGGTATGAAAAAAAACCTACGTTCACTTTTTCTAGGGCTTTTACTGTCAGCGACGGCTCTACCAAGTCTTTCTCTGGCGAAAACAGCGCCCGCTGAGCACCCGTGGTGGGAAAGTGCGACAATTTACGAAATTTACCCGCGTTCATTTCAGGACACCAAGGCAAGCGGGACTGGAGATTTAAAAGGCATAACACAACGCCTTGATTACCTAAAAAGCCTTGGAATAACAGCGATATGGATTACGCCTTTTTATCCCTCTCCAGGTGTTGATTTCGGGTATGATATCTCAAATTGTGAAGATGTTGACCCTCTATACGGTAATTTAAAAGATTTCGATAATTTATTGGCGGAAGCAAAAAAGAGAAATATAAAAATAGTCATTGATGTTGTTCTTAACCAAACGAGTGATAAGCATCCTTGGTTTGAGGAATCACGCAAAAGCCGTAATAATCCAAAATCGGACTATTACGTATGGATGGATCCAAAGGGTTTTGACAAAAGCGGTAAGCCAATTCCACCTAATAATTGGCAGAATTGGTTTGGGCACACGGCTTGGACATACGATGATCAAAGGAAGCAATTTTTCTACCATGACTATGCCAAAGAGCAGCCCGATTTAAATTGGCGGAATCCTGCTGTTAAAGATGCCATGTTTAAAATGATACGTTTTTGGCTTGATCGCGGCGTTGATGGTATAAGGTTGGATTCCATTTTCACGATTTATGAAGACCCGTCCTTCAAAGACGAGCCTTATTTATTGGATAAAAATGGTAATAAAACACTTGACGCTTTCGGAGAGACGGCAACGAGTCAGGTCTTGCAGGGTTACCAGCCCGAACTGCATCCGCTGATGCGTGATTTACGTAAAATGTTCGATTCCTATCCTGGTTCTCGCGCGTTGATAGGCGAGACTTACGGAATGGATATTGGGGGTTTGGATGCGTGGTACGGTGGCAAAGACCATAACGAACTAAATTTGCCTATGGATGTTATTTTGGGCATTCAGGACCAAGATAATAACTTCGTTCATTTGGATGTTTCTCAATGGAGAAAAAACCTGAATGATGCCGTTACGAAAATCCATAATTCTGAGCCTCTTCTGGTCATAGATAATCATGACAATCTGCGGGCAGATCGCTTTTGCGCGAAGGATTTTGGGGGCAAGCCCTTTGCAAATTGCACGGACATACAGAAAATGTTGGCGACAGTATTATTCGCCTCTCGTTCATCGGTGCTAATGTATTACGGAGATGAAATTGGTATGTCCACCAATACTCCGCAGCGTGTAGAGGATGTTCGGGATCCGGAGGGTAAGGCGGGGTGGCCAAAAGATAAGGGGAGGGACGCGGAACGGACCCCTATGCAATGGGATACAACATTAAACGCTGGGTTTAGTAAATCACCCACAACATGGCTTCCTGTTGGTGCATCTTATACAAGCGTAAATGTTGATGCCGAGGAAATTGATCCGAATTCAATGTTAAATTGGTACAAAAATCTTATTTCACTGAAGAATAACAATTTACTGTTTAAATACGGATCGCAGGAAGTTATAGAGGGTAATAACTCTCAGCTTTTGATCTTTAAAAGAGTTCTGGGTAATAAAAAGGCTATAGTTATTAATAACTTCTCAGGATTTGCCCAAAAATTTGATTTTGATGGTCAAGCAAAAATCTTGACGCAAAGTTTTGTCGGGAATGTCAAAACGGTAGGTGGGTATTTGCTTCCTCCATACGGAGCGATGATTCTCGATCTTCAATAAGAAAAAAGATTAATTAATTTAGGGCGCCCCGGATTCCGGGGCGCTTTTTTTGTGTTTTGAGAACTGAGAGAAAATCGGATTGTCCAAAATCACGGTCGGATTCTTTGTTTAAGAAATTATACGTTAAAACGTATACTTTCTTCTTGCCATGTGTGGTGCGCTGGGGTTAAAGCGTAGATATATCGTCGGGTTGGCTGCCAAGGTCGCGCTGCCTCCGGGAGAAAAAGGATCTTAGAATGAGTATTTTTTCTGGTGTCATTCCAGCGCTGATGACACCCTGCAAAGCAGATCGTACACCTGATTTTGACGCGCTGGTGCGCAAAGGTCTTGAGCTTATCAAGCAAGGTATGTCGGCTGTCGTTTATTGTGGCTCGATGGGTGACTGGCCCCTCCTAACAGATGCAGAGCGTATGGAAGGTGTCGCCCGCTTGGTTGAAGCTGGTGTGCCGGTTATCGTAGGGACGGGGGCGGTCAATACTGCATCTGCAGTAGCTCATGCCAAGCATGCGCAAGAAGTTGGTGCTCAAGGTCTTATGGTGATCCCGCGCGTGCTTTCCCGTGGATCTGTCATTTCTGCGCAAAAAGCTCATTTTAAAGCCATTTTAAGTGCAGCGCCTGACCTGCCAGCGGTGATTTACAACAGCCCATACTATGGCTTTGCAACACGCGCGGATCTCTTCTTTGCGCTTCGTGCAGAGCACCCGAACCTGATTGGTTTCAAGGAGTTCGGTGGCGCTGATGACATGCGTTACGCGGCAGAAGCAATTACAAGTGCAGAAGATAATGTTGCACTGACCATTGGTGTCGATACAGCTGTGTTCCATGGCTTTGTAAATTGTGGTGCCGCTGGTGCTATTACAGGCATTGGCAACGTACTGCCGAAGGAAGTTATCCATTTGAGCAATCTTGCTCGTGCGGCAGCTAAGGGTGACCCGGATGCACGCCAGCGCGCGCTGGAGTTGGAGCAGGCTCTGGCTATTTTGTCATCCTTCGATGAAGGTCCTGACCTAGTGCTTTATTTCAAGCATATGATGGTTTTAAAGGGAGAGCTTGAATATACACTTAATTTTAATGAAACAGATAATTTGACTGAAAGTCAAAAAGGCTACGTTCAAAATCAATTTGATCTTTTTAATAAATGGTATTCACATTGGTCTAAGCTTTCAGGTGCAGTTCAGGAATATGCACCTCAATAATTCGGTTTGATCTGATCTAAAGTCAGATTTGCCGAGATATGACCGCGCTCCAAGGGTATACTATATTTATTCTACTCTTGGAGATTGCTTTTCTCGAGGATTACAAGCGGGAAAAGTATTTAACGAAATTGTCAGGATGCTTACCATGCTCACCGGGGATCTAATTATAGGTTCATCTTTCGTAAAAAGAGAAAGAACCTTTGCTGCTGAAAACCCAGCTACGGGAGAGGCACTCGATACGTCGTTCTCGTGCGCCACAGAAGAGGATGTCCGGCTCGCATGTGAGCTTGCTGGTAAAGCATATCAAACATTCAGAAATTTAAAACCAAACGTGAGAGCTGAGTTTCTTGAGCAAATTGCGTTAGAAATTGAGGCCTGTGGCGACGCGCTTATAGAACGAACTTGCGCTGAAACCGCGTTGCCGCCTGCACGCATTACCGGTGAGCGCGGGCGTACGACAGGCCAGCTCAGAATGTTTGCAGAGGTGTTGCGCAAGGGCGAGTTTCAGCAAGCAAAATTTGATCGGGCATTGCCAGATAGGGCACCATTACCGCGGCCCGACATGCGGCAGGTCAGAATCGCCGTGGGGCCGGTAGCGGTCTTTGGTGCAAGTAATTTCCCGTTGGCCTTTTCTGTTGCCGGGGGTGACACGGCTTCTGCTTTGGCTGCAGGTTGCCCTGTAGTCGTGCGGGCTCATCCGGCTCACCCTGGCTGTAGTGAAATGGTGGGGCGGGCTATTCAACGTGCAGTTCAGCACTGCGGCTTGCCCGAGGGTGTCTTCTCGCTTTTAGGCGGAACAGGACATGAGATCGGTGCGGCATTGGTGAAAAACCCAGAGATCGCGGCTGTTGGTTTCACGGGCTCAAGAGCCGGTGGATTAGCCCTAAGCGAGATTGCGTCTAATCGCCCAGTTCCAATCCCTGTCTACGCGGAAATGAGCAGTATTAACCCTGTTTATCTTTTCCCTCAGGCCTTGAAAAATAGTGCTGAAGAGTTGGGAAAAGGGTTTGCTGCGTCACTTACCATGGGGGCAGGGCAGTTCTGTACCAATCCGGGTCTCATTTTGGGTGTTGCGGGTCCTGATTTGGAACTCTTTATCAAGAGTGCTGCAAAAGAGCTTAAGAATATTGCAGCTACAACAATGCTGACGTCCGGTATTTATGCGAATTATAGTGCCGGGGTCGCGGAGCTTATTGAGAATGATAAAGTCAGTCTCGTTGCTCGCGGGCCTGAAGGTGGGCTGAATGCATGTCAGTCTGCGCTTTTTGCAACGGACGCCCACTCTTTTATGGCGGATAAAAGCCTATCACACGAAGTTTTTGGCGCATCATCCTTGGTTGTGGAATGTGATGACATGGCCACGCTTAGGAAGTTGAGTGCGGGCTTGGAAGGTCAGCTGACCGCCACGCTCCATCTTCGCGAGGGTGATATCGAAGATGCGCGCACATTGTTGCCTATCCTTGAGCTAAAAGCAGGGCGTATCCTGGCGAATAGTTGGCCTACAGGCGTAGAGGTTTGTGAAACCATGGTGCATGGTGGGCCTTTCCCTGCGACGAGCGATGTTAGGACAACCTCTGTAGGCACGGGCGCGATAGAGCGTTTTCTACGGCCTGTTTGCTATCAAAATATGCCGACAGATTTATTGCCTTCCGCTCTCGTAATATAACGTATTCGATATATAATCATTCGAATCGTGTTAAAATTTTTTGTGGTTTGCATAAAATTTGAGTTCCTAACGTTTTAGAAAGAGTTGACCATGCGTATCGTCGGGATTGATGTTTACTCTTACCGGGTTGGTTATGCCCATGGGCAGTATGTTATGTCCGGCGATCGCGTGGCCGATACAGAGGATGGAACGGTAGTTCGCATACGCACGGATGAAGGTATTGAGGGGTGGGGGGAAATAACGACCCTCGGTAAAGTTTATCTTCCGACTTTTCCTGAAGGCATTCGTACGGCCTTAAAGGACTTGGGGGAAGCGATTATTGGAAAAGACCCATCCAATATTTTATTGATTAACCAGATTATGAACTCGACGCTAATGGGGCAAGAGTTTGCGAAAAGCCCAATAGATATTGCATGCTGGGATATATTGGGAAAATCTCTCAATCGTCCGATCTCTGCTTTGATTGGTGGCGTGATTAATGAGCGTTTTCCAATTTATGAGGCTGTTCCACTGGGGACAGCTGAATCAATGGCCGATTTTATTAGAAAAAGACGCAGCTTTGGCATTAACCGCTTCCAGTTGAAGGTTGGTAATAACCCTCTTGAGGATGTTGCCAGAGCCAAAGCTTGTTCCGCTGCTGGTGATAATGAGACGGTCATAGTTGCTGACTCAAACGGTGGCTGGTCTTTGGCCTCTGCTAAAATAGCAATAGCAGGTCTTGAGGGATTGCCTGTTTATGTTGAGCAACCCTGCCGATCCACGACAGATTGCATTTTAGCGCATCGGGGTTCAAGCGTACCGCTGGTGTTAGACGAATCCATAGTGTGCCAAGACGATGTATTCCGGGCAAAATACGAAGGAAATGCCGTTTCAATTAATTTGAAATTTGGGAAATTGGGCGGCCTTACCAATGTTTTGCGGGCTAGAGATCTGCTGCAAGACCTCAATATGGCGGTGTCGGTTGAGGATATGTGGGGTGGTGACATTATCACTGCGGCTACAAGCCATATTGCCGCGACAACACGCCCGACATCATTGCTTATGACGCCGTTTTTCAACGACTGGACTGACGGCCACTTAGCTGGCTATGCGCCAAAATCACAAAATGGCTTTGGCTCAGCCCCGACTGCTCCGGGCCTTGGTATCGATATTGATACGGACAAGCTCGGTAAGCCGCTTTTCTCCGTCGGGGCGGTGTAAAATTATAGTTTTGGGGGCCAGTATTTATTTCACAAGTATTGGCCAGAGTTTTTAAGAATCGAATTTCTATTATTTTAATATGTGAAATTTGATCGTTATGATTAAGGAGCAAAATATGCCCGAAATAGCTGTTTTGACCGATCACGATACAGCCCCTCTGGCAGAGGGAGTAATGTCTCATAACGATCTGAGTCTTTCTACCGTACGAGAAATACCGAAGCATATACGGCGGGCACGACTGGCAAATTCTATTGCGTTCATGACTTTTGGTGCGAGTTTTTACGCTTGGTCTACAGGCGTATCGGCCTTACGCTTTCATACGTCTTTGGACGGTAATAGCGGTGATTTCTATTTTGGAATGATCGCATTGGGCATGGGTGTAGGTTCCACTGTTGGAGCGTTACTCACAGGACGATTGATTGATGCTTTTGGCGCACGCATTGTTTTGGCATGCGCTTTGCTTTTTTACGGTATGTCATTCTTTCCTTTCGGTGCCTCAAATAGCTACATTTCAGCCCTTTTAATTGGAATTGTGTTCGGCACCCTGCGCGGAGCTTGTGATACGAGTTTGAACACCCATGGCGTGCAGATTGAACGTTTCTATGGGCGAACAATCATGTCTGAGTTTCATGCATGTTTTGCTTTTGGTGGTTTTTTATATGGCTTGATTGGTAGTTATTTCGCGGGATATTTCCCTGCGTCACCCTTTTACGATTTTGCGTTGATGGGAGCCTTATGTTTATGCGCTGCCATTGGGTTAAATAAGAATTTTCTAAGTAAAAACGATATTACGGAAGACCAGAATATTATTATTAAAGATGCGAATATTAACCATAAAAAAGGGTATCAATGGGTTGTCCTAGGCCTGATGGTCGGGTTCGGGGCTTTATTATTAAGTAGCGTAGCTACGGAGAGTGCGGTCACGGATTGGGGGCAGGAATTCATGCGCCGCCATATTGGTACGACTTCTTCTGTAGCTGGTATTGCGATTAGTTGTTTTACAGGCGCTGAGTTCGTCGGTCGGTTATTCGGTGATTCTATTGCTAGAAGGATTGGTCGTCCGTTAACGATTATATCAAGTGCGTTCTTGGCTTTGGTGGGTATGTCCTGCGCCAATTTTATTCCATCACATGCTGCCGCCATTATTGGTTTTAGTTTAATTGGTATCGGGGTTTCGTGCCTAACTCCTTTGATTGTTTCATGTGCCGGGAGTAAAGACCCAGAAAATCAGGGTAAAAATATAGGCATTGTGTTTTTCGTTGGGTATTGCGGCACCTTGTTGGGGCCGGCAATATTTACATTGATTGTAAGCATGCTCGGCATAGGAAAACTATTTATATTCCCGGTATTTTTGATGATCGCGCTTGCTGTTCTGGGGCCTATTTTGACACGGGTGCGTATCTGATTTTTCATGTTGGAATAATAAATTATATGTACCAAAGGGCTGATTTTTTCAGCCCTTTTTATTTGACTATCGTATACAATATGCGTCTTATATCAGTCGGCTTCATTATTTTATGGGAACGAACAGCTCGTGGGGATAAAAGTCTTAGTGCCCGTGAAAAGGGTTATTGATTATAATGTTAAAATTCGCGTCAAAGCTGATGGCTCTGGTGTAGAAACTAGCGGCGTTAAAATGTCGCTTAATCCATTTGATGAAAACGCTATCGAAGAGGCCGTGCGTTTGAAGGAGCGCGGTGATGCTTCTGAGATTGTTGCGGTGTCGATTGGGCCGCAGGCTGCTCAAGAAGTCTTGCGTACAGCCTTGGCAATGGGCGTTGACCGCGCAATTCTTGTTACGACGGACGAAGCGGTGGAGCCGCTGGGTATTGCAAAAGCACTAAAAGAGATTGTCCTGACCGAAAAGCCTGATTTGGTTATACTCGGAAAGCAAGCAATTGATGATGACATGAATGCTACAGGCCAGATGTTGGCCGGTCTTCTCGGATGGGGCCAGGGCACTTTTGCGAGTGAAGTGGTTATTGAAAACGAGAACGCCAAAGTTACCCGTGAGGTTGATGGTGGACTGGAAACGGTCCAGTTAAAACTGCCTGCTATCGTTACGGCGGACTTGCGCTTAAACGAGCCCCGTTACGCATCGCTGCCAAATATCATGAAAGCGCGTAAAAAACCTCTTACAACGCTCAGCATTGCTGATCTTAACGTCGACGTAGCACCACGTTTGACGGTTGTGAGCGTTGCGGAGCCAGCAGCTCGTCAAGCTGGTGCTGTTCTTGGCAGCGTAGAAGAACTTATTGAAAAATTGCGCAATGAAGCAAAGGTGATTTGAACGTGACCGCCTTAGTTCTTGTAGAATACGAAAATAACGATATTCGCCAATCTTCTCGTTCAGCAATTGCAGCGGCAGCGCAGTTAGGGGAGGTTGACGTCCTACTGTTGGGAGCTTCTGCTGAGGCTGCTGCACGTTTCCCTTCTGTCCGGAAAGTTCTCCACCTTCCGTGTGATGGTGCATTGAAGGGATTGGCTGAGCCTGTAGCAGCACTTATTGCGGCCCTATCAGCTGATTATACCCATATTATCGGGGCGGCATCTGCCAGCACAAAAAACATTCTGCCTCGTGCAGCAGCGTTGATTGATGTGCAGCCAATACCAGACGTTGTTTCTATCCTTGATCAAGAAACATTCATTCGGCCCATTTATGCTGGTAATGCGTTGGCAACGGTGCGCTCAACAGACAAGCACAAGGTGCTTACCATCCGCCCTGCTCACTTTGATCCCGTAGGCACAGAGGGTGGAGCGGCTGAAATCGTTGTTTTGTCCAACGATCTAACATCGCCATTGTCTGATATCGTATCGGTACAATTGTCACAGTCTGACAGGCCGGAACTTGATGCCGCGCGCGTTGTCGTATCCGGTGGTCGCGGTATGCAAAATGCTGAAAACTTCAAACTGTTGGAGTCTTTGGCGGATAAATTGGGCGCAGCAGTCGGTGCTTCGCGTGCTGCGGTAGATGCGGGCTTCGTTCCCAACGAGCTTCAGGTTGGGCAGACAGGTAAAATTGTTGCCCCTGAGCTTTATATCGCAGTCGGTATTTCTGGCGCTATCCAGCATCTTGCGGGGATGAAGGATAGTAAGGTGATTGTGGCCATCAATAAGGACCCAGAGGCCCCGATTTTCCAATCTGCTGATTACGGAATCGTTGGGGATTTGTTTGAAATCCTGCCTAAACTTCAGGCGGGTTTAGGCTGAACAAGAGTATTTTCTAGCTCAGTGTGCCGGCGAGACACTTACTCGCCGGCATTTAGAGAGAGCTTAGGCTTGCGGCTTACGTGAGTTTGCCTTTGCGACCTGCTTACCCCATTCGACGAGCTCTTTAGTGCAATCTGCACGGTCGAGGCGACATTCGATGAGTGTTGGGCCGCGTGTGTGTTTCTGCGCTTCTTTAATCGCGGCTTTGAGCTCTGCCCCGGTGGACGCTGTCAAACCCAAAGCTTGACCACCGCGTAGAGATCCGTCTTCTGCTCCTGTGCCGCCATTGAAGGCTTCCATCAGTTTCGCGTAGTTCCAGTTTTGAATGTAATTATACGGGCCGTCATGGATTTTAATTTCAATGACGTAGCCGTAGTTATTGATCAAGAAGATGATGACCGGCACCTCGTAGCGGATCATCTGAGCTACTTCTTGGGCTGTAAGCTGGAAAGACCCATCCCCAACCATCAGCACATGGCGGCGTTCCGGCGCAGCAACAGCACTTCCGAAGACAGAAGGGACACTCCAACCAATGTGACCCCACTGCATTTCAGATTCGACACGTGTCCCATCAGGAAGGTTCATGCGAGTCGCGTTGAACCACGAATCCCCGGTCTCAGCAAAAAGGGTAGTATTGCCATCGATAAGGCCGTTGATTTGGCGGGTGAGCTCGTCGTTTGTGAGCTTCGCATCAGGGGCTGCAGGGGCGATGCTCAGAGGCTTGTAGGCATCTGTTGCCGAAGCGGGTTTTGATGGTGCCTTTTCTGCAAGCGCGCTGACAAACGCTTTGAGGGGAATACCAGCAAATTGCTGATTATCGACCGTCACGCTCTCTGGATTGACTTCAATCACGTTTTCGCCCCGGACCAGCTTGCGCCAGCCGACGGAGGCATAGTCGTTCCAAACTGGGCCAAGCGTGATGACGCCGTCAGCGCCTTCGACGATTTTTTCTGTACCTTCGCTGCTGACCTCACCCCAGTAAACGCCGCGGAATTGCGGGTGGGCTTCGGAAAAGAGGCTTTTAGCCGCGCTCATCACCGTTACGGCACAGCCGAGTCGCTCAGCTAGGGCGACGGCTTCTTTCAGCGCGCCAGCGGATTTGAGTTTGTTGCCAATTAGAATGACGACCTTTTCACGCTTTTCCAAGAAGGAGAGGCTGGCTTCTAAGGCGGCATTTAGGCTTGTGTCATCAACAGGTTGGCTTGAGAACAATGTTGAGATGGGGCCGGGTTTGACACAGGGTGCGCCAGCGATGTTACAGGCGATTTCGAGGTAAGCAGGCTTTTTTTCGCGCAATGCCGTGCGAATGACGTGGTCAATCTGGGCAGGGGCATTTTCAGCGGAAACGATGATTTCAGCCGCTACAGTAACATGGCGTACCATCTCACGCTGGTAGGAGTAATCGGTGAGGCCAATTGTGTGATGCAAGACATGACCGGAGCCGTGGTCGTTTGTATTTGGGGCACCAGAAACCAGAATTACCGGAAGGTTTTCAGCGTAAGCACCGCCAATACCGTTCATGGCGGAAATTGCTCCGACGCTGAACGTTACAATGGCGCATGCTGCACCGTTTGAGCGCGCATAACCCTCAGCCGAGAAGCTGCAATTAAGTTCGTTGCAGCTATAAATCTGCTGTGTTCCGCCATGCTCAATGAGCTGGTCCAGAAGAACGAGATTGTAATCGCCTGCAACGGCAAAATGGTGCTTAAGCCCGATCTGAGTCAGGCGTTCTGCAAGGTAATGTCCGACGGTGAACGTCATAATCTTCAGTGCCTCATTGACCGCGCGAGCGTGGCCGGAAAGTATGGCCGAAACCATGCTTGGACTCGCGACACGGCGGGAAAGCGCGACAAGCCGTCAGTATCGGCGGCGCCATCTACGCGGGATTGAAAATGAAGGGCGCGAATAGAGCGGTTAAAGGGCATAGAAAGCGTCATCGTAATGGGGCTGTAGACCAGCATCGCCCTGCTATGCTCCTTCAATAAAGACCGCATCTCGCGCTCACGAACACTCTAAGCCTTTAAGCCGTAATAAAGAACGACTTATGTCAAAACTTAACGGCATCGTGATGGATATTACAAATAGGTGAAACCTTTTAAAAAAATAAAATTAATCGGTTTCTAGATTTTTCCTGCTTTCGGTAGAGGTTGGCTCAACAGAGAAACAAGAGGTGTGATGATGGTTGAGCGCAACATTATCCGTACGACAGCAGGCGCCCCTTGGGGCAATAACCAAGACAGCAAGACTGCAGGTCCGCGTGGGCCCTTGCTGCTGGAAAATTATCAGCTGTTGGAAAAGTTAGCTCATCAGAACCGTGAGCGTATCCCTGAGCGGACCGTGCACGCAAAAGGTTCGGGTGCTTTTGGAACATTCACCGTTACCCAAGACATTACGCGCTATAGCTGCGCTTCGATCTTCTCAGAAGTTGGTAAAAAAACTGACCTTCTGACCCGCTTCTCTACCGTCGCAGGTGAGCGCGGTGCCGCTGACGCTGAGCGGGACGTACGCGGTTTTTCCGTCAAATTTTACACGGATGACGGCAACTGGGACCTTGTTGGTAACAATACGCCAGTCTTCTTTGTGCGGGATCCGATCAAATTCCCTGATTTCATCCACACACAAAAGCGCCATCCTCGTACGAACCTGCGTTCACCGACGGCTATGTGGGACTTCTGGTCACTTAGCCCAGAGACGTTGCATCAGGTTGCAATCCTGTTCTCGGATCGCGGACTTCCTCAAAGCTACCGCCACATGCACGGCTTCGGGAGCCACACCTTCTCACTGTGGAACCGTGAGGGTGAGCGTTTCTGGGTGAAGTTCCACTTCAAGACCCAGCAGGGCATCCGCAACCTGACCAATGAAGAAGCTGCCAAGATCATCGCCAATAACCGCGAAAGCGCACAGGAAGACCTGTACAACGCGATTGACCAAGGCGACTTCCCCCGTTGGACAGTGTACATCCAGATTATGGACGAAGCCGAAGCTGAGCGCGTCTCTTTCAATCCATTCGATATCACGAAGGTCTGGTCGCAGTCGGACTATCCACTGCAAGAGATCGGGGTGATGGAATTAAACCGCAACTCGGTCAATTACTTCGCTGAGATTGAGCAATCCTCTTTCTCCCCGTCCAATGTTGTGCCGGGTATTGGCTTCTCACCTGATCGTATGCTGCAAGGCCGTTTGTTTGCCTACGCAGATGCACACCGCTACCGCGTTGGAACGCACTATGAGACGCTGCCTGTGAACCGGCCCAAAATTCCAGTGAAGAACTATCACATGGATGGTCCGATGCGCTTTGATGCTCCTGAGCCCGGAGACGGTGGGTATTATGAGCCCAATTCGTTCTCGGGACCTGTAGAAGCGCCAGACGCTGTCGAGCCACCGCTGAAGATCAATGGGGATGCCGCGTATTACGAGCATCGCTCAGATGGTGACGATTTCGAGCAACCACGCGCGCTCTTCCGCCTGTTTAATGCAGAAGAAAAGCAACGCTTCTACAGTAACTTTGCGGGTGCCATGGCTGGAGTGCCTCAAGAGATCATCGAGCGTCAGCTAGCACTTTTCCACAAGGCTGATCCTGAATGGGAAGCCGGTGTAAGAACTGCTCTGCAAGCCGCATAAAACAAAAAACCCTCCAAGCAATGATTGCTTGGAGGGTTTTCTTTAGATCGGTCTGATGGCCGATACTTGGTGTCCGATATGGCCGCCTCCGGCAAGGGTACGGCGGCGGTGGCTGAAAAATCGTTCATCAGTCAGCGTGTCGACGTTCAGCGTTTGAACTTCTGATACGCCAGCGGCCCGCAAACGGTCCGCACAATAGCCCGATAAATCGAATAAAAAATGCCCTTCTTTTGGGGCTGGTCTGAAGAAACGGGGGCCGCGTTCGGAGTCTATTTTCGTGACAGCCTCGTACATGTCTTGTCCCGTTTCGTAGACGTCTTTACCGATGCACGGGCCGACAACGGCGCGTATGTCCACAGCGCCTATGGCACGCATACCGTCGATAACAGCTTCAATTACTCCCCCGACAGCACCTCTCCAACCGGCATGCGCTGCGCCGACAATGCGCCCATCAGCCGAGGCCAATAGAAGAGGGCCACAATCTGCCGTGATGGTACTGACAGCGATGTCAGGGGAATCTGTCACCAGCGCGTCTCCTTCGGGGCCGCGGCCAGTAAGCCAATGTTCAGTACCGTGCCGTATCGTATGAACGATAGCGCTGTGAGTTTGCTTTAATCCGAGCAGGTTTTGGGGGTGTACCCCTAGAGTATGAGCGATCCGCGCGCGGTTTTCCCGAATATTTTCTGGGTCATCCACAGATGATAAGGAGCCGTTCAAGCTATCAAACGGAGCAGGCGAAACACCACCAAGGCGCGTAAAGAAAGCATGTGGGACATGCAGTGCCGTAGAGCGGAGCAGCGCGCTGTCCGGAACAATGACGTCAGGCATGAGACACGTCCTTACGTGGGTGGCGCCAAGCATAGGTTATAATCGCGATCCCAGCCAAAGCCATTGGAATGCACAGGAGTTGCCCCATGGTGGTTCCACCTGGCAGGAATCCAATATTTGCATCGGGTTCCCGGAAGAATTCACAAAAGCTGCGCGCACAGGCATAACCTACAAGGAACAGGCCCGAGAGTGCACCGTAATGCTTGCGGATTTTCTCCCGTTGGGCCGCTACGAGCAAGACAATCAAAAGCAGCAAGCCTTCGGTCAAGGCTTCGTAAAGCTCTGATGGATGCCGGGGTATCGGGCCACCAGTGGGGAAGATCATCGCCCAAGGGAGGTTGTCGGGAGCAGGGCGTCCCCATAACTCGCCATTAACAAAATTTGCGCACCGCCCGAGTCCGAGTCCGATAGGCACGACAGGCACAACACGGTCAGCAAAAGCAAGAAAGTTGATTTTGCGTTTCCATGTAAACCAGATGAGCATGAGAATGACGCCCAGTGCTCCGCCATGGAAAGACATTCCTCCCTGCCAGGTTTTCAGGATTTCGACAGGATGCGTCAGATAAAAATCAGGTCGGTAAAATAAAACGTAACCTAGGCGGCCACCCAATAGCACGCCGATGATGCCGTAAAATAAAAAATCATCGACTGCAGCACTGTCGGCAATGGCAGGCGAGAGGCGGCATAATCTTTTTACAAGTGGCAATGCCAAGATAAAGGATGCCATGTAAGCAAGTGCGTACCAGCGCACTGCTAAAGGTCCTAAATGAAAAGCAACCGGGTCAAAACCGGGAAACAGGAGCGGGTGGCTCATGGGCAGGAAGCTCCGGCAGTTCGGTCTAAATGAAAAGTGGTGACCGATAAAAGAATGCCAGCCGTGACGCTGACGATACTTCCTGTATAGTCGTTCTATCGTTACGAACCAAGCAATGCGCTTTGGCTCACCACCATTGTGGAACAGTGCATTGTGTTTAGGAGTGGTACCCATGTCAATTAAGGCACGTTTTTTCGATGATATTGCTGGTTTTGCGGGCAATGCTCTTTCAGCCGCCAGCGGCCTGCGCGAGGAAGTGCACGCTATTGTCCGGGCGCGTGTAGACGAAGTGCTTAATGGTTTGGATTTGGTGCGGCGCGATGAGTTCGAGGCGACTCAAGAAATGCTGAACCGTGCGCGTTTAGCTCAGGAAAAGGCGGAACAACGTTTTACAGCTTTGGAAGAGCGTCTTGCGCGTTTAGAGGCTGTAAAAGCAGAGCATTCCTAAGCGGCTTTCTCAGGCTGATAGTGATGAAAAAGCCTCCCAAACCTAGGAGGCTTTTTTCTTACGTCAGCGCGGAGCGAACAAACCTAAGTCTAGATGGTGACCGTTGGAATAATTCAGCCCCTTGATACGGCCGTATTCTGTGAGTTCCGTTCCGGTTTGCTCAAGTGCTTTTCGAAACGCGGCTTCGTCTTTACGGTCGACAAGAACAAGGCTGCATTCTTTGTGGCCTGATAAATACTGTGCAGCAGGAGCTGCGCCCAAGAGTTGGGTGTTAGGGCCAGCAAGGAATACGAGGCTAGGTTCAGAGTACGAGGTCGAGATTAACGTGCTGTCAGCACAAGGCTGAACGGCTTGGAAGAGTTCAGCAACGCGTGGTGCCAACCGAATAGTTTGAAGATTTGGGATAACCGCAAGAAACAAACCAGCATGCGTTAAGATGGCAGCCCCCATGACGCAGATCAGCGCATTGCGCCGTGCTTTTTTGAAGATGAACCAAATTGCCAACACCATGAGCGGTAGAGAGCCACCAAGGGCAATTAACTCTTGTGCAATAACGCGGTGCTCTAACGTGAAGACTAAAACGCTGCCTGCAAGGCAAAATGCGATTCCGAGAATTCCCCACACAGTACCGTAAAAACCAAGGAGGTATTTTCCCAGACGGCCTACGGTTATTTGCGGCCAGAAAACCAAGGCAGCGGCCGTTAGAATGGCAATGGCAGGGTATGTCGGTAAAACGTAATGCGGCAGCTTGGTGGCGATGAGTTCAAAAACGAGCCAGTGCGGCACGATCCAACTCAGCAGAAAACGGACTTGGGGGGTAAGGCGATTTTTCCAGATTGCAGGTAAGGCAAGAGCTGCAAAAAATGACCCCGGCCAGAACGCGATGGCAAAAACAAGGAGATGATAGCCCGGGAATAATCCATGGGATTCTTGACCATGCCCAATTTTACCCAGAAAATTATGCCCGACAGCCTTTGAAAAAAATTGGCCGTGGCTCACTACCTGAATAGCGACGCACCACGGAATGACAACGGCCAGCATGAGAAGCCATCCCCAAGCAGGGCGCATCCGTTTGAAAAGGCCAGTGCGTGCATTGTCGGATTTGATGGCGCGCTCGGACAGCCAAAAAGTAAGCGGTGTCCCAAACGCAGGAATGAGGACGACGGGCCCTTTGAGCATCAGGCCGACACCGCACGCCGCCCAATAAAGCAGGGCCGTTTGTATGGACGTTGTACGATCGCTTTCCCGGTCACGGAACGCGCGTAGGAGTGCGGCTTGGACGGTCAGGATATCAAGCAGTAAAACCGTATCGATGGTCGCCATGCGGCTTTCAGCGACGAAGAGTGTTGAGACCATCAAAAGGCCAGCAGCACATAAACCGGTTAGACCATTGAAAAGGACACTGCCGATCCATGCGGTAAGGGGTACGGCCAATGATGCAGCAATGAGACTGGGTACGCGATAAGGCCATGTTTTGCGCAGTACTGAGGGACCAAAAATCTTTTGCGCAGTCGCGGCGACGGAAGACTCGAGCCAGTAGATACCCGCTGGCTGGAGATAGCGCGGTTTGTCTTGGAAGCGCACGTCAACGTAATTACCGGATAAAAGCATCTGCTCAGATGCTTCCATGTATCGCGGTTCATCTCTGTCGAGGGGAGGAAGAGACATACGCCCGGAAAGCGCCAGCGTGAACGTCATTAATGCAAGGAGAAAGTAATGACGGAAGGTCAATGTCATGCAGGCATTTCCAATTTTACCAGTTTCAGCACTGGTTTGGGCACGCATTAAAGCCGCTGTGAGCGGCTCAGAACATCTTAATGCTCGGTCGTGCGAGAGGGAAGGTGGGTCCTGTTTTGGAGCCACATCACGCCTAGTAGGTCACGGATGCCAACTAAAGCGCGGTTTAAGTTCGTATATTTGGATTGCCCGTGCAGCCGGGAACGATGCTGAACTTCGTAGCAGATAAGTGGTGCGCCATAATGGCCGAGTAGCGCGGGCAGAAAGCGGTGAACTCCCTCAAATTGAGGGATCCGTAGAAATAGAGCGCGCGAGAAGAGTTTGAGAGGTGCGCCAGTGTCAGGGCAACCATCGTTCAGCAGTTTTTGCCGCAGGCCGTTGGCGAATTTTGTTGCGATGCGGCGTGATAGGCGGTCGCTCCGCTTGCGACGCACGCCGACAACCAATGGCGCTGCACCCTGATGCGCCTGTGCAAGGGAGAGCATGTGAATGATAGAGGTCGGATCATCTTGTCCGTCGCCATCAATCGTAGCGATCCATTCCCCTTTGGCAGCTTCAATACCTGTGCGGAGAGCTGCGGATTTGCCGAGGCGCTTCGGGTGGCTGATGATTCGGAGTTGCGGCAGGAAGTTATCGCGCGCTTCAAGCAAGCGGGTGACTGTTAAGTCAGTGCTACCGTCATTCACAGCGACGATTTCGCAGGGTGGTAGCTTTTCAAGCGTAGCGGCGAGTTCCCGGCAAACCGGGATAATATTCTCAGCCTCGTTTAAAACCGCCATGACAATGCTGATCGTGAGAGCGCTTTGAGTCATAGGGGAAGAGACCGTATCAGAGGGCGAAGACCCGGGCACCTTTAAGGGAGTTTCCCGGGTCTCAGCTGTTGTCATAGTTTTAAGCAGCGGCTTTGCGGAGCGATGCTGGCAATGCAGCGAGGCTCTCATCAACAAGCTTAGCAGCAGCTTCAGGGCTGGATGCTAGGTGTGATGCAACAACGTCGCGTGCGGCGCTGATGGCAATGGCTGTAGCGCGTTCACGTACTTCACGCAGGGCTGCACGCTCTGCGGCTTCAATACGGTCACGAGCTTGGGCTTCGTAACGTTCAGCAGCTTCTTGAGCATCCTGACGGGCGCGCTCAGCCACAGCTGCGGCTTCGGCTTCCGATCGGGCGATCATCTGCTTGGTTTCTTCAAGTGTTTTTTCACGCTCGCGTGTCGCGTCTTCGAGCATTTGCTCGGCTTCGCGGCGCAGGCGAGATGCTTCGTCAAGGTCGGCACGGACGCGGTCTGCGCGTGCATCAAGCGTATGCGTGATGACGGCCCAGAGCTTGCGTCCAAAAATCACGAAGAAAAGGACGAAGGCCAGTGCGGTCCAGAAACGTGGTTCGTGGAACATCATGTCCTCCTTCAGGCTTGTGCCCGTGCGACGGCGTCAGAAATAGCCGTACCCTGTGCGGTGCTGGCATCTGTACCAAGCAAACGGCCAACGACGGTTTGCGCCGTTTGGGTTGCAATGTCAGGCAAGCTTGCAAGAGCGGTGTTACGGGATTGGGCGATGCGTTCCTCGGCCTGAGCGATCTCGGCCTCCAAACGCTTTGCAGCTGCTTGGGCATGTGCCTCGGCAGTAGCGCGTGCCTCATTTTGGATGCGCTCGACATTGGCACGTGCCTGTGCGGCAGCGTCATGACGTGCTTTTTGAAGCTCTGCGCTTGCCGCATCAGCTTCTGCCTTGGCGCGTCGTGCAACATCCAGATCGTTCTGGATACGGTTACGACGGTTTGTCAGAACGCGTTCAACCTTTGGAAGGGCTGAGCGGCTCAGGACGAGGTAGAAGCCAATGAAGATGGCGGCACCCCAGACGACCTGCCCAATGACCAGATGGTCATTGAAGCGTAGCTGGGGCATGCCCGCAGCCACGGCTTGGCCCGGCACAGCCGCCAGCGTAGCGACGAACAGGAAAAGGCGTGGCATGCGGTTCATTTTGACCCTCAGGAGAACAGGATCAGGAATGCGATCAGCAGAGCAAACAGAGCAACAGCTTCTGTCAGAGCGAAGCCGAGCATGCCCAGACCGAATACGTTTGCACGTGATGCTGGGTTACGGCCGATTGTGCTGACCAGCGTAGAGAAGATGTTGCCGATACCAACGCCGACACCTGCCAGAGCGATAACTGCCAGACCGGCGCCGATTTCACGAGCTGCTTGAACGTCCATGTTAGAGTTTCCTTAGTAGGCGGTTGGAAGAAAAACGAATATGCCGAAAGCTATCGGGCACTAGGGATTAGTGCTCAACAGCCTCGCGCAGGTAGATGCAGGTGAGGATCGCGAAGACATATGCCTGCAGCAGGCCTACCAGCAATTCCAGAGCCATCAATGCGATGTTGAACACGATCGGAGCGATGGCAATGACTTGACCCACAACACCCAGACCAGCGAGCATGATCGTGAAGGAGGCGAAAACCTCGAACAACACGTGACCGGCTACCATGTTGGCAAACAGTCGGATTGACAGGCTGATAGGACGAGAGAGGAAAGAAATGATCTCGATCGGGACAATCAGTGGAGCCAAGCCGATAGGAACGCCAGCGGGGAGGAAGTGCTTGAAGAAGCCAATTCCCTGATGGCGCAAGGCTACAACGATTGATAGCAGAAACACTCCAACAGCCAGAGCCAAAGTCACGGCAATGTGGCTGGTGTAAGTGAAGCAGAAAGGGATAAGACCGAGATAGTTACCGGTCAGAATGAAAAAGAAGAGTGCAAAGATGAATGGGAAGAAAGCTGTTCCCTTTTCACCAATCGTACTGACAGCAAGGTCATGGACGAAGTCATATCCAAGCTCGGCCGCAGCTTGCAGACGCCCCGGTACAACTGCCGCAGGACGCATTCCGATATACAGGAAGCTAAGAACCAGTACGACAGCGATGAGCATAAAGAGCGGCGACTGCGAAAAATGCAGACTTTCACCGAGCGTACCGAGAACCGGTGTCAGCTCGAATTGTCCGAGCGCGTCAATCGTCGATCCGGCAGCCACGCTGGCTTCTCCCGTCATTAGTGGGGCCTGCCAGGAGGGCTGGCCCGTTTAAGAAACGCCAAGCATTAATCATGCCGGCACCACATCCAAACAGGGCAAAAATCACGATAAACACGACTTTGTACCCTAACCAGCAACCGAGAGCGTACCCGATTGCTACTCCTACGGCTAGACCAGCGACAAGTTCAGTACCCAATCGCATGGCAACGCCAAACTCTGACAGAGTTTTGTTACCATTGGATGAGGGTGCTCCACCTGCCTTTTTCGACCGTTTATTAGGAGAAAGTTTTGCGTCAGCGCGGGCAAGCCGCTCGGCGAAGCTTTCTTCCTTTTCGGACGGGCGGTGAACCACGTTAATTGAACCCTCTTAGTCCAGCACGTTTGGCCTTGTCTGAAAGAAGACCTTCCGGACATTAACCTACGTACCCGGCTTGCTACCGACGACTCCTCACGGTGTCAATGCGAAGTATCAATCCTATGTGTCTTAGCTGACCAAACGGAGCCGTCGGCGTCGTCCTTTTGCGCCGCCATCGCCGTTATTTTTACTGATTCCCTGAACAGATATATCCTGTTGGTCGCCATCCATATTGAGCGGAAGCATGGGTGCAGGGTCTTCTTTTTCGACCGCCTGCTGGGGAGCGTCCGGCAATGGGTGGTCTAGATAGGCATCAGATAATGTCCGGAACGCGTAATCGACCATTGATGACGCGTATCCCATGCTAGGATCGCCTTCGACAGTGCCAGCGGCACCGAAGCGCGCGTAAGCGAATCGTTCAACAAAGGCGCCTAAGGGCGCGCCATGTTGAAGGCCAATGCTCACAGCCTGCCCAAGGCACTCCATCAAGCCACGGGTCATTGCTCCTTCGCGAGCGGGCACGAAACTGACTTCTCCGAGTGAGCCGTCATCGAATTCACTGGTCCGCATGAAAAGGCCGTGGCCACCGATCGCTGCGCGCTGAGTAAAACCTCTTTGACGATTCGGCAGCGGGCGCCGTGCACCACGCTCAAGCTTTGCTCGCAGGCGAGCATATTCCGGCTCGGGGAGTTCGGGCATGAAATCGACTAGGGCACACAGAGCATGATGCATGCGTTCATGCGCTTCAGGACTTGTAGGGGGGAGCGGATTGGTGCCGGAGAGCGCTAATGCGAGAGCAGACTGGGGCTGTAGTCCCCTATGCTCAAGCCGCTGTAGGGTTGCGCGGCGTAAGCGGCCGTCCTCTCGTGTGGGCGAAAAAATAGGAGCTAAGCCGCAGGCTTCAACGTCGAGTAGTCCATCGACGGGGCCGGGGGTTGAAAACCCCGTTTGGATTGGAGCCAGACATGCGCCGTCACCATACGCTGCTGCGGGGGGTAAGGCGCGGGCGGCAAAATTACGCAATCCGCCCAATGGCGAGTCTGGAATCGTTGGGGCTGCCAGTGATGTACCAGCCCGTGCGATGGCAGTTGTCAATGCAGTCAGAGCTTGTGCCGCTGCCCGTCCATCATCGCTATCGTAATCCAAGCCTATTGCAGCAAGGCACGCATCAAGGTCCGTCAGGAGGATCAGGCCTGCCGGGTCTTTAGGCGTTGTGTCGGGTGCGTCGAACAGGGGTAAAGCGCCGCTACGTTCAGCGGATTGCTCACCTTGAAGGCGCCGCAACGCGTCACAAATAACCGCAAGTGAGACCGCAAAATGTTCGGCGGAGAACGCACCGTCATCAACAAAGGATGAAAGCCGCACCACAAACCCAGGGGTGGCTTCTGCCTCACGGCGCCATAGCGCAGCATTTGGTGCGATCTGGCGGAAGAGGAGAAGACATGAAAGGGCATGTCCCAGAGGTGCTGCGTCCTTCGGAGTACCCGGCAAAGGCAGACATGCATCAAGCGTGTCTACCCAACGCGCCGCTTCAGTCGCGAGACGGACAGGCCCTTCGCCCGGTGCAAGGCGCGCCAAAGCTTCAGCTGCGGCGTCATCCCATGCGGCGGGAAGGGTGACAGCGCGTGTAGAGCTGTCGTCTGGATCGGTGGTGACCTGAAGCGTCCTCATCCGAACGCCGGTCCAGTGAAGGCGGGTTGTCATAAGAAGAAGTGTAAGCGTGTGAGATGCCCGCGCGGAAGCTGGAAAAATAGCCTCGGACCCCGAACAATACCCGTAAAGATGGGGATATGGGGGATAACATTTTGGCAGTGCGTTTGTGTGGCTCGGGACTATGATATTGGACGGCGGAGGCGGAAGCCGCTAGATGATGAAAGTTAAGTAAAGACATATCAATTTGACCATCGGGTCGCAGAACGGTTTCTGGGGTGTAGTGTCTATGAATACGGCGGCAGCAACAGGGCGAGGCAGCTCCTTGGCAAGTAAAGAATTCCTGACAGGATGTGGTGTGCTTGTTTTGCTCGTCGTTCTTCTGGGCTTTGCCGTAGTCGGCAATCGCACGAGGAGAGACGAAGGCTACCCGGTTCATGCGGCGTTTAGTCAGATCGATGGTTTGGATGTTGGCTCCGATGTGCGTTTGGCGGGGATCACGGTTGGCCATGTAACGGCTGAGACGGTCGATCCGAAAACATTTCAGGCGCAGGTTACGTTTAACGTTGCCCCCAACATCAAACTGCCTGTCGATACAGCCGCTATTATCACGTCCGATAGTTTGCTGGGGGGCAAGTACATCGCCCTGTCGCCGGGTGGCTCTGACCATAACGTACAGGCGAATGGCGTGATGACTGAAACTCAGGGCTCGATCAGTCTGGAGCAACTGCTCAGCAAGTTTATTTTCTCGGTCACGGATACTTTGCAAAAAGCAAAGAGCGCTGACAAAGCGCCTAACAGTTCAACCGATACGCAGCCGCATGGTGGTCTGTCGGATCAACCGTAGCAGCACTGAATGAGATAAAGCGCATGATATGGCAGGATAAAAACGGCGCCGCCCTGACCTGTTTGGAAAAGGTTAGGGTTTTGCGCGAAAACGATGCTGAACTGCGCCAAATCCTGCAAGATGCGTTTGAAGATGGCATCCTTATGGGGGCCTCGGCGGATTCAATGCTCCGTTCTTTTGAAGCCGCTTTAGAAACATTGAAGGACCCAACTGCGGAGGTGTGTTCGAGCCGCCGTCTGGGGGGAGAGGAACTATGATGCGGCGTTCACTCATATCTTTAGGTGTAATAGCGTGTTGTACGTTGCCCAAGGCATGGGGTGCGGTCGGAATCACGCCGCCCCAAATGTACGCGCCGCAAACATGGCAAGGCCGCAGTAACGCGGTTCTGCATGTTATGAATCGTCTGGATGCCCATCTGGAAACGATATCCGTTCCTGTGGGGAGCAGTACGACTTTTCGTACGCTCTCCATCTCGGTTGATGCATGCGTTAGCCGCCCTCCCAGTCTGGCGGCTGATTCGGGGGCGTTGCTGCACTTGAAAGATACGGGCGATGCAACCCGCCCAGCATTTGATGGCTGGATGTTGGCCAATGAGCCAGGCTTGGCTGTGTATGGAAGCCCTCTCTATGATGTGCGTGTCGTATCTTGCGATGGGCAAATGGTAGAGCCAAATCCGGGTCCTTTGCCCGAAGCGAAGAAGCCGGTTCTTTCTGGGGCAGAAGCCCAAGATGCAACCGGGGACGGGAGTGGCGGTTCACCAATACCTTTGGCACCGGATGCGGGTGCACCGATTCCGTTGGCGCCGCCGAGCACTGCACCAACACCTTTGGCACCTCCTCCTCCTAAGGCTACAGCTCCGCAGAACCTTCCCCCACCGGAAGCAACCGATCCAGGCTTGGAATAAGCTACGGTAGCCCCCATGGGTTGATGTTCAATGTAATCATCACCCCAAGATTTATTTTCACCCGGAATGGGATGTAACTATGACGCTTTTCCGACGGAACCGGCCTGACAATGCAAACCGGGTAGGGTGGCTATTTTTAATAGCTGGGCTGTTGGCTTTAGGAACGGCATATGTTGCAGAGCATAAATACGGTTTTGTTCCGTGCGTTCTGTGCTTGTGGGAGCGTTGGCCTTGGCGCGTGTTGAGCGGGATTGGCGTAGTATTGCTGCTGATGCCCCGCCGGTATGCGCCGCCGGTGGCTTATTTAGGCTTGGCCTGCGTGACGGTCAGTATCGGCCTCGCCATTATGCATAGCGGGGTTGAGCACCATTTTTGGCCTAGTCCCGATGCGGAGTGCCGCGTCCCCGTGTTCCATGGTGGAGACTTTAAGACGTGGATTGCAAACCTGCCTAAAAGACCAAGCAAACCGTGCGACTCCCCGGATTATTTATTGGGGCTGCCCATCTCAATGACGGAGTTAGGCGGGGTCTATGCCTGTGTTGTGTGGGTGCTGGGTTTTATGGGTACGTCGCGCCTTCTGCGTCAGTTGCGCTAAGCTATGCATAAGTAATCTGCCGGTGTTTTGCGTGTTGGCTGTTTGCGTAAGGGGCTAAGTCTATGGCTGTCTTTCATTCTCTGTATCATCAGGGTTTTGCGCGGATTGCCGCTTGCACCTTGCCGATTGTGCTTGCGGACCCAGCCACTAACGCGGCCTCAATGGCGAAGATTGTTGGTGAATGCCATCGGGACGGTGTCGCGGCAGTCGTGTTCCCTGAGTTAGGTCTGACCGGCTACACGCTTGATGACTTGCGCTTTCAGGACGTTGTTTTGGAAGGTACGCGTAAAGCTTTGGCAGCTTTTGCAGACCAAACAGCAGCCTTTAATACAGTTGCCGTCATTGGCTTGCCGTTAGCTGTGAATGATCGCCTTTTTAATGTAGCGGCTGTTGTACAGGCGGGGCGCGTTTTGGGCTTTGTCCCGAAGACCCATCTCCCTCGCTATCGCGAATTTTACGAGCCGCGTCATTTCACGTCCGGAGAGGGCGTGTCGGCTACGGTCAAATGGGACGGAAGGGATGTCCCTTTTGGGGCAGACTTGCTTTTTAGGGCGTCGGACCTGCCGGATTTAGTGTTAGGCGTCGAAATTTGTGAGGATTTGTGGGTTGCTAACCCGCCAAGTGGCGCTTTAGCGCAAGCGGGCGCGCGCATCATCCTGAATCCGTCGGCTTCGCCTGTGACTGTGGGGCGCACTGATGACCGTATGCTTTTGTGTAAAGCGCAATCTATGCGGACACTTACAGCCTACGCCTACGCCGCTGCTGGTGAGGGAGAATCGACGACGGACCTCGCATGGGATGGTCAGGTGACCATTCACGAAGCGGGGCGTCTGCTGGCGCAGTCTGACCGCTTCCCGCGCGGTCGACGCGTAGCGATTGCTGACGTTGATTTGGCGTTGTTGCGTCAAGAGCGGATGCGCGTTGGGCAATTTGGGGGCAACACTTCCAAATTTCGCGTGGTGGATTTTGAGCTTACGCCGCCCATGGAGGATTTAGGTTTACGTCGGCCTTTGGCGCGTTTTCCTTTTGTGCCAGACGCGCCAGAGACTTTAGCCCGAGACTGCTATGAAGCTTGGACTATTCAGGTCACTGCGTTGAGGCGCCGCTTGGAAGCCAGTTTTGCGGAATGTGCGGTAATTGGCGTTTCGGGGGGGCTGGATAGTACTCTCGCACTGCTTGTTGCTGTTCGTGCAGCTGACGAGTTGGGGTGGCCCCGAGACAAGGTGCGCGCCTACACGATGCCCGGCTTTGCGACCGGTGCCGAAAGCTTGCGCTACGCCCATAGTTTAATGAAAGCCCTTGGTGTGTCGGCACAAGAGCTCGATATCCGGCCCACGGCACGCAGTATGCTAGGGGGATCGATCACCCCTACGCACGCGGCGAAGCCGTGCATGATGTGACATTCGAAAATGTTCAGGCTGGGTTGAGGACAGATTTTCTTTTTCGTTTGGCCAATCACCACAAGGGTATCGTTGTGGGAACGGGCGACTTGTCTGAACTGGCGCTGGGCTGGTGCACATACGGCGTCGGTGATCAAATGGCCCATTATAATGTGAATGCAGGTTTGCCGAAAACGCTCATACAGCACGTTATCCGCTGGATAGCGCGTGAAGGGAACTTGGGCTCAGACTTGCCGGACATCCTCGACGCTATTGTCAGTGCGGAAATCTCGCCAGAGCTTGTGCCCGATTCTGGGCAGGGAATCCAAAGCACCGAATCTTTCATCGGTCCGTATGCGTTGCAGGATTTCACGCTATATTATGTGTTGCGCTACGGCTTCAAACCGTCACGCATTGCTTTTATGGCGGAAAAAGCGTGGGGCGATGTAGCAACTGAAGGCTGGCCTATTCATTACCCTGAAGATCAAAGGCGTTCTTATGATCTTCCAGCCATTCGTCATTGGTTAGCTGTGTTTGTGAAGCGCTTTTTTGCGACGAGCCAGTTCAAACGTTCAGCTATGCCAAATGGTCCCAAAATCGTCGCCGGTGGTTCTCTCTCCCCGCGAGGAGACTGGCGTGCGCCTTCAGATGGAAATGCTCGTCTCTGGCTGGATGATATTGATCTGAACATCCCCCACTAAGGGTGGCTAGGCCTTGAGTGGTTTCTCGAACAGCCGGCATTTGTTGTCGGGCGTTTATACACGAAGGCGACACGGTGGGCGTTTTTAGGCGCCCACCGTGTCTTGAAGTCTTCGACAGAAATTATGCTGATAGAGAAGAGGCGTTGTTGTTCTCTTCTTCCAGTACATAAGTTCCTGTTTGAACTTTCAGGCTTAGGATTGCCTGATCTTCTGGGTGCTTACGGTTCAGTGGCAGGAATGCGTTGCCGTTGGTCCAGCGTGCTTCGTTGCTATCGTCAAGCGCGTGCCACCCTTCAAGGTCTTGAACATCTTGGTGGACCGTGATGGATGTTTTTTCATTCCACTCGAAGATATGTACATCGCTTACGGCAACACCGAATGAACGGCGGTCATCCCAGTAAGGGCCAATCGTGTCGTATGGTCGTGATGCACGTGACAGGATCCGGACGGACTGTACGTCGCCTTGAATGATGAACACCAAATGGCCGTTTGTTTGACGGATAGGCTCAAGAGTAAGGCCAGATTGCGTTAACAACGAAACACCAGCGTCTTCCGTCAGGCGGTAAGGCTGCTGGACAAGAGCGAAGGAATGGGTTTTAGACCGTTCTTCAATTTCCTTGAAGATAGGCTCAACAGCCTCAGGAGCTGTGGTCAGAGGAGCGGCAGAGTCGTTTTCCCATGATTTGGCTGGCTGACCGATATAAACGACCTTGCCGCCGCGGAAGGATGAACGGTTCCCTGTGTCTAGATAGCTTTCTGTCAGCATACCATTAGCCTTGATGACAGAGTGCTCTTCCGTTTCGATGTGGTAGTAGTCGTATGATGTGAACGACTTGTCGAAGAAGATTGAACGGCCGTTAACGAGCATACGAGCTGGTATAAACTTGCCATCAAAGAACAAGCAATGCTCGGCTGTGACCAAAAGATCTGCGGATGGCACGCCGTTAGAAATTGCGTCCTTCATGATTCTGACAGGGTAACCTGCTTCGTCATCAGGTACGTCAGAACGGATAAGGCATGTTGATTTGCCAACCCATTTGATGGTGTCAGTTTTTGGTGCGCCATCAACGTAAACGACAACTTCATCGCCAACAGCAATCTCTTCTACACATACGTCTGCAGATGGTGTCTGAATCAGCGCGCCCTTGAGGAAGCAAATATCCACGGTACCGCCGAAGACTTCCCCGAAAAGGTTATTTAAGCTTCTGGTTTCGGAATGTCCGTTTCTCAGTCCGAATGGGTTTCCAGTAATGTTAATAACAACTGGTGTAGACGTAATCAGGCCCGGCACAGGTATTCCAAATGGACCGGAAACAAAGCCTGGCCCGGTGAAGCTTACTCTGATTTGAGTTACCCTTCCGTTGTAGGTTTCTGTGTAGGAGGCCATCAAGCCATTGGTTAGGCCATTCAAAAAGCCAGAAGTTAGGCCGATGTGGAATCTGGTATTATTGGCAGACGTGATGTTGATCGTCTGTACCGACGTTGTAGAGGGCGAGAGAGAGCCATCTAGGCGAATGTTTAAGTAACCGCCTGCTTGGCCTGCTGTAAAATTGGTGACGGTATTGTTACCGTTAGAAGCGGTAACATTGGCTCTTCTGCCTGTGATGTCTGTCGTCATTTGCCACACCATTGTTTGTTTTTTTCTGGCGAGGAGATAGTGCGGACAAAAAACCTTTTCAAGAATAAAATGACAATCTGAAATAATAAGTCATATTAACAGTATTTGCTGGATACAAATACCAAAGTAAATATTGGTACTTATTTATTATTAATAATAAAATTCAAAATTATTAAAAACTAATTAAGTAAATTATCATTATTTACCGTTAAATAAAAAAAATTTAGTAAATTTTACCAGATTTTTTCATAAATCACAGAGTGATAATTTCAAAACTATATTCCCAAAGAAATTTTTGCGCATATTTTTAATTTTTTCTGAATAATAATTTCAACGAATGTTCATAATTTTCCAAAAAATGTCTGGGTTAACTTAACATTCAAGCTGAAATGATGTGCATTAGAAACGCAAAATGTTTCGTTTTTTGTGGAATATGCAGCGCGGAAAACATGCGTCTGAGTGGGAATAAATATTTTCAGAGAGGGTGGCGATTCTGTCCCGTTTTATGGGGGCTGGCGGGCTGCTGTGTCAGCGATAAATGTGTCGTTATTGCTAACCGAGTAAGTAAGAAAGGCGCATTACAGGTAGTGTGTGCAGTACGTCTTGATTGTCTATTTGTGTTAGATGGGCAGGAATTGAACCTGCCCTGAAGTACTTATTGCCTCGGTTTTGCTTTGGAGACGGTGAGGCGGATCCATGGATGGCGTTTTTGAACAAAGTCTACAATTTTAGACTTTCGATCAACGTGCTCGGTAGAAGTGTTGGTCATGGCTTGGTCGTGATGGCGATATTCGGCGAGGGTTTCCGAGACGTATTTCCCAGGTAAGCCGCGCTCAGCAAAGCTGCACCACAGGTCAAAGTCTTCCCAGCCCATTGCATCTTTAGAGACGTAATATCCCCCCACGGCGGCCCAAGCCCATTTTGCCACGAGGGCTAAGGCGTCAATTTGATTGCCTGAGATTAAGCAAAGAGGGTTGTACGACAGGTCGCTTATAAAGAGTGGTGTGCCGGGCTGTTTGGGAAAGTCTGGGTCATGTTCGGGAATGACGGGGCCAAGCTCATTGAAGGCTAGAATTTTCGGATAAGCAAAGGCTGTACCGGCTTCCATAGAATCGGCCAAGGCTGCGCATGCTTCAGGTCGTAGTCGATTATCCGCATCCAGCTGAAGGATGTAGGGTGTTTCTGCCGCGTCCATGCCAATGTTGCGGGCGCCACCTAGCCCAGAGTTATGGTGTGAGCGTTTTAGGATGAGGCGGTTAAAGCGGCCTGTGTTGCGTTCCATCCAAAGGCGTACGAGTTCTGCTGAGCCGTCAGAAGAGCCATCGTCAACAACGATAAGATCTAAAGTCTTCTCAGTTTGGGCAGCGACGGATGCGAGGGCGTCTAGAACATACTCTGCGTAGTTATAAGAGGTAATGACTACAGTAACGCGTGCCTCGCCGTAGAGGTCATTATAAAAGAGTGTGTCGCTTTCTGGAATGAAAGGAAGGGGGAGCGTCCTCGTGCCGCTTCCGCGAAATGTAACTCTCCTGCAATTGCCGCTGATGTCTCACTTTGTGTTGTCATGACCGCACGCTTCATGCGGCGAGCTTGGGCTGCTGGGCCGAAATGATAAAGCACGTCATGATAGGCATTGCGTGCCAAGCGCGTGCGTAGGGTGGGGTCTTCAATGAGTCTGGTGAGCGCTGAGCACCATTCTTCCGTGGTCTCAGCAAAAAGGCCGGTTTCATCCTGGCGTACTGATCGTAGAAAGGGGCCAGTGCGAGCCACGATGGAGGCTGCGCCAGCAAGGGAGGCCTCTATGTATTTGACTTCGCTTTTGGCCTCGCAGAAAACATTATCAGATTCGAGTGGTGCAATAGAAATATCGAATCGTGCAAATTCTTCGGCAAGTTCCGAAAGAGGAACCATGTCGCGCCATTCAATCTGGTCTTTGATGAGCGAAAGTTCTGGAAATTCTTCCATGAGTAAAACGGGTTTTTGATTGTCTTTTTCACGGAAAAGTACGAGTCGAACATTTGGATAATGTGGAAGTATAGTCGCGAGAGCTTTTGAGGCACGTTTAAAGTCGCGTTGGTGTGTGCGTGAACCGGTCGCATAGCCGATTCGTACTATGTCCAATAATTCAGCGGGGCGCCCCGGTTCTTTTCTCAGGCGCAAATTGAGACGGGCTGAACGCAAGGTCTCATGATCGTAAACATTTGGCAGTAGATGAACAACAGGATGAATAGCGTGCATCTCTGTGGCTAATTCTGCTGTTGTTGTGGATCCAAAATTACACTTTGCAAGAGTTCTTCGCATCTCACAGAATGTTCTTTCTATTCTTTCTTCCGTTGCGCCAATAGATCTGATGCCATCAATAATATTGATGCGTGCATAATGCGGAACGAAAACAATATCATCTGCATCGAATATTGTTTTAACATTTTCTCTGTGGCACAAATCTATGATAGTACTGACGTGGCCACTAAACTCTACTCTCCAGAAAAAAGCTATGTCGGCCCAAGCAATGTCGTCAAAGGAGACTGCTGCGCACACCACAACTCGCGCGTCGTAGCCTGCATCAATGCAGGCTTGAGCGTTTCTAGTGCAACGATATTCAGTTCCGGGTGTGTTTGGTTCTCCAGAAACAAACAAAATATTGGTAGTATTTTTCTTTTCTATTATTTTATCTACATAGATAACTTCTGGATTTTTTCGCTCAAAAAAAGAGTATTTCGTAATTTTTTCTTGAGTATTAGATGTGTTTTTTAATTCATCTATCTGTTTTTCATAGTAGTTTTGTAATTCTAATATTTTTTCATTTAATAATAATGTATTTATAGATTCTTTGTGCAGCCTTGTATTATAGTTATTAACAACATCCGTAATAAGATGAGAGCACTCACTGTCGGATTCTATAATTTTCCTTAGTGATAAGCTGTTTTTTTTTGGTAGAGGGGCTGCATTTTGCTCCTATCGGGCCTTCAGTGTTGGTGTTTTGTTAAGTTGTGACATTTATGATGAATTTCTTGCACTTCTGAAGTCTTTTGTCATCTGAAGTAAGAGGGGTGTGAAACTCTTGTTTTGATGGTGCATTCTGTGTAAGGCATTAAGGAGTGCCTAAAATGTTGTCTAAAGCCTCCAATGGCTTTCTTTTGCCTATAGTTTGCTTAACTCTGATTTTTTGAAGGGTTAGTTAAACGGTGATTGCCTTCGGGGACAATGTTCGATTATAAATTTGGCGTCACTCATTAAAACGAGGTGGTCCATAATGGCCGCCAGTGTACGCAATCTTAGTTTGAGGAGTGCTAAGTTATGGCGGTCGTAACGGTTCACGGTACAACGGCGCGCACACTTGCCGTCACAGTCGACGGTGCCCGCGCACAAGCGTTGGCTAATCAATATGCATCAGGCATCAACAGCCAGTTTGGTGCAAACTCATCATCAGTGATTGACCTTGTTGCCGGAACGGTTTCAAGCGGCTCATATGGCCATGGCGCAATCTCTGAGGGTGGTAACTACAGCATTGGTGGTTCTCTCTCCAACATCACGGTCGGCGCGTACGACGTCGTTGACACGTTGAATGCTGCAGTATCTATCGATCTGACACAAAGCACAGCTTCGGGCGTGAGCATCATCGCTGGCGACTGGGCTGGTGTCACAGTCAACCCAGGCAGCCAAAGCGGTATCTTTGTTGGTGGCGTTGGCAACAACCTGTTCGCTGGAAGCCAAGCTTCTGGCAACTGGAACATTGCTACAGGTTCCGGCAACGACACGATCAACGCGACAAACGGCAACAACACGATTGCTGGTGGTACAGGTTACAACCTTATCACAGTTGGCTCAGGAACGAACTCTGTTCTCTCTGAAGGCCAAGACACAATCCGTGGTACGTCGGGCACCAACACAGTCACACTGCTCGGTGGTAGCTCGCTCGTCAGCTTGGGTGCAAACAGCACCATCATTGACGGCGCTCAAGACAACAATGTGTCCTTCGGCACCAACAGCTATGTCACGGCGGGTAGTGCAAGCTCGTACTTCTCGACGGGTAGCATCTCTACCGTTGTTGGCGGCTTGAATGACACCATTTCTGCTACAGGCAACCTGCAGGTTGTTCGTGGCAGCACCAACAACATCAGCGTTTCCGGCGCGTTGTCCTTCCTGAACGGAACGGGCTCCACGACGATCACGGCTGGTACATCGACAATCTTCGGTGCAACAGCTCTGAACGCACAGTTGGTTGGGTCTGGCACGAGCTTGTTCGTCGGTAACGACGGCGGCGAAACTGTAAGTGGCGCAAGCTACACCGGCGTTCTGCACGCATTCGCTGGTACGGGTAACGACTCCATCACCGGTGGTACGGGTGCGGACACGCTGGTTGGCGGTACCGGTAACGCGACACTTACGGGTGGTACGGGCGCAGCTAACCTCTTTGCTCTTAACAAGGGCAGTGCAGGTGGCAACTACACCATCGAAGACTTCGGTAGTGCAGCTGGTAACCTCATGGCTCTGTACCAGTACGGTCTCCAGAACAACAATGGTCTGCAGAGCGTTCTGCAGAATGCTACTGTTGCCGGCGGCAACACGACCATTCAGCTGAGCGACAACTCAAAGATCACGTTCGTTGGCGTTACCAACCTGAAGGCAAGCAACTTCACACTGAGCTAATATCTCAGTCCAAGTTGAATCTAGAAGAGGCCCGGTTTCGTACCGGGCCTTTTTTTGTTTTTTCTAAAAAGTGCTATTACGTCTGCATGACGTCTCTCAAAAATAGTGAAGCAATGCCAGTCAAACACCCCAATACTGCAGAAGACCAAGGCTACATGGCGAGTTTTTCTCGCATACAGGCAAAGCGCATTGCTGACATTTTGAATGAGCGCAACCAGATGCGAGGTGATCTTGAGAGGTTTACCAAATCGCGTTCTTGGAAAATAACAGCCCCACTGCGTTTAATTTTAAGTTTGAAGCGGGGATATTTACCAAATGGCAAAACGATTAAGGAGTACATTAATCATTTTGTTGGGCTCGATTTTCAACAAAAGAAAAGTATTTTTATTCAGAAATTTAATAAACAAAAAAATATTATTGATGTAATTAGTGATAATAAAAAAGATCTCTATAAAGATAAGGTATATATTAACAATATTAGACCTAAATTTTTAATTATTGCTGAGTTAACGATACAACAATGTGCCAAATACCGTGTTTGGCAGAAGAAAGATCTTCTGGAGAGATTGGGTTGGTCGGTCCAAGTAGTTGATTGGCGAGATAACGGTAAAGTTCTCTCAGAACTCCAATTTTGTACCCAAGTGATTTTTTACCGCGTTCCGGGATTTGATTCAGTCCTTGATCAAGTCAAAGAAGCGCACCGTTTGCAGCTCGAGCCAAGGTGGGAGGTTGATGACCTCATCTTTGACTTGGAGGAATACCGCAAAAATGGGAATGTCGCTGCTCTGCCTAAGAAAGAGCAAGATGTTATTTTCTTTGGTGTCGATCTTTTCCGAAAATGTATGTTGGCGTGTGGCCGTGGGCTAGCGTCAACAAAGTCTCTGGCTCAAGCCATGAAGGATGCTGGCCTACCTGATGTAGGCACGGTCGAGAATGCGCTTGATCTTGATACAATGAGCATTGTTGAGAAGTTTCCTCCCGGGTTTGATAAGGAAGAAACGGACCAAGTTTGGATATGTTACGGTTCAGGCACTAACACCCATGATGCTGATTTCTTGCAGGCAGAGGGCGGTCTCTGGGCCGCTATGTTGCAAGAGGAAAAGCTCTGCTTACGGGTGATTGGTCCTGTGAAAGTGCCAGAGAAGTTCGACCGTTTTGGTGATCGGGTCGAGCGGCTACCTATGCGTCCATATGCACAATATTTGGAAATACTTTCACAGAGCGATATTAGTATTGCTCCGCTGCAAGAGACATTATTTAATAACTGTAAGAGTAATATAAAATATGTTGAGGCATCCATTGTGGGTGTTTCAAGTATATGTTCACCAATGGAGCCATTTTCATCTATTATAAAAAATGGGAATAACGGATTTATAGCAACCAGCCCTGAAGAATGGTGTGAATATTTTTTACGTTTGGGGAGGGACGTAACATTGCGTCGTTCCCTAGCGCAGCAAGCTATGAAAGATGTTTTGCAGCGTTACCATCCTGATCAGGTTGCTGTGCAGCAAGTATTTCCTCTTTACGGACGGCCAAAATCTGTTGAGCCAGAAGGGCTGCGTGTATTATCCGTAAACGTTTATTATAAACCTTTCTCTTTTGGCGGTGCCACGATTGTCGCTGAGGAATTAGTAGACGGTTTAAAACAACGTGGGGTCGATATTTCGGTAGCGTCAACCCGACCTGATGTAAGGGGACGGCCCAACGGGGCGTTGCGCTATGTTGCCGATGGCGTGAAGGTTTTAGGGCTTAGTGCCCCTGAAGCTAGCGACCGCTACGGTTGGATGGATAATCCTTCAACTATTCCTGAGTTCACGGCTTGGCTTGAGGCTGTGGAACCCAACATTGTGCACTTCCATTCCATTCAAGGTATGGGCCTCTCACTTTTAAGGTGCTGTGAAGAGCACAAAATACCTTATGTCATTACTTTGCATGATGCATGGTGGCTGTGTGAGCGGCAATTTATGGTTAAGGCGGACGGACAATACTGCTTCCAAAAAACTATTTCTTTTGATGTTTGCCGTAATTGCCACTCGGATGTTGTCTACTTGGACGACCGACAGAAACTTATGTTCCATGCTTTGAAGAAAGCAGCACTGTTGCTCGCGCCATCCGAGACACAAAGACAACTTTACATCGCTAACGGTATTCTACCGGAGCAGATCGTCGTTAACAAAAATGGCTTTACGTGGCCGAAGCGCCCGAAAAAGAAGCGTGCCGCCGGTGAGCGAGTACGCTTTGCTTACGTTGGCGGTACTGAGGAGATCAAAGGATTCTCACTGCTTAAAAAGGCTTCTGAAAAAATTGAGAATTCTGATTGGAGTCTGACACTGGTCGATAACAAACTGAATCTTGGCTATCGTTCAATTTATGAAAAGGATTGGACAATAACTGGCAACCTTCATGTCAGGCCCGGCTATAGTCAGTCTGAGTTAGACGCGTTTTATGACGATGTCGATGTTTTGCTCTTCCCGTCGCAATGGAAAGAAAGTTACGGCTTGACGGTACGTGAAGCTCTGGCACGTGACGTTTGGGTCATCACTACGGCTCCGGGTGGCCAAGCGGAAGATGTGGTTGATGGTGTAAACGGTACTCATCTTCCGATCGATGGACGTCCTGATGCGCTATATGAAGCGATGAAAGAACTCATCGAAGACCCCGGGCGCTTTGCTAACTACGTCAATCCTTTGAAAGCGCAGCTGTGTACGTTTGAGCGTCAAAGCGATGAGTTGTTGGAGTACCTTAAAAAATACTCAGTACTTGAACACGAGGTGACGTAAAGCCGTCCAGCGGGCTTGGCTGGCCAGAGCTTGCACGGCTTTGGCTCGCCAGCGTGTCGGACGTGCGACGATACGGCGGGGCGTTGAGTTGAGATAAAGTTCTACCCATTGCGGGTCGAAGAAATCTGGCATGTTGCGTGACGCCTGCGCCATATAAGTGCGCCACTTGCGAACATCAGAAATTCCGCTTGGGTTATCGCGTAGAAGTTCTGTCTTAATGAAGGGCGCCTTGCCGGAAAGCAGAACGCTCCGCCAGTCTGTATGCATGGGGTTGGTCGATAGCAGTTTTGAAAGGCCACGTTGGCTAGACCAGCAGGCCTTTAACGGCCAACCAGCATGGCGCATTGCCAGCCCTAGCCCTAGCTCACCATGCAATATGATTTCGTCTTTGCTCATTTTAGAGAATGGCTGATTGAAGACACGCTGGATTGCTTCGTGCTGAAAAGCGCTACGCTGCATCACGAGAAACCATGATTGCAGATGTTGAGTCACAGCTTCTGATCGGACCATACCCCATACGGGGTTTTCCTCTGCTCGCATGGTATCAATAATTGGCTTTAATGGCTGGATAGCTCCAAAAACGCTATCATTGGCAAGAAGAATTTCAGATGCGTTTTCAATGCAGCCAAACGAGACCAGATTCTGCCATGCGCCAAAATCGAGGCCGATATTATGCCGCGGATAAAGACGAGCTGTGACTGGATCCGGTCCGCTGACAAAGCTTTGTTGAAGGCGCTCAAGGCCATTTGTGTCATCGGGAGTGAGATTAGAAACGGCTATATGGAGCTCAAAGCCGGATCTATGCAGTTCCCTCAAAAGATGACGTGTGTGCGGTGCCAGAGTTGGTGCCGGGTCAAAATAGGCAAAGAGACAAACTGGGCGTAGCATTATGGGTCGGAACTCACGGTATTTATTAAGATTGGGGGAGGCTGACGCGCGGTGTCAGCCTCCCCCAATAGCCGTCTGAACGAGATTGTCTTGCTGCCAGTTATGTAACTGGGTGAGCCCGGTTGCTGGTGATGCAGTACCGGGTCGGCCTACATAAGCTGGTCGTTGAACGGGGAGGTCCATTTCAGTTAGGACGCGTTCAATTCTGCGGTCAACGAAATGCCATGCACCGTTATTTTCGGGTTCTTCTTGGCACCAGATAACCTCTTGGAGTTGAGGGTATTGAGCCAGCTCTTGCTGAAGTTCCCGGCTGGGGAATGGATATAGCTGTTCTAGGCGGATAAGAGCAGTTTTCGTGTTCTGAACACGTCGTCGCTCCGCAAGAAGGTCATAATATACTTTGCCCGTGCAAAGAATGATGCGCGTTGCGTTTGGTGTGTAATCCGGATCGGCTAACACAGGATTGAAGCGTGTTTGTGGCCCCATATCGTCCAGAGGCGATACGGTTTCCTTGTGGCGTAGCAGTGATTTTGGCGTAAAGACGATAAGGGGCTTGCGGCAACGGCGCGCAATTTGTCGGCGTAGTGCATGGAAGTAATTGGCAGGCGTTGAGATGTTGCAGACGCGCAGGTTATTCTCGGCGCAGAGCTGAAGTATGCGTTCTGGACGAGCGGAAGAGTGCTCGGGTCCACCGCCCTCATGTCCGTGCGGCAAGAGAAGCACTAAACCCGATGTACGCAGCCATTTTGTCTCCCCCGAGGCGACAAACTGGTCAAGGATGATTTGAGCGCCATTCACGAAATCACCGAATTGCGCTTCCCACACCACGAGGGCGTCAGGGTTGCCAAGAGAGTAGCCGTACTCAAAGCCCAAGACTGCATATTCGGATAAAGGAGAGTTCCAAAAATGGAGCGGAGCCTGATGGGGGGCAAGATTGGCGAGGGGGGTCTCCTCACGGCCTGTTTCTTGGTCAATCAGGACGGCGTGACGTTGCGAGAAAGTGCCGCGTCTGCTGTCCTGCCCGGAGAGACGGACCGGATGCCCATCCATTGATAACGTGCCGAAAGCAAGTGCTTCACAACTTGCCCAGTCTAGGGGCTTTCCCGCGGCTATTGTTTCTCCGCGCGCGGTAATCTGCCGGGCGAGGCGCGGGTGAATGTTCATTCCCTCCGGAATGGTCGAAAGGCCTTCAGCTGCGAGCAAGAGCCGGTTCAAAGGAACCCCTGTCATGGGTTGAATACGCTCAGGCTCATCTTCCAAGCGTGTTGGATTTTGGGGCGTATCAAGCCATTCGGATGGGTCAGGTCGGTATTCTGGTGCTGCGCTGAATGCGCGCTCTAGAATATTTTGGGTATCTTCCCAGCGCTGTTCTATCGAAGCATCCGTAGACAAATTTCGCTGCACAAGGGAGTCCGCGTATAGACGCCGGACAGAGGGCCTTGTGCGAATGGCTCGCACCATAGTGGGCTGCGTGAATGCGGGTTCGTCCGTTTCGTTGTGGCCAAAGCGGCGGTAGCACACAATGTCCAACACGATGTCTGAGCTAAAGGCCTTGCGCCATTCATAAGCAAGCGTGGCTGCGCGGAATACAGCTTCCGGGTCATCACCATTTACATGGAGGATTGGCGCTTCGATTGCTTTGGCGATGTCCGTGCCGCGCGTACCAGAGAAATTATCCTCTGGCACAGTCGTAAAGCCGATCTGGTTGTTAATGATCAGGTGTAACGTGCCGCCCGTTCTGTAGCCGGCTAACTGGGACAGCATGAGTGTTTCATACACTACGCCCTGTCCGGAAAAAGCAGCGTCACCATGCACGAGAACACCTAAGTGCTTGTCGTCTCGTGTCGTGCGTTGTCTGTGGTGGTGGCGCGGGTTGGTGTTTTGGTCTTGGTCCGCGCGGATACGCCCTAAAACGACGGGATTTATGGCTTCAAGATGGGAGGGATTGGGCAAGAGCGAAAGGCGAATTTGGTGGCCATTTCTGTCGATCGTTGTGGCCGTGCCGAGATGGTATTTGACGTCGCCGGAGCCGCCAATGTCTTCAGGCTTGAAGGAGCCGCCGCGGAACTCATTGAAAATAGCTTCAAAGGGCTTGTGCAGGACATTGGCCATAACGTTCAGGCGTCCGCGGTGCGGCATACCGATTGAAATGGAGGCCGCTTCATCAGTGGCCGCGTGCTCAAGGATCGCTCTGAGGGCTACAACGAGGCTCTCGCCACCTTCAAGGCCAAAGCGCCGCATGGCTTTAAAACGTTTTTGACAGAATGCCTCGAAGCCCTCGGCATCTGTGAGTGCCTGGAGAATGAAATCATGTGGTGCTGGGGAAGTGTCAGGCGAGTTTTCGAAGCGTTCAATCCACCAGTCGCGTTGTTCGGTGGATTGGATGTGCATAAATTCTACGGCGAGGGTGCCGCAATATGCGCGGCGTAGCGCGGCGCGTAGGGCGGGATTGGCACCTGCTGGGTTAAGGTCTTCCGGTTCGGGATTTTGGGCTAGTCCGAGCGGGTCCAGATCGGCAATGAAATGGCCTCTTTGGCGGTATGCGTAGCGTAAGGCGGCATCCCGCGATGAGGTGTCGCGTAGGGAGTTCCCTTCTTCGCTTGTGGATATGGGCGACAGGGAATGGCCTAACGTGCTGAACAAGCCCGCAAAAGTTGGGTCAATTGTCTCTGGGTCTTCTAGCCACTGTTCATGCAAAGCCGTGAGGTAGGCTAGATTGGCGCTGCTGATGGCGTCCCGATCGTCGCCCATGAGAAATCTCCTGTCATTTTAGCCGCTCAAACTAACGTATTTCTTCGGTGTATGAAACCATTGCAGCGTAAGCAGGAATGCACGGGTTGCATGCGTGGGGCCTTGCCTCTCACTAGAGGTAGGGGTAGCGTCATAAGCGCTATGATCAGTGTCCCGCTCAATTATGAAGCTCTCAAGCGTGTGCCTGTTGCGGAGAAACCTTTCCCGCATGCAGTGGTGCCACAATTTATTGGCAATGATGACCTCGCCGCGCTTGTGAAAGAACTGCCTCCAATGGCGTCTGGTGGGTCTTTTCCGCCCGAGGCACTGTCTCTTACGCCGCGTGTGAAGGCGTTGATTGACGCCTTGGAAGGGCCTGAGCTTAAAAAGATAGTGGCAGAGAAGTTTGGTATTGATGTTGCTGATGCGCCGTCAATGCTGACGATGCGTGGCCGCACCCGGGAAAAGGACGGCCGCATCCATTGCGACTCTACCGCCAAGTTGGTGACAATTCTGCTGTACCTCAATCCGCGCAGCGCTGATTGGACGTCACATGAGGGATGTTTGCGCCTTCTACGAGGGCCAGACGATATTGAGGATTACGACGTAGAGGTTACGCCTGCCGAAGGCGCGTTAGTTATATTCCCTAACAGCCCGACGGCGTGGCACGGGCACCGGCAGTTCGTCGGAACACGCTATTCGATACAGCTCAACTACATGGCCGCCAGTAAGAAGGCGCAATATGAGTTGCGGCGTCATCGTCTATCATCTTTGGTCAAGCGTCTGCCGCTTGTCGGATAAACAAGCAAGAACGGAATTATATTATGGGTTATCGGGTTGCGGTTGTTGGTGCCACAGGGGCAGTTGGTCGCGAGATTTTAAAAATTTTGGCAGAACGCGATTTTCCGGTTGATGAGATTGTTGCGCTCGCATCTCCGCGTTCCGCTGGGCGCGAAGTTTCGTTCGGGGATAAAAAGGTCCTTAAAGTCCAAAATCTGGAGACGTTCGATTTCAAAGGGTGGGACATTGCTCTGTTCTCCCCCGGTGCAAAGGTGTCGTCCGTCTATGCACCGCGCGCAGCTGCGGCGGGGTGCGTTGTAATCGATAACACATCCCATTTCCGCATGGAGCCCGGCATACCGCTTGTTGTGCCTGAGGTGAACGCGAAAGCGCTCCGTAAAGCGCGCAAGAACATCATTGCAAACCCCAACTGCTCTACCGCTCAAATGGTCGTGGCGTTGAAGCCTTTGCATGATCTCTTCGTGATTAAGCGTATCGTTGTTTCGACCTATCAGGCTGTTTCGGGCGCTGGAAAGGACGGGATGGACGAACTCTTCACGCAAACAAAGGGGTCTTTTGTTAGCGATCCACCAACCGTTGCGCAGTTCACAAAGCAAATTGCCTTTAACGTTATTCCGCATATTGACCGTTTCATGGATGACGGTGCCACCAAAGAAGAGTGGAAAATGGCGGTAGAGACGCGCAAAATTCTGGACCCGGATATCAAGGTCTTTGCGACCTGCGTACGGGTGCCGGTATTTATCGGGCACTCCGAAGCCATTACGATCGAATGTGAAAAACCCGTTAACCTGCATGCGGCCAGAGATGCGCTGCGCAAAGCCCCGGGTGTCATTTTACGCGATGTGCGTGAAGATGGCGGCTATGTCACTCCGATGGAGTGTGTAGGGGAAGACGCGACGTATGTGTCACGCTTGCGTATCGACCCGACGGTTGAAAATGGGCTGGCGCTATGGTGTGTGTCGGACAATCTGCGCAAAGGTGCGGCCCTCAATTCTGTTCAAATTGCAGAAAGTCTCGTTGAGCAGGAATTGCTGGGTGGCGTTCTTACAGCACCATTACCTCCTGAAGATGATGATGGCGAAGACGAAGAATAAGAAAAATTTTGTCATTGTTTAATGGCGCAAGAGAACCCGGCTTATGCCGGGTTTTTTTTGGTCTGAATTAAGCGCCTGTTTACCTTTTGGGTGCACATTGCGTGAGGAGAGTGGGTTAATAGCATTAAGGATCACCGCGATGTGCATGCTGAAAAGCGATAGAGGGTTCCAATCATATTGGGCGTGTACATCTTCAAGATGCTTTAATCTGTGAAGGATATTCTAGAAAATTTACGCCAACTCGGTTTGGCGCGTCTTGCTGCCTTAGGGGGTGTAGGCGTTGCATTACTGGTATTACTTGGCATTTTGGTCATGCATGGCGGGACAGCAGCAGATGGTTTGTTATACCGCGATTTGGACCCGCGCGAGGCGGGAGAAATCGTTGAGCAATTAACAAAGGCACACGTCCCTTACCGGCTGGAAGATCAGGGCGGGGCAATATTTGTGCCGCAGGGCCAAGTTGCGGCAGCACGTTTGTTGTTAGCCCGTAATGGGTTACCTTCAGGTGGTTCTGTTGGGTACGAAATTTTCGATAAGGGAAATAATTTTACAGCCACTCAGTTTGAGCAAACAATTAATGAAACGCGCGCCATGGAAGGCGAGTTGGAGCGTTCAATTCGCTTAATTCATGGTGTGCGCGGTGCACGGGTTCACTTGGTTTTGCGGCACAGGGAATTGTTTGCGACACAGGAACAGGGAGCTCAGGCGAGCATCCTGCTTTCAATGGATGGTGCACGGCGCTTAGATGATGAGAGCGTGAATGCTGTTGTAAACTTGGTATCGTCCGCCGTGCCCGGCCTGGAAACACGCAACATTTCGCTTATCGATAATCGTGGGCATGTTTTGCTTAAGCAAGGCGCGGGGTCAACGCAGGGCGGGGATACGCCGGATGCTCAGAAACAAGCGCTGGAACAGCGTTTGTCCCGTGGGGTGGAGGATATGCTCGGCGCATCTTTAGGGATGGGCCACGTCCGGGCTGAAACGACTGTGCAGATGAACAGCGATCACGTTCACGAAACACAGGAAAGCTACGACCCTGATGAGCAGGTGCTGCGCTCCCAGCAAACAAAAAGCGAAAAAGACAGCAACACCCAGCCCTCTGCCAATACGAGCGTTGGGAATAACTTACCAAATGCAGGGGCAGCGCAGACAAGCACGGGTACGCAAACGGCACGGCAGGAGCAGACCAATAATTACGAAATTGGCCGGAAAGTCAGGACTTTAGTTCAGGATGAGCCACGTCTGGCCCGGCTGAGTGTCGCAGTTATGGTCGATGGGGTGATGACCAAAGACAGTAAGGGGCAGCCGCTCTGGCAGCCGCGCTCAGACGAAGAGTTAAAGCGTTTAACGGCATTGACCAAGAGTGCCATCGGGTTCGATGAAGCACGCGGAGACGTCGTGACTGTAATGTCGATGCAGTTTGCTGCTCTTGATGTTTCGCAACCTAACGAGGCTGTGGGCGGGTTGGCGCGGTTCATGGGGCGCACAGGCGCGATGGAATTGGCGCGTTTTGGGATTTTCGCCATTTGCCTTGTGTTGGTTCTCTTTTTCGTGGTGCGCCCGCTGTTGCGCCCCGCTCAAAATAATTTGGAGGCACCAACGGTTTTGGAGGCTTCCAACGCGCGCTTAAAAATTCCGTCTTCAGCGGAAGGGGTAACCCCGGCGGCGCTACCGACTGCACCCAAACTGTTGGAGCGTGAAGAAGAAATGGTCGCGATGGATGGGGTAACGGGTCAGATCAAGGCGTCCTCCATTCAGCGTGTGAGTGAATTGGTAGACAGCAACCCCGCGGAAAGCATTGCTTTGATGCGAAACTGGCTGTTGCCGCAGCATGAAAAGGCCTGACGTTATGTCCGTTGAGCGTACTTTAACAGGCCCGCAAAAGGCTGCTGTGTTGATGATGACATTGGGCGAAGAAAAATGCGCCCGTTTGTTTGAGCAGATGCATGAGGAGGAAATTCGTGAGGTTTCTGCGGCAATGTCACAATTGGGCATTGTCTCTGCGGATGCTGTTGAGCGCGTGTGCAGTGAGTTCAGCGAGGGGCTTGGTTCTGCGGAGACATTGGTAGGAGACCTCGAAACCACAGAGCGCCTTTTAAAGCGCGCTCTGCCTGCTGGTCGTGCTGTATCGATTATGGAAGAAATTCGTGGCCCTGCTGGGCGCACGATGTGGGATAAACTAGGCAATATTTCGGAAGTAGTATTGGCTAACTACTTGCGTAATGAGTACCCACAAACTGTAGCGGTAGTGTTAAGTCGTATTCAAGCTGCACATGCAGCAAAAGTACTGGCGCTTCTTCCTGAGGAGTTTGCCCTTGATGTCATGACCCGCATGTTAAAACTGGAGAACGTGCAGAAAGGCGTGCTGCATAGCGTAGAAAAGACATTGCGCTCTGAGTTCGTGGCCAATCTTCCAAGGGGATCACACCGTAATAGTCACGAAGTATTGGCTGATATTTTCAATAATTTTGACCGACGCTTGGAGGGGCGCTTTATGGAGGCCCTTGAAGCGCACAGCCATGACGACGCTGAGTGCGTACGAAGCTTGATGTTTACGTTTGAGGAGTTGGTAAATATCCCGGCAGAGGGGCTGGTCACGCTTAGCAATGCGCTTCAGCGGGAACATCTGATCGTCGCTCTTAAAGGGGCGAGCGATGCTTTGAAAACGGCTTTTTTCAAAACAATGTCGGAGCGTTCAGCGCGTATTTTGCGCGATGAAATTGATGCGCTTGGTCCTATGCGGGTCAAGGACGTCGACGCCGCACAGAATGAAATTATGATTGTCGCAAAAAAGCTGCTTGACCGGGGCGAGATTGAACTTCTCGACCGCGAAGATATTGAAAACGAAATGATTTAAGCGATGCAGCCGTCAGCGTATGCCTCCCTTTTTTCAGAAGATTTCGATGTTGGCGAAGTTGTCCAACTGTCTGATCTATCTGATGTGGAACACGATGATGCTGTGGTCCAGGAAGCGCGTTTGACCGAGGCGGATTGCGCCTTGGCGCGGCAGGAAGGGTTTGAAGACGGCATTAAATTCGGCCGAGAGGCTGCAGCTGCTGAATATACGTTGCAACGCAATACGTTCGAGCATTCTCTTCAGGCCTGTCTGGCGTCGATGCAGGCGCAAATTGATGCTCACCTTGCTCAAGAATCTGAGCGTGTTTCCGGCGTCATCGTGGGGATGATGACGCGATTATTTCCTTCTCTCTTGGAGGGTTTTGGAGCGGCTGAGCGCGCGTTGGTTATGCAGAAGCTTCTACCGCTCCTCAAACATGTACCGGATATCAAATGCCTTGTACCGACGGGAGATGGGCAGATTTTGCAGGATTTATGCCAAAAACAGGGCGTATCATTCATTCGGTGTGTTGAAAGTGATGCGCTGGCGCCGGGTGATTTTGAAGTGGATTGGACGACAGGAAAAGCCGTGAGGGATGCGCAGAGCGTGATGCAGGTTTTTCAAGAAATTCTAACGTCAAAAACAGAAGATTTACGGAGTTAAAGTTATGGATGTGTTTAAAGTCGGCGCTGACAAAGCAGACGAAAATACCGTTGGTTCAGCAACAGAAACACCACGTTTCGCGCATGATTTAGAGGCAATTTACGATGTGCCAGTGACGGTTAGTGCGGTTTTGGGGCGCACGTCGATGCAGGTTAGCCAGCTTTTGAGGTTAGGGCGTGGCGCTGTTGTTGAGCTTGATCGTAAAATTGGAGATCCCATCGATATTATGGTGAATAATCGTCTGATTGCGCGTGGTGAGGTTGTAATGGTCGATGAAACGCGTTTGGGCGTGACTATGACCGAAATTGTAAAGTCTGAAAAAACCAAATTTTAACCGCTTCTTAATGAGCTGATGCGATTGTCTCTCACGGGCATATTTTGGATGCTTGGGGAGGCAATTCATGGGTAATAATAGTGCGAAAACGCCTGTCCTTGCGCGTTTGCCTTCGCTTAATCTGGCTCTGCCAGCCCTTCCGTTACCAAGCTGGGTAAAGCGAAGTACGCATTTTCTACCCGGGACAGATGTTGGTCTGGCGCTCGCTGTCGCAGCCTTATTGTCTATTCTTGTATTGCCATTACCAACATTCATTTTGGATGTCGGCTTGGCGCTTTCCGTTACAGCATCCGTGCTTGTTTTAATGGTGGCGCTGTTTTTACAACGCCCATTAGATTTCACGTCTTTCCCGACTTTGCTTTTGTTGACCACCCTGCTGCGGTTGTCGTTGGAGGTCGCGACGACGCGCCTTATTTTGAGCCATGGCTATGAAGGCTCTTATGCTGCTGGCCATGTCGTCGCTGCTTTTGGCGGGTTTTTGATGGGCGGTGACGTGCTCATCGGGGCAATTTTGTTTACGATTTTGCTTGTGGTGAATTTTATGGTCATCACGAAGGGGTCCGGGCGTATTGCGGAAGTAGCTGCGAGGTTTACGCTCGACGCAATGCCGGGAAAGCAGATGGCGATAGATGCAGAGCTATCATCCGGTGCCATCAGCGACAAAGTTGCACGCCAGAAACGGCGTGAGCTGGAAGAAATTAGCGGTTTTTATGGAGCCATGGATGGTGCGGCTAAGTTTGTTCGCGGCGATGCCATTGCGAGTTTGATTATTACGGCCATTAACATCGTTGGAGGGTTGGCCATTGGCGTGGGGCGCCATGATATGTCGGTCATGGACGCTATGTCTGCGTTCACGACTTTGACCATCGGTGATGGTTTGGTGTCCCAAATCCCTGCGCTATTGGTATCAACCGCGTCAGGTATCGTCGTGACCAAAGGCGGTATGGAAGGTGGGGCAGACGTAACGCTCGTGAAGCAGCTTGGTGGTAATCCTAAGCCTCTTGCTCTGGCGGCGGGTTCAGCCTTGATGTTGGCGGTGATGCCCGGCCTGCCAGCAATACCGTTTTTAAGTTTGGCTGCCTTGGCGGGAGGTGGGGCTTGGTGGCGTTATCGTTCCCCTTTACGGGATGAAGCGGATGACGATGCGGCACAAACAATGCCACATCCCGGACAGCCAGCAGAAGCTCCTATTTCAGAGACGCTGCGCGTTGATCTTTTAAAATTGGAGTTGGGGTTTAACCTTCTGTCTATTGCGGGCGGGGAGAGTGCGCGTCTGACAGAGCAGATTAAGGTGCTTCGCCGTACAATTGCGGGAGAAATGGGGTTCGTGCTGCCCCCGGTGCGTATTCAGGATAATTTGCAGCTTGATGCGGATACGTATTGCGTAAAAATTAAAGAAATTTCGGTTGGACAAGGTGGCCTCAAGGTCAATCATCTTCTGGCTATGGACCCTGCTGGAGGCGTGCCGGACCTTGTAGGCGAAGATACCAAAGAACCAGCTTTTGGCTTGGCTGCGCGCTGGATCGATCAAGGGCAAAGAGAAAATGCCCTGATACGTGGTTATACAGTGGTGGACCCTGCAAGTGTGATGATCACGCACCTTACGGAACTGGTGCGTGAAAATATGTCCGAACTTTTATCGTACACCGAGACGCAAAAACTGCTGGATGAGTTGCCACGTGAACAACAGAAGCTTGTTGTGGATTTGGTGCCGTCTCAGGTGTCAGTCAGCATCATTCAACGCGTATTACAAAGCTTACTGGCAGAACGTATTTCGATCCGCGATTTGGCAGGAATTTTGGAGGCGCTACAGGAGGGGTGTGGTCTTGGTTTTAAAACCGTACCGGCTTTAACAGCGCATACGCGTGTCCGATTAGCGCGGCAAATCAGTGCGGCTGTGACAGGGCCACAAGGGTATATTCCTGTTCTGACGTTGAGCCCTGATTGGGAAATGCGCTTGTCCGAAAATATGGTCGGGCCTGCGGATGACCGGCAATTAGCGTTACCACCGACGGCTCTTAACGAGTTGGTCATGAAATTGCGTCAATCATTGGAAACCGCATTAGGGCAGGGCGAGAATCCTGTTCTGCTCGTAGCAGGAGGTTTTAGACGGCCGCTCAGGATGGTGCTTGAGCGTATACGACCTGCCACGATGGTGTTGTCGCAAGCTGAAATCTCAAGCCGCGTAAAAATTCGTACGATTGGGGTTGTGTCATGAGGCATGATGGAAAGCGGGGTGTGTTGTGCGCGTAAAGCTCATACGGGAAGCATCCATGTCTGCCGCGATGGCCGTATTGCGCAGAGATTTCGGTGAAGATGCGCTTATTTTGGGCTCACGCAGTCTGCGTGGTGGTGGCGTTGAAATTACGGTTGCCCGAGAAGAAGCCGAAGAGGACGCCGGGCCGCCCGTTAGCGTGCTTTCCTCAATGGAGGAGGGGCAGGCTTCCGCTCAGCGTTCATTGCCAGAATGGCACGGATTTGACCTGCCCGAACTCGCTGCAGGGGCGAGCCCCGAGCGTGAGGCAATGATTTTGGGGCAATATGTTAGGTTTGGCGGGTTGAGCCTGGCCCGTGAGGAAACTCCGCTTGTTGTTTGTGGTGTTCCCGGTGGGGGTAAAACACTGGCTGTAACGCGGCTTGCTACACGAATGGTTTTGTCAGGGCGTGATCCGCTCGTTGTTACGATGGATACGGAACGGTCAGGCGCGTTTGAGCAGCTTGCGGCTTGTATGAAGATACTGGGTGTTGAATTGCGGGCCGTTGATACGCCTATGGCGCTTAAAGCGCTGTATGCCCATGAAGGGCAGAGACGGATGATGCTTGTCGATACTTTCGGGGTATCCCCGTGGGATGGTGCGTTATTGGACCGTCTGAATGAAATTAAGGCTGCAGTGTCTGGTTCGCTTGCTGTTGTTCACCCAGCTGGTGGGCATGCAGATGAAACATGCGAAGTTTTGTCCATGTTTCAGGCATTAGGAGCCCAAAATACTATCGTTTCGAAGGCGGATTGCTGTCGGCGTATGGGAGGGATTGTTCAAGCGGGATTAAGGGGAGTGCCTTTGGCTGAGATCAGCACCGGGCGGAGCGTAATTGAAGGATTGCAGCCTTTAACGCCAGCTATATTGCGGCAAGTGCTGGTCCGGATGCGGGATCGGGTACTCCCATTTCAGCAGGCGGTAAAACAGGAATTCCCAGTGCGGCCTCAGCGGGCGGTATCGCGGCATGTGGTGGGTAAACAGGATGTATCGCGGGCCAAGAGCCCTACTTTATCGCCAAGCGCTGCGGTAATGGCGCGGCATATGCTGGCACAAGGACGAGTGCAATGAGCGAAGCAATGATGCAAAAAATCGAACGAGATAACGTTTTGTCGCTCATGACGATGGATGGTGCGCGTATTTTGCCTGACGGGGAGCGCACGCGGGTTGTTGCTGTAGCATCCGGGAAAGGGGGCGTCGGAAAAACGTGGATTGCAGTCTCCTTAGCGCATGAGCTGGCGCGGTCTGGCAAGCGCGTCCTGATTTTGGACGGTGATTTCAGCCTGGCGAATGTGGATCTGCAATTAGGCTTGGCCCCACATTACGATCTGGTCGATTTACTATCCGGGAAATGTCGTTTGGAAGATGCAATCCAGACCTATTCCTCCCGTGTAATGACGCGTGGAAAGCACCTTCTACAATTTGATGTTTTGCCGGGGCGATCAGGGCTGTCGACGGCGACGGGACTGGAGCGTGCAAGCGCGGATCGGCTTTTACTGTCTTTGAGGCTTCTGCGTCGTTACGACGTTATCGTAGTGGATTTATGTGCAGGGATAGATGCTGTGACGCGGCATTTATCCGTTATGGCAGATCGTTTGATTGCAGTAACGACAGAAGAGCCTACAGCCTTGGCGGATGTGTATGCTGTTATGAAATTATACGCGCGGGACAGGCGGGCTTCTGGTGGTGGAGTAATGGATTGTCAGGTCGTTATTAATCAGGCTGCAAGTCATCGAAGTGGCAAAAAAACCTTCGAAAAGCTCTTCATGGCGTGCCGATCATTTTTAAAGTGGGAGCCGGAATTGGCGGGCTGCATTCGGAAGGATAGTCGCGTTCCTGGGGCTATTCGTCAGCAAAGAAGCGTAGTTGAAGATTACCGTTTTTCTCCAGCAACTATTGATATCGGGCGTATAGCTGAAGGATTAGTCGTGAGTTTTGCTCAGGAAGCACTCTCCGAAGAAAGACAGGGCTTACGTACAGGCTGACCATCGCGTATCAGTGAACCTAAGGAACACCCACAGGGGCACGATAAATGCGTATCGCACTGATTCAGATGACGCCGGGCACGGAGCGGGCAGTTAATATCGCTCAAGCCCAAAGCTTGGTGGCCGAGGCAGTACGGGAAGGGCAAGCTGAGCTTGTTCTTTTGCCAGAGGTTTGGAGCTGTTTGGGCGGTACGCGGGACGTGAAGCTGGCAGCATCTGAGGTTCTACCCCCACCGGGGGAGAAGGGGGGAGAGCTTTACGAAGCGCTGCGTACGATGGCGCTTGAGCACGGCATTTGGGTCCATGGAGGCTCAATCGGCGAGCGTGTGGAGCAGGAAGGTGAAACGCGTCTGGCTAATACGACGCTTGTTTTTTCCCCTGATGGTCATGAGGCAGCGCGTTACCGTAAAATCCATCTTTTTGACGTTGTAACGCCCAACGGAGATGGCTACCGCGAGAGCGCAACCTATGTGCCGGGCGAAGAGGTCACAACTGTTGACATCAATGATGTCTGCACGGGATTGGCTATTTGTTACGACATGCGTTTTGCAGAGTTATTTCTGGCATTACGCGCGGCCGACGTGAAAATGTTACTTCTGCCAGCAGCTTTTACCCAACAAACGGGGGAGGCGCATTGGGAGGTGTTGCTGCGTGCCCGAGCGATTGAAATGCAGGCTTGGGTGGCTGCGTGCGGCACAACGGGTTGGTACGTTGAGGCGGATGGTACAGAAAGGCAGACCTATGGCCATTCGATGGTGATAAATCCGTGGGGTGAAGTCGTACTGCAATTAGGGGCTGAGCCGTCTTGGGGTGTTGCTGAAATCGATATAGAGCTTGTAGAAAAAACGCGTCAGCGTATGCAGGTTCAAGAAAATCGCCGGTTGATCTGATTTCATCATGAAAATTGCTTTCCGGGCTTCAAGCGCCCCACAAGCGCAGGAAGCGCTCGGTCGCTTTATTGAGCGATATGGTGATGTCGCATTGGATGATGCTGAGGTTGTTGTGTGCCTCGGTGGTGACGGTTTCATGCTGGAAACGCTTCATGCCGTGATGGGGCTGGACGTGTCCGTATATGGTATGAATTACGGTACTGTTGGTTTTCTGATGAATGCCCCGCACGAAGATGAACTGAAGGAGTGCTTGGAGAGGGCGCAGCCTTCGATTTTGCATCCGCTGAAAATGACGGCCCGCACGGCTTCCGGTGAAGTGGCTGAAGCCTTGGCGTTTAATGACGTTTTCCTTTTCCGGCAAACCCGCCAGACGTCACATATTCGTATTGAAGTGGATGGACGTACACGTCTCGAAGAGCTTGTGTGCGACGGGATAATCGTTGCTACACCTGCAGGTTCGACGGCGTATAATTTGTCGGCGCATGGGCCAATTGTACCGCTTAGCGCGAATATCTTGCCTTTGACGCCTATCTCGGCTTTTCGGCCAAGGCGTTGGAGAGGCGCGTTGTTACCCGCGACAGCGACTGTTCGTTTTACGTTGCTAGACACTGAAAAAAGGCCGACGGCAGCAGTCGCGGACTCCACTGAAATTCGTGATGTTGTTGATGTGACGGTGTGCGAGGACCGCTCCTACCACGCCCGGATATTGTTTGACCCGGATCATAGCCTGTCTGAGAGAATCATCACCGAGCAATTTGCAGGTTAGGGGAGACGGCAGGGTATAACCCTGCCGATACTGGTTCAAAGAATGGGGGTAAGGAGTGGTTTACCCTCAAAATGCGCAATCAGGTTATCGACCATGAGGTTGCCCATTGCGCTACGCGTTTCAAGCGTTGCCGATGCTTGGTGCGCCTGAAGGACTGTGTTTTGCAGCGTCAGGAAAAGAGGGTTGATGGCAGGTTCGTTTTGGAACACGTCCAGACCCGCGCCTGCAATAGTCCCAAGTTGAAGGGCGTCAAGCAACGCATCTTCGTCGACTACGGTGCCCCGTGCGATGTTGATCAAAACACCGTCTGGCCCCAAGGCTTTCAAAATATCTGCATTGATCATACCTGCTGAGCGCGGCCCGCCTGAGACGGCCAGTATCAAAACATCGGCCCATTCCGCCAAGGCAAACAGGTTAGGCTCAAAGCGGATTGGGCTTTCAGGTTGTTGGCGGGAGTTGAAGTATGCCAGCTCTACCCCAAAAGCGCTGACGCGATGCGCAATCGCTTGGCCGATATTACCAAAACCAACGATACCGACCTTACGGCCACGTACTGTTCGTGCGAGAGGCGGCTGAATGGCTCCCCACTGCCCGCTGCGGACAAAGCTGTCGTTCTTGACGGTGTTTCTCAGTGTGGCCAGTAAGAGGCTAAGAGCCATATCGGCTACGTCGTCCGTAAGTGTGCCAAGCGTTGTTGTAACGCGGATATTACGTTTTTTGGCTTCGTTGAGGTCAATTTGATCCGTGCCAACGCCATTTACGGAAATAATTTCTAAATTTGGTAGGGAATCCAAGATAGCACGAGGAAGGCCAGACCCGCCGCCTGTCGCGACTCCACGGATTCGTGGAGCAATAGTGGATAACTCTTGTGGAGTCGTGAATTGATGAGTGGTGAAGAGTGTTTTGAGGCGCGTGTCAATGGGGGCGGGGAACGGATCAATCAGAAGTAGTTCAGCAAGAGTGGACATGGTGTGTCTCCATCTGTGTAAGGGCCGATTGATCAGCGGTCCAAAGTGTTGTGAGCAAGCGTTTTGCAAGAAGATTCCACCTCTTTCCAGACTGTATCGAAGTCCGAATCAGGCCCGTAATAGGGGTCTTCAACGTCATCGCCTTCGCGCCCGGGGAGGTGATCGAGCATCAGGGAGAGCTCTGCTGTTGCATCATGTGGACGCATTTTCTGTAAGGCAGAAAGGTGGGAATTATCTAGTGCAATGATGTGGGTAAATCTGTGGAAATCTTCTGGATTAACGCTGCGTGCGCGTAGTGTTGATGCATCAAGAGCATGTTTGCGCGCGACACGTTGTGCACGTGGATCGGGCGGATCTCCGATGTGCCAATGCCCTGTTCCTGCGGAGTCGATGTCCAGTGTGAGGCCGCGTTTCTCGGCTTCGTGCCGCATAGCGACTTCAGCGAGTGGAGAGCGGCAGATGTTACCGGTACAGACAAAGAGAAAGCTGGGCATAGTGTTTTCCAGTAATGTCTTGATCAGGATGTCAGCCAGATAAAGAAGGACATGGTTGCGATCGAACTCAGCGTTCCGAAGAACAGAATAGACGCAACTTCACGCTCAAGAACCTGAAAGCGCATCGCTAGAATAACATTGATGGAGGCGCTGGGAATGGCCATCGTCAACACAGTTTCGCGCATTGGCATGTGCGGCAGGTGCCACATGCGGGCGATGGCGTAAATAATCCCCGGAATAACAAGGTTTTTTGCAAATATGACAAGGCCTACAAGCGGGCTAAAGCGGACCTGCCGTGTAAAAAGCACAACGCCGGACGCAAACAAAGCAGCGCCGCCAGTTGTATGCCCGAGCAGTAAAAGGGAGCCTTTCAGAAAAGGTGGTAGGGAGAACCCTACGCAAACCAATGCAAGGGCGAGCATAGGTACCCACACGACAGGTTCTCTGAAAGCGTGTTTGAGCTGAGCCATTAGTGGGTTTGCTCTATGCTCTCCCTGCGGGGCAGATGGTTTGGTTTGCTGCAGCAAAATAAAAGAGAGCGGCATCTGGACAAGGTTCATTGCCAGCGCACCAACTGAAATGGGGACAGCGCTAGCCGGGCCAAAGAGCTGACCAAGTACGGGAATACCTATAAACGGCACGGAAGGCCCGGTTGTTGCCATGGCAATCATTGCGGCTTCACGGCGGGGGAAGCGGAAAATGCCATGCAAAACGCCGAATATCAGGCCATAACCCCCGATCATCGCAAAACATATAAGCACGGCTATGGGACCTGCTGTCATGACTTCTGCGCGCGGCGTACTTAAGATCGATGCGAGCAGTTCGATGGGGAGCGCATAAAGCATGACTAGGCGTGTCAGAACGCTGGCCTGCACAGCATCAAAATCGCGCCGGAATGCAGCGTAATAGCCAAGTGCGAGTGTGACGAGAATGGGGAGAATAGACTGAACGATTGTTATGAATAAGGAAGACGCGCTCGGCATCAGGCAAATCACCATTTTAAAATAGGGAATGCCGTACATGGCCCAGCAATATGCGGGACACTGGCATTATGGCAGGAATGATCTTCCTTATCATTCTTCTGCGGTTCGTCTATCCCTAGAGCGGGTGCAGCTATTATTCTTTTACGACCGTTAAGCGTGTTGTAATGCTGTATCGATCCGGAGGAATTTTAAGATGCACGCGCTGTTTAATATGGTTTGTACGGTTATTCTTGCCATTATCGGCGTAATCGTAGCTGTTATTGCTGTTATAGAAACAAGTCTAAGAAGTATTTTGGTTCATTTTGGTATTAATCCGATTTTGCAAAATATTTTTCTTTGGGGGGTATTCTTTTTTCTTCTCTATAGTGTTTTTCGTATCTTCGGCCGATTGTTGGCGTTTCTTTTGCTGGCAGTTTTGGTCTTGTATGTGCTTCAGGATTTCTCTTTGTTACCATCGGTACACCACGCTGCCATGGCAACGCGTGAGCATCTGGAAACATTGTAACGTGTGATGATGTCTCCCATTGAATAGCGCTTAATTCTGCGCCACATTTTGGCTCATGAGCACATCGCACAGCACCACCCCTCCTGCGCCACGGCGCGATCCGCATAGCATTACTCAGCTCGGGCGTACGCGCGTTGATGAGTTCTTCTGGATGAAGGATGAAAACTGGCAGCAGGTTTTGCGGGACCCGAAAGTCCTGCGTGACGATATAGCGGAGCATCTGCGGGCCGAAAACGCGTACGCTGATGCGGTGCTTCATGACACGCAGGATCTGCAAAAGACACTGCTGGAAGAAATGATTGGTCGCATCCCGCCTGACGAGTCATCTGTGCCGACACCTGACGGTGCGTGGGAATATTACACGCGCTTCGAAAAGGGAGCGCAGCACCCGTTGCGGGCTCGCAAGCCACGCGGCGGCGGCGCTGAGGAAGTTTTGCTGGACGTTGAAGCACGAGCAAAGGACTTTCCCTATTATGCTCTAGCGGCGGCAGGTCACTCTTCCGATCACCGTTACTACGTGTTTGCTGAGGATGTGCAAGGGTCGGAAGTCTATCGGATTCAGGTGCGGGATCTAGAGACTGGCGCGTTATGTGCACCGCCCGTTGAGAGCGCAACGGGGAGCTTCACGCTCTCCCCTGATAGCCAGTGGCTCTTCTGGATTTTCCGGGATGATCATGGGCGTCCATCCCGAATTTACCGCCGGCCGCTTCTTGGCGGTGATGATGTGCTTGTATTTGAGGAAACCGACTCCGGTTTCTTTCTCAGCATCGGTACAAGTGCTTCGCGCAAATGGATCATCATTGAGCGTGGCGACCACGACACCAATGAGACGCTGCTTATCCCGGCAGAACACCCCGAGCGGGCGCCTGTCATTGCCGCACCTTTAGTGCGTGGGGAGCGCTATACGCTGACGCATTGGAACGACCATTTTGTGGTGCTGACCAACCGGGATGGCGCTGTTGATTTCCAGCTGATGATTACGCCAGATACAGCAACGGACCGGGAACATTGGCGTAGCTTTGTCCCTTACAAAATTGGGCACTATGTCCTCGAGGCAGCGGCTTCAGAGGGATATTTGGCATGGGCCGAACGGTGCGACGGGAACATTAATCTCTATGTCGTCCCGCATGGGGTGACGGGTGATGTCCGTGCGGCAGCGACGTCTATTCGCATGGATGAGCCTGCTTATGACCTGACGTTGCTGGGGTTCCCAGAATATAAGCAATCCGTACTGCGTTACGTATACCAGTCCCCGACGCGTCCAGCGCATTGGTATGACTATAACGTTAAAACCGGGGAGCGTGTTTTGCAGAAAGTCCGGGATGTGCCATCGGGGCACGACCCGGAACACTACGAGACGCGCCGTCTCTTTGCCACGGCTTCGGATGGGGAGCAGGTGCCTGTTACGGTGCTGATGAAGCGCGGTCAGGCGCTTAATGGCTCTGCTCCATTGCTTCTGTACGGGTACGGCTCTTACGGAATTTCAATGGACGCCACTTTCTCTGTTTCTGCCTTTAGCTTGGTTGATCGTGGCTGGATTTATGCGATTGCTCATATTCGCGGAGGTGCGGAGAAGGGCTGGAGTTGGTTTCTGAATGGCCGTGCGGAGAAAAAGACCAACACGTTTACGGATTTTATTGCATCGGCTGAGCATCTGGTCGCCCAAGGCTATGGGCAAGCGGGGCGTATCGTTGCGCATGGTGGTTCTGCTGGCGGGCTGCTGATGGGGGCAGTTGCCAACATGGCGCCCGAGCTGTTTGCGGGCATTGCAGCTCAGGTACCGTTTGTTGATATGCTCAACACCATGTCAGACGTGTCGTTGCCTCTGACGCCGCCAGAATGGCCGGAATGGGGCAATCCGTTGGAGGATGAAGTAGCGTACGATCGTATCGCCAGTTATTCACCCTATGACAACATTACAGCGAAGGCTTATCCGGCTGTTTTGGCGATGGGCGGTTTGTCTGATCCACGCGTGACGTATTGGGAGCCAGCCAAGTGGATTGCGCGCCTGCGCGACGTGGCTTCAGGGGGGCCATTCTTGTGCCGTATCAATATGGATGCTGGGCATGGCGGTTCCTCCGGGCGCTATAAGCGCTTGGAAGAAGTCGCTTTGGTGCAAGCCTTCGCCATCTGGGCCGTGGAGCGGTCGCCTCACACATAGAGGCAGGTGTGAGGTCTCAGGGTGAGAGAGGCTTCATGCTGGTGGTATGATCTGAGTGCAATTTATACGCCCGCTCCCTTCGTAGATGAAGAGAGCGGGTTTTTTTTAATATTGGTGCCTACTGGGCGACTGGCGCGCAGATTGGCGTTACTGGCTGGTTATTCATAACGGCCTGTGTGAAGGCCGCAGAGTCCGCCAAAGACGCATTAACGGTTTGGGAGTGGTTCAAACCACGATAGAGATGTGCTTGTACGGTGGTACCCGCTGCGCAAGCTGCTTTGACGAGGCCTAGCTGTGCTGCGGTGGGGACGTCTTGGTCTGCGCTCCCCGTTCCGACAAAGAGTGGCTGTTTTAGGTGAAGCGTCGGGTAGGAGAGCGACATAAACGCCGGCGCCAACGCTTGCGGGAGGGTCGGTTTAAAGGCGCTCTGTCGCGTCAAACCTTCTTTGGCGACGTCGTCTTCCAAGCCTGTCAGGCAGGTTTCTGAAGCGGCGCGGTACGCATTCATTGCTGCGGGAGTAAAGGCTGCCTCTGGATGAAAATCCGGACTCAGGCCACCCAAGGAAGCACCGATAAGAAGGACGTAAGAGACGAGGGGGTCCTGCCCAGGTGCTGGGCTGGGAGTGCCGCTAGGAAGAGGCTGAACGAGCGCCGTCGCCATTTGCGGCGTGATGAAAGGGATGCCAGTGGCAACCGTTCCACGGATGTTGAGGTCGGGGCTGTAAGCTGGTGCAAAAGCCGCCGATGCGAATGCGGCGCCCGCGCCCTGTGACTGGCCTACAATCAAAATTTTATTTTGAAGGTTTCTTAATCCGGAGAGGGATGCGCGGATAGCATCTAATACGCTGTATGCTTCGGCGCGTGTGTTCAGATAAGGGTGCATCCCCGGACCGCCAAGGCCCTGATAATCCGTTGCGACGATAGCAAAGCCGCGCTTGAGCCACGCTGTTAGGTAGGTCGCATCACGTTTGCTATGGGCGTTGAGGGAGGGAGCGCAGGAATCATTAAGGCCGACGGTTCCGTGTGCCCATGCGACGATGGGCCACCCTCCTTGCGGAGCAGGGCCAGCGGGGAAAATAACTTCGCCAGTTACGGGGATAATACCGTGGCCCGTTACGCCGTCAGTGGCGGTGTAGCTTATTCGGAATGCGGCACCAGCTTCTGGCAGGCTGAGCGGCGCTGCGAGAGGGGAGCTGGAGAGCAGAGCACCCGGCGTTTGAGTTGATGCAGTGTGGTGCTGTGGGGTGTGTTTTGCAGCGGCAAAACTGGGGGCAAGAAAAGCAAAACCTGCGAGAAGAGCAAAAGAACGGTGGCGCATAACGGGCTCCTGCTGCGACGGAACAGAAGGATGTTCCATCAGATCAGATATGGAGCCATCATGTTGTGCGCGGGGCGCAAGGTAAACTGGCGCCGAGCAACGTCATGATATTGTCATATGCCTGATTGCATTACGGCGTAGAAAGATCATGCGGTAGAGCATGGCACGCTACGGCAAGTTGTGGATGCTGCGGGTCCGGCGTGCGGCATATTGTTTGTGCGTCAGCGCCGCAAATTGTTGTCACATCTTCCATTGCCGAAGAGGCGACATCTCGGGCAACGCCGATATCTTGGTTGCGGTCGTTCGATTCTTCCTTACTCAGCTGAGCGTCAGCATCGTGCATTGTTTTAAGCGCCGCGTAACACGAGTCGCCGACGAGGTCCTGCCGTACTTGAAGTACTTGCAAAATCTTATTGACGACAGCACCCTGCATGTTGATTGAGGGGTCGTCGTCGTTCGTTGGGGCAGTGTTTCCCGCAGCATGAGCAGAAAACGGCAAAAGAAAGGAAGCGGCTAGCAGAAGGGCCGCTTTGGCAGGGCGCATCATCATGCCAATATGATCGTTATAAATGCTCCGAAGAGCAAGAGGCTGAGTTAACCCTGTTGCATCTCGTCACATAGTGGCTTTGGGAGGGGTGTTTATACGTTTTTCTGCCTTCTTGTGCGGGTTATACTTGACTCTCGTCAGGCTCATCGGTAAGCGAAGCCATTCTTTTTACGGGCGTATCGTCCCGTTCCGCACGACCCCTCGGGGTTTCACAGTCGAGAGCCTGGAAGTACCATGAAGATCCGTAACAGCCTGAAGTCCGCCAAGGTCCGTGATAAGGACTGCCGTGTTGTCCGCCGTCGTGGCCGCGTGTATGTCATCAACAAGAAGAACCCACGCATGAAGGCTCGTCAGGGCTAATTACGGCTGGGCCGTCTTCTATGATGAATCGGCTTATGACGAAACGGCGCGGGCTTACAGCTTGCGCCGTTTTGCTTTGTGGTATGAGCGTCGTGCGGGCTGCTCCTATGCCACAAGCCCCAGCAGGCCCCAAGGTGGTGCATAAGGCACCCACGCGCGCTGAGCGGCTTGCTGAGTTAGAAGCGCAACTGTCTAAGGCTGAGGGGGCTCATGCAGCGTCCCTGCGTGAAAGCGCCGAGTCGTTGCGCCTGCAAGGTTTGAAAGGCGGTACGCGCCTTCTGCTGCAAAGTGCCGATGCAGCACTGTCTAAGCGTGATTTTCAGGCGGCAGAGCGCTACCTTACAACTGCCTTAGCCCTTCAAGATGATCAGCCAATATTGAGGCGTCAGCGCGGTGCCCTGCGCCTTGCTGCGGGCGATTTCGATGGCGCTGTTGAAGATCTGTTGGTGTGTACGACGAATGATGCCGCGGATACGCAGGCATGGTCTTTGCTTATCGATGCGGAATTACAGCGCCACCAACCAGAATTGGCTTGGAATGCTCTGCAATCGTTAAAAATGCACGACCCATCGGCACCTGGGCTCGATAAAGTAGAAGATACAGTAAAGCATCAAAGGGACGGTCAAGAAGACTGACCTCTTGCCTTGGCATCATTATGCCCCAATCTCTCAGTATTAGCGCGTCTAAGAAGGAGAATGGCAAATGGGTATCAAAGCACAAACGGCTTCATGTTCGGCTAATTCTAAAGCTGGTAAATCTTGCTGCAAGGGCCTCGGTGGCGCCATGCGCTACGCGGGGCGTGGCCGTGAAGTGGCTATGACTGGCCTTACGTTTATGGCGTCCTTTGGCCCCAAGCGCTTCAGGCCCCATTGTCAGCAAATACTGGCAGTAATTTCGGTAGCTGTGGCCGCAGTCGAGTTTTTTAAAAATCGCCGCAAGGGCTGAAAAAAAGGCGTGGTCCACATGGGCCACGCCTTTTTTATACAGTTAAGCGTTCGCTTCAATTAGCGCCCGTCAAAGAAGTCACGCACTTTTGCAAAGAAGCCAGAGTTTTCAGGGCTAGCTTTTGCGTGGTCTTCGCCCGCTTCCTGCTCAAATTCCTCAAGCAGTTCTTTCTGGCGCTTGCTCAGATGCTGTGGTGTTTCCACAGAGACTTGAATGTACATATCCCCACGCGCGGTGGAGCGTAGGACGGAGAAGCCTTTTCCGCGCAAGCGGAAGGTTTCGCCTGTTTGCGTTCCGGCAGGGATACGTACGCGTGAGCGTGTACCGTCGATGACGGGAACCTCAATTTCAGTACCCAATGCTGCTTGCGTCATACGCAGCGGCACGCGGCAATAAACATTGGCGCCCTCACGCTGGAAAATCTGATGCGAGGCTACGCTGACGTGAATATACAGGTCACCGGGGGGAACACCTTCTCCGCCTGCCTCGCCTTGGCCAGACATACGGATGCGTGTGCCGTCCTCAACGCCTGCGGGGATATCGACCTGAAGGGTCTTGGTTTTTGCTTCAGTGCCGCTGCCATGGCATGTTTTGCATGGATTGCGTACTGTACGGCCCGAGCCGTGACAGGTTGGGCAAGGGCGCTCGACAAGGAAAAAACCTTGTTGTGCGCGTACTTTGCCTGCGCCATGACAGGTTGCGCATGTTTGACTGCCGCTCGTATCAGCAGAGCCTGAACCATGGCAGCTTTCGCACGAAACACGGGTCTGAACGTCGATTGATTTTTGGACGCCGCTATAGGCTTCCGTCAGTGTGAGTTCGACTTCAACCTGTATGTCGGCACCAGTGCGTCGTCCACCACCACTGCGGCGGCCGCCCATCATGTCACCAAACATCTGATCGAAAATATCGCCCAGACCGCCTGCGCCAGCACCGAAGCCACCGAACCCGGCACCGCCGCCACCGCCCATGCCACCTTCAAAGGCAGCATGACCATACTGGTCGTAAGCTGCACGTTTCTGTGGGTCTTTAAGGACGTCGTAGGCTTCGTTGATTTCTTTAAATTTTTGCTCTGCTGTCTCGTCGCCCGGGTTGCGGTCCGGGTGATATTGCATAGCTTTTTTGCGGTAGGCTTTTTTTAGTTCCGCATCGGATGAACCGCGTGCGGCGCCTAGAACTTCGTAATAATCGGCTTGGGTGGCCATGGGGTCGGTTCCTGGTATCGGCCCGCTTGGGCAGGACTTAAAACAAGAACGGCGCCCATCCCTTTTGAGGAACGGGCGCCCGTCGGAAAAACTGCCCGGGAGAGGGGTTATACTCCCCCGGAGACGTTATACCCGATTAGTGCTTCTTGTGCTCTGAGACGTCTTCGAAGTCAGCGTCAACGACGTCGTCGTCTTTAGCTGCACCTTCTGCACCGCCAGCTTGCTGGGAAGCCTGCTCAGCCTGATAGATGGCCTGACCGACCTTCATCGCAGCTTGCGTCAGCTTCTCGCTTGCCGCCTTGATGGTTTCGGCATTGTCGCCGCTCAGAGCTTCACGTGCTTCAGCGATTGCTGCTTCGGCTTCGGACTTCTCTGCTGCAGGAACCTTGTCACCACCTTCAGAGATAGACTTCTCGGTCTGGTGGATCATGCCTTCGGTGCTGTTGCGGAGTTCAATCAGCTCGCGCTTGGCTTTGTCAGCGGTAGCGTTAGCTTCAGCTTCCTGAACCATGCGGTCAATGTCGGAGTCAGACAGGCCGCCTGATGCTTCGATCTTGATCTGCTGTTCCTTGCCCGTTGCCTTGTCCTTTGCTGTGACGTTCACGAGGCCGTTTGCGTCAATGTCAAAGGTGACTTCGATTTGAGGAACACCACGTGGTGCAGGAGCAATGCCTTGCAGGTCGAAGTTGCCGAGCAGTTTGTTGTCTGCTGCCATTTCGCGCTCGCCTTGGAAGACGCGGATGGTAACAGCGTTCTGGTTATCCTCGGCTGTCGAGAAGGTTTGGCTCTTCTTCGTCGGGATCGTCGTGTTGCGATCGATCAGACGTGTGAAGACGCCCCCCAGTGTTTCGATGCCCAATGACAGTGGCGTTACGTCGAGGAGCAGAACGTCCTTTACGTCACCCTTCAGAACAGCGCCCTGAACCGCTGCACCGATAGCCACAACTTCGTCTGGGTTCACGTTGCGAGCTGGCTCTTTGCCAAAGAATTCCTTAACGGATTCAATGACTTTCGGCATACGTGTCATGCCACCGACGAGGATAACTTCGTCGATTTCGCTTGGGGAGACACCTGCGTCCTTGAGGGCGGCGCGGCATGGTGCCAGCGTACGCTGAACCAGATCGTCGACGAGGTTTTCCAGCTTTGCACGGGACAGGCGCACAACAAGGTGCTTCGGGCCCGACGCATCGGCCGTGATGAACGGCAGGTTGATTTCGGTTTCCTTGGAAGAGGAAAGCTCGATTTTTGCCTTTTCTGCGGCTTCCTTCAGGCGCTGAAGAGCGAGCTTGTCACCGCGAAGGTCGATGCCTTGCTCTTTCTTGAACTCGCCAGCGAGGAAGTCGATGATGCGGTTGTCAAAGTCTTCACCACCCAAGAACGTGTCGCCGTTCGTGGACTTTACTTCGATCACGCCGTCAGAAATTTCGAGGATCGAAACGTCAAACGTGCCGCCGCCCAAGTCATAGACAGCAACGGTGCCGGAATCGCGCTTGCCGTGGCCGTAAGCCAGAGCTGCTGCTGTTGGTTCGTTGATGATACGCAGGACTTCAAGACCGGCGATCTTACCGGCATCACGCGTTGCTTGGCGCTGCGCATCGTTGAAGTAGGCAGGAACCGTAATCACAGCTTGGGTGACGGTTTCGCCCAGATGTGCTTCAGCCGTTTCCTTCATCTTGCCCAGAACGAAGGCAGAGATTTGTGAAGGAGCGTATTTCTCACCGCGTGCTTCAACCCATGCATCGCCGTTGTCGCCCTTTACGATGCCGTAAGGAACCATGTCCTTATCTTTAGCAACGGTTGGGTCGTCATAACGGCGGCCGATGAGGCGCTTGACGGCATAAAGTGTGTTTGTTGGGTTCGTTACAGCCTGGCGCTTTGCAGACTGGCCAACCAGACGCTCACCGTTTTCGGTGAAAGCAACCATAGATGGCGTCGTGCGTGCGCCTTCGCTGTTTTCGATGACGCGGTTTTCATCGCCTTCGCGGACCGACACGCAGGAGTTGGTCGTGCCAAGGTCAATACCGATAACTTTGCTCATGTTCTGTCCTTTCAGCGGCTTGACCCGGCCCAATCGTGGCACCGAGGGCAAGCCCTTTGTGACTGTCTTCCCGCTAGGGTTTAAGGCCCGTCGCAGATTTCAGAATGGAATTTAGGCAGGCTCACACGGGCTTGCAAGTGCCTGTATGAGACAAGCTGATGAAAAAACGCCTGAAAATGACTTTGTTTGCCGTGCGATGCCTTTCTCTCAGCCGCGGAATCGTTCACTCTGTGCGGATCATGAAGAGATTTTTGTTTTTTCGTCCGGTTGTGTTGGGAATGCTGTCCGTGTTGGCAGCATGTGGGCCTATTGGTCCTGCGCACTTGCAGAATGACCAATTAGAGTACTCGCGCGCCCTTGGCGAAATGCAAAAAAAAGAGATGCTGCTTAATATCGTTCGTTTGAGATATGCAGATCCACCAACTTTTTTGGACACGACGCAGGTTATTGCGGGGTATAGCGTGTCGCGTAGTGTTTCAGGGGCGTTTTACGCCTATCCTGCTACAGCGATCAGTAATTACCTGACAGGCTCGTCGACTTATACATCAGGGGAAAGCCCAACTTTCACCTATCAGCCAGTCACGGGTGAGCAATACGCTGAGAACGTCGTCCGGCCAATTTCTCCGACGGTGATCATCCCTCTCAGCTTGGGTGGTCTACCAATTGATGTGTTGTTGAGGCTAACAGCGCAATCGATTGACGGCTTATCGAATTTTCGCGGTTTGGGAGCCGGCCCTTCTGGTGGTGGTTCTGTTCGGTTCTACCTTCTGCTGCACGATCTGCGCGAGCTTCAACTGGCAGGGGCCATGACGGTCCGCATCACCAATGACTCGCCACCTGATGCCAAGGGTGATGATCCTAGTAAAAAACCTGCCGGCTCAAATGGGGCGGAGCATGTATATCTGGTTTTATCCGCAACGTCAGACAGCAATTTGCTAGCGATACAGGCTGAGGTAAGGCGCCTTTTGCATCTGGATGCGCAAGCTGTTGAGGCTGAAATTGTTTATGGTCCTTACCCTAAGAGGCCCGGCCAAGTAGCTATTTTGACGCGTTCTATGCTCGCCATGCTTACCCAGTTGGCTTACGAAATTGAGGTGCCGGAAGAGGATATTAAGAGCGGGCGCACCCCTCCAACGATTGGGCAGCTTGGCATTGATAGTCGCCCAGAAGTTGCCATCCACTCAGGCCCTGAGGCGCCTGACCGTCGTTATGCTGCGATCCAGTATAACGATACGTGGTATTGGATTGATGAGAAGGACTTCCAGAGCAAGCTGGCTTTCACGATGGTGCAGGTTTTAAGTGCGCTGGCAGCAACCAATCATGCAGCGGCCGCAGTCGTTACGATTCCTGCGGGATAATTATCCGCAACTAAGGTGGCGCGAGCGTGATATTTCAGCCACCTTTTGCAACATGTCGCATATTTTTCTTCTTTCGGTGGGGTGGGTTTCGTCGCGCGATCGGGGGCGGTGTGCTACAGAGGCCACGCTGTGCTGCGCAAAATTCCGTTTTTGCGCGGTGTAATAAACGTTGATCCCGTAAGGTTTGCCCCAGCGTATATCATGACCAAAGGCTCATCTCTCCGGGCGACACGCCCAGTCATATTGCAGGTTTTACCCGCGCTCGGAACGGGTGGTTTGGAGCGTGGAGCCGTAGAAATTGCTACGGCCATTCAAAAAGCTGGCGGGGAAGCTGTTGTCGCTGCACGCCAAGGTACGTTGCTTGTCCAACTGCACCATGCTGGCGCCGATTATGTAGAGTTAGATCTCAAAAAAAAATCGTTATGGACAATCTTGCGTGGTGCAAGAGCGATAGAGCGCATTATTCGTGAGTATGGCGTCGACCTTGTGCATGCGCGCTCACGGGTCCCGGCTTGGGCGGCGTGGTTGGCGTGCCGCCGGGTTGGTGTGCCAATGGTTACGACATGGCATGGCACGCACCACGCAACGTGGTGGGGTAAGAAGCTTTATAATTCGGCATTGGTGCGGGGTACGCGGGTTATCGCTATTTCGCGCTATATAGCGGACCGTTTGACCAAAGAGTATGGCGTTACCCCCGAAAAACTCCGCTTGATTCCGAGAGGGGCTGACCCCGTCAGGTTTGACCCGGCTTCAGTAACTGGGGAGCGTATTCAGCGTCTGGCCGAGGCGTGGGATTTGCCCCATGGCGCGCGTGTGATCCTTATGCCAGCACGCTTGACCCGGTGGAAAGGGCAAGGCGTTTTAGTGGATGCTCTTGCAAAGCTGCGCAGGCTCTTACCCTCTGGTTGGGTATGTGTGTTTATCGGTCCAGAAACCGATCCGGCTTTTGCGATGTGGCTGAGCAAGCGCGTCTCAGCGTTGGAGTTGAGGAGTTGGGTTCGTTTTGCCGGGAATTGTGCTGACATGACTGCAGCCTACGCATTGGCTGATGTCGTTGTCGCGCCATCGCTTCGGCCAGAGCCATTTGGACGGACCGTGGTCGAGGCTCAATTAATGGGTAAGCCCGTTATTGGCACCGCACAGGGGGCAATGATGGAAACGATTATCCCCGATGAGACAGGAGTTGTCATTCCGCCCGATGATTCTGATGCTTTGGCCAATGAGCTGGAACGTCTATTGACGACGGAAGCGGACACACTGGCCTATCTGGCCGAAAATGCCCGTGCGCATGTTTTGCGCGATTACACTGTACGAAAAATGCAAGCTGCGACCTTGGGTGTTTATGATGAAATTCTAGGGTCAGATTTGCGCCAGACGTTTGAGGGAGGGGAATTTTGAACGACGACGGAAAGACTGCACCGACACAGCAACCGCACGCTGAAGAAGAGCAGACGCATGTGACAACGAGAGCGCAGCAAGCTCAGGAAGAGCGGCGCTTACGTGAAGCAAAAGCGCTCAGAGCAAATTTGATGCGTCGCAAGCAGCAACAACGCACACGGCCAGAATGAGCACGGAGCCGCGCCTAGGCTTTTTGTCCAAGCAAGAATTAGCCCTGACATTTGTTACCTTTTTATGGGGCGGAACATTCTTGGTGCTTCATCTGGCGATGCAGCATTGCGGGCCGTTATTCTTCGTCGGGGTCCGTTTTGTCATGGCCGCCGTGATGGTAGCGTTGCTGAGCGGTAAAACGGTTTTGAAAATGCAGCGGCGGGAGATGGTCGCGGGTGTATTCATTGGTGTTCCCCTAGCGCTGGGGTATGCGCTGCAATGCATGGGGCTGGAGACGATTACGTCCAGTCGGTCGGCTTTTTTGACGGCACTTTACGTCCCCTTAGTGCCGCTGTTGCAGTGGGTGATACTGCGCAAAAAGCCCCATATCATGAATTTCATAGGCATTGCTTGCGCGTTTGCCGGGTTAGTGTTTTTGGCAGGCCCTGCGGCTCTAACGCTGTCTTTAAGCCATGGAGACACTGTGACGGTAGTCGCGGCAGTGGCTATTGCTTTGGAAATTGTGTTCATCAGCTTGTTTGCGCAGGGCGTTGATAGCCGCCGGGTAACAGTCATGCAGTTGGGGGCTGGTGGTCTTGTGGCCTTGCTGTTGGTCCCAATCGTCGGGGAGCCTGTACCCACCTTTTCGTGGGTATGGTTTGGGTGCGCGTTTGCGCTTGCCTCACTGAGTGCTTTGGTGCAGCTCGTGATGAATTGGGCACAAAAATCAGTCAGCCCGGCTCGTGCTACGGTCATTTATGCCGGTGAGCCAGTCTGGGGTGGTCTTGTCGGCTGGATTGCCGGGGATATTTTAGGAGTGAACACTCTGGTAGGTGCTGCGTTGATTGTGGCTGGTGTCTTAATCAGTGAATTACGGCCGCGCCGGGGTGGAAAGGTACCTGTGACGTCCTCTACTTTGTAAAAGAGGGGCCTTACATGGATTGCACGCTACGCACGGTATCGCTAGAGCATGGGGTAGCCCCCCTGCTGCAAGGATAAACGCAATGCCTATCATGCCTGATACTTGGATCCGCCAAATGGCGACGGAACGGGGTATGATTGAGCCATTTGTGGAAGCCCAGAAACGCGAAGGTGTGATTTCCTACGGGCTTTCTTCCTACGGGTATGATGCGCGGGTGGCAGATGAGTTCCGTATTTTCACGGATGTGGACAGTGCGGTCGTTGACCCCAAGAAGTTCACGCAAGACAGTTTCGTAACGCGACGTGGTGATATCATTATTCCGCCGAATAGCTTTGCCTTGGCGCATACGGTGGAATATTTCAAAATCCCGCGTGATACACTGGTGGTGTGCTTAGGAAAATCAACCTATGCCCGCTGCGGTATTATCGTAAATGTCACCCCTCTTGAGCCTGAATGGGAGGGGCAGGTCACGATTGAGATCAGCAACACCACACCTTTGCCAGCGCGGATTTATGCTAATGAGGGCATCTGCCAGTTTTTATTCTTCCAAGGGGCTAGCCCGTGTGAAGTGAGTTACGCTGACCGTGCGGGCAAGTATATGCGCCAGTCGGGTGTAACGACCCCCCGCCTTTAATATTTTTCGCTCCCCGAGGATCGTGAACCATGGACCGTTTTATTATTCGTGGCGGTAAGCGCCTTGAGGGCGAAATTGATATCGCCGGCGCTAAGAATTCTGGATTGAAACTGATGGTTGCAGGGCTTTTGTGCCCGGACCGTCTAGTGCTGTCGAATGTGCCGCAAATTGCCGATATTCGGACAATGTGCGATTTGCTGCGTCGTTTGGGCATCACCGTTGAGGAATGCGGGCTGCGTACTCTTTCAATCGGTGGTGAGATTACCTCGGTTGAGGCGCCTTACGATATTGTCTCCAAGATGCGTGCATCTATTTTGGTGCTTGGCCCGCTTTTGGCGCGTCGCCGCGAAGCCCGTGTTTCGCTGCCGGGCGGCTGTGCCATCGGGACGCGTCCGGTCGATATGCACTTAAAGGGCTTGGAGGTTCTTGGCGCAAAAATCGAACTGGAAGGTGGTTATATCAACGCTTCCGCGCCTGACGGCTTGAAGGGTGGCCGGATTATTCTGCCATTCGCGAGTGTAGGTGCGACGGAAAATCTTCTCATGGCTGCGACTTTAGCCGATGGTCGCACGGAAATTGTTAATGCCGCGCGTGAGCCTGAAATTACGGATCTGGTGAATTGCCTGAACGCAATGGGCGCGCAGATCACGGGCGCTGGCTCCGGGACGCTGGTTATTGAAGGTGTAAAGGCTCTTCATGGGGCTGAATACGCTGTCATGCCTGACCGTATCGAGTGCGGCACTTATGCATGCGCCGCCGGTATCACAGGGGGAGACTTACTCCTTGTTGGTGGGCGCGCTGATGATTTGGGAGCTGTTATCAGGACTCTCGAAGAAACAGGCGTAGAAGTGACGGAAGATGCACGTGGCCTGAGAGTAAGGCGTACCGGTATTTTACGCGGTGTGGATATTGTCACTGAGCCTTATCCAGGCTTCCCGACGGACATGCAGGCTCAATTTATGGCCATGCTGTCGGTTGCTGAGGGTGCTTCTACAATTACGGAAACGATTTTTGAAAATCGTTTTATGCACGTGCCAGAGTTGAACCGTATGGGGGCGCAAATTAAGCCTCAAGGGCGCTCTGCGATTATTCGTGGTGTGGAGCGGCTGTCCGGTGCGCCAGTGATGGCAACGGATTTGAGAGCCTCTTTTTCTCTCATTTTGGCAGGGCTGGCGGCAGAGGGTGAAACGCAGTTGGGCGATATTCATCACCTTGACCGTGGCTATGAAGGCGTAGACCGTAAATTGGCCGCATGTGGCGCTGATATTGAGCGTGTTACGCTCTAAGGGGGATGAGATGAGCGCTCCTGCACAGCGTATTACGCAAGAAGATTTAGTGGATGCCGTAGAAGCCGTCATTGCGTCAGAAAGTGATTTTATCGCGAATATGGCGAATGTTTCTGCGTTGATTTATGAGGCGTTGCCCCAAGTAAACTGGGCAGGTTTTTACCGCTTGGTGGGGCAGGAGCTTGTTTTGGGGCCGTTCCAAGGGCGCATGGCCTGCACACGCATTCCTTTAGGGCGTGGGGTGTGTGGTGCAGCGGCGGAGCAGCGCGTAACACAACGGGTAGAGGATGTTCATCTTTTTCCCGGGCACATTGCGTGCGACGCTGCGTCAGCATCAGAGATTGTCGTGCCGCTTATGTCGGGCGATGTTGTTATTGGTGTTTTAGATATTGATAGCCCTATCAAGGCCCGTTTTGGGGAAGAAGAGCAGGCTGTATTAGAGCGGGTTGCTCGTCTTTTGGAGCGCACATACGCCTAATAACCTCTTTGCCCTTTTCGTAATGCGCTTATCTCATAAAAAAAACCCCCGTTTCCGCTAAGGAAACGGGGGTTTTTTGTGTTGGTAATTTTAGAAGGTTGCGTTGATACGGCCGTAGTAATAGCCGCCATTCATAGGAACCTGCGCTGACGCGTTGTCATAGATGGTTGCGCCATAAGAGCTCAACTCAGGTGACAGTTTGCGAGGGCGGATGTTGAAGATGTTGTTTGCACCCACGGCAAAGTGCCAGTGTGCGTCTGCACGGTAGCCAACTTCAAGATCTGTCAACCAACGTGGTGTGTTGTTGAACTGTGCGAAGCAGACATTGGAGTAGCGCAGGGCGCCATTTCCTGGGCATGTTGCAGAGCTGGGCGTCCAGTCCTGATAGGTCATCATGTTTGTGGTTTGGCCGTAACGTGTCTGGCGCAAGTTCACATCCCATGCACCAACGGTGTAGTAGGCGTTCAAGATCAGCTTGCTACGCGGGTAGCTTGTTGTCAGGTAACCAATGGTCTGGGCGTTCAGCAGTGAGTTGCCATTGCTGTCCGTACCTGCGTGATGCAGGCGTGTACGGTTGAGGTCAAGTGATGCTGAAAGCGAGACATTGCCGTATTTGTGCAGGCGCAGCAGATAGTCTGTTTTAATGTCCAGACCCTGTGTGCGTGTGCTTGCGACGTTCGCAAAGTAGTAAGCAGAGACGTTAGAAATATCCATGCTGTTCACAGGAAGGGCGTAGCCCATTGCCTGAATAGCATCGACTGCAGCCTGGCCTTTGGTTGTGCCGCCTTGCGCGATACGGTCACGCATATTGATTTGGTAGACGTCAGTTTCAACGTGCCAGCCTTTGATTGGCTCTACGACGATACCGCCGCTGCTGCTGACATCGCGCTCTGGCTTAAGTGGGCTTGCACCGAGAAGGCGTGCAGCAGCAGAGCTAACCGGCAATAGGCCGCTTGCTGATGTCGGGCTGACGCTCATAGTGCTGTAGTGCTGTTCTGCCAGTGTAGGTGCGCGGAAGCCCGTGCTGATTGTAGCGCGGACAGCGATGCGTGGTGTGATGTCGTAGCGTGTGGAGACTTTACCGTTCTGCGTGTTGCCGAAGTCGGTATAGTGCTCGAAACGACCAGCGAAATCGAGGTCCCACTGCTTAAGCGGATGGAAGTCGGTATCGACGTAGCCCGCCCATACGTTACGGCTCCAGTCACCTGAGCTTTGTGGGCGAAGGCCAGCGTAGCCTTGCGTGCCACCGACTTCGTAGGAAGCAGGGTTACCCGGCGTGATTGTGTACATGTCGAGGTGATGCTCGCCACCAAAAGCCAACACGACAGGCAGTCTGTCCATGATGTTGAAGTGACGGCGAATGTCGAGGTTGTTGGTCCACTGTGCGTTACGGTAGCCCAATGCCTTGACGTCTGTTGGGGACCAGCCACAGCCGAGTGTCGAGACGTTTGCGACGTTTCCGTTGTTGCATCGGCTGCTCAACATGCCGGTATTAGCTGTGTTTTTTGTACCAATGATGTCGCTATCAGCGCCATAAACGGTGCTGAGGTCCCAGTCAAAGCCGAAGAAATTCTGACCCTTTAGACCCAAAGTTGCAGCAAAGTCGTTTTCTTCGATGGTTTCAGTAGGGGAGAAACCTGTCGGATACAGCGTTGGCGCAATGGTGGGAATACGGTAGTTCTGAATAGCTTCAGCGTGACGGTGGGCGTATGTAACCTGACCGTAAAAATCGACTTTTTCTGAAATAGTTTTCCCGAAGTCTACACCGATATTTTCACGTGTTTCTTCAGGTGTGCTTGTAATTTTGTTGGAGTTTGTCGGTACGTTGATCGCGTTTGCGACGACACCGTTATAGTAGCCGTTCGTGTTGGCGCCTGATGGCCAGTAGCCCAGCAAGCGGTGGTCTTGTGTATTCGCGAAGAAGTGGTCGGTATGGTAGAGCTGCGCACCAATGTGGATGTAACCATCGCTTCCAACTTTTAAACCGCCATCGGCGTTGAGTTGGTACTGCCAACCGTCACCGTTATAGGCGTTAGCGCCTGTCTGTGCGGACATGTTGAAACCATGGTCTTGCTTTTTGGTGATGATGTTCACAACGCCGGCGATAGCGTCTGAGCCGTACATAGCGGCCGCACCGTCTTCCAGTACTTCAATATGATCAATCATATTGGCTGGGATCATGTTCAGATCGACAGGGGTTGCGCCAAATTGTGGGCCTGGGTTCTGGACGATGTTGCCTGTTGCATGGCGGCGTTTGCCGTCAATGAGGATAAGCACCTCGTTAGGGTTCAGGCCACGCATCTGAATGGAGGATGTCAGCGATGCTGTGTCTGTGCCTTTAGCTGCGACGTTAATCGAGCTGTAAGTTTTTGTAAGTGCATCAGCGAGGTTCATCTGGCCCGAGCGGCGTAATGTTGCAGAGCTCAGGACGGTGATGGGGCTCGTGCTTTCCCGCGCATGACGGTTTGTTGCGTGCGTTCCCGTAATAATCATGACTTCGTTCCCGCCATTATCGATGGCGTGCGGACGAGGTTTGGCGGGAGCTTGTGCGGTTTTGACCGGGGCGTGCGAGGTTTTAACGGGAGCTTTTGCGGCTGCTTTAGGTGCAGTGTGCACAGGCTTTGCATAAGCAAAGCTTGAGATAGCGAGTAGAGCTGTCGTGGTGAGGCACAGGGACCGAACAGGGAACATCGTGGCAATACTCTCCGTGATATTTGTCATGTTTGAACTTATTTTTAATTATTCGTATCGATACAGTTTTGTTTCGACAAGAGACTAATAAGCTCAAAAAGCGTTTTTTCAGGAGAAACGTTTTTTTTTCTGTAAGGGTGTGTATTATGAACACATATTTCAAAATATTGCTTATTCCATGCAGAAAATTACGCGCAGGCGTTTAATCTGCATGGATCAGCCGTGAAGTTTTGAAATAGTTTAGAGGCTCGGAACCAGCGCAAAGAACGCATCAACATCGGAACAGACTTGGATAAAGCCCCGCGTTTCTGGCTCTACAAAACCTTGGGCCACAGCGTCATCCAGGGTTTGGATGAGAGAATTAGCCCAGCCTTTAACATTCAAAACGATGATTGGTTTCGAATGAAGATTAAGTTGGCGCCACGTGACGATTTCCATCATTTCATCGAAAGTACCAAATCCGCCGGGTAGGATCGCGAAGCAGTCTGACAGTTCAAACATGCGCGCTTTGCGTGTGTGCATGTCTGGGGTGATTTCGAGCTCTGTTACGCCTTGGTGCATAACTTCGCGTTGGTGCAGAAATGTTGGAATTATACCTATGACGCGGCCACCGGCTTTGAGGGCGCTATCGGCCACGGCCCCCATTAGTCCGACATGGCCTCCGCCATAGACGAGGGTAATTTTCGCTTGTGCCAAGCCGTGGCCAAGTTGTGCCATGCTTTCAGCGTAGGCTGGATCATTCCCAAAACGTGAGCCACAGAAGACGGCGCAGGAGTGGATAGTCATAATTCGGGTCATTAACCATGTATTGTTAAGAGGTTAACGACGACGTTGCCCTAAACTGCGGCTGATGACTATACCCACGAGGCTGCAAGCGGCGGCTGTGAGGAACATGACCGTGTAGTTTGTGTATTCGATGATTTGACCCAGCAGCAGACCAGAGCAGGCGATCGCAAGGTCAATAAAGATAGAGTACGCGCCCAAAGCTGCGCCGCGGTTCTCTGGTCCGGCCCGGTTAACAGCCAAGACGCCCATGGCAGGGAAGAGCAGTGAGAATCCGGCACCGGTCAATGCTGCGCCCAAAATAGACGCAATGGGTGTATGGACCAGCGCAAGAAGGGCTAGCCCCAGGGCCTCGACTGCAAGGGAGACGATAGCGACATTTGCGCCGCCCCGACGTCCAATTTGAGATGCAAAAACGAAGCGGATAACAACAAAGACAACACCAAAAACGGTGAGCGTGTGGCCTGCGCCTTCCCAGTGGTTCACTTCATAATACAGTGCCAAGAAGGAGGAGATTGCACCGAAACCGATGCCACCCATGGCAAGTGCCATACCGTGGGGCAGTACAAGTCGGAGGGCGGATTTGAAGGGCAGGGGTTTTTCTGTTGCAGGTATCGGTTTTACGCCGGTGTAGAACGCAATTAAGATAAGGCCGATAAGGGGGAGCAGTGCTGAGAGAGCACCGACACTGTTAAGTCCCCGAATGGGGCTGCCAAATGGCCAAGTGCCGCGCCTACAGGGGCGCCAAGCGCAATTCCGCCATAGGAGCAGATGCCGTTCCAAGAAATGGCAACGGAAGTATTTTTAGCTCCAACGCGGCGTATGTTCCAAACGATAACACCAGTTGCAGCCCAGCTTTCGGCCCACCCCAAGAAAAGGCGGCTTAGGAAAATAATAGCGAGGGAGAGTGCTGAGAGGTGCACGAGCAACCCTGCTGCAAGCATGCACAGGCCTGAGATCAGGCACGCTGCAAGCCCAATGGCAACGACTGGCTTGGGGCCCTTACTATCGACTAAGCGCCCGGCTGAAGGACGTGCTGCAAATGTCGCTAGGTATTGTAGGGAGAAGGCCAAGCCTGCGATGGTCGTACTGAAGCCGAGGCTGTTCTGGACAAAAATGGTCAGGACAGCATTTGGCAGGCCGATGACGATGTAAACGAGCAGGTTGAACAGGACAACGGCAAGAACCCGTTTAGTCGGTGAAGCCACCTGGGTATCTTCCGCAGTCATAATTCTGTTCCCCTGTTTTTAAAGTTTGGACGGCTTCCCATTGGGGAAGCGCTTGTGACCACTGTGCCTTAAGACAGTTTTGCGCTGACGTCACGGCGGAGTTAGCGATGACTGATAAAAGAATGGCCGATAAGAGTTCAGCGCCACGCGAGGGTGCGCAGCGCTGATGTAGGGTCAGAAGTCGTTTTATAAAAGGTTTTGCAGGCGATTTTGGATAAGTGAGCATGCTTTTTGGCGCATTGGCTCAGAGAGAGAAGAGAGAGAGAACTGTTGTTGCGTGTTGGACTGGTTCGTAACGGTTTGCAGGATTCCCTGCTGCCCTGCCGCGTAAGACGGTGAATTGCTGATGCCGGCATGTTGTGTGGCAGTGGAGAGCAGGGAAGAGGCGCTGCCAGAAGCCAGGTTATTGGTCACGCAGTACTTAAGCACGCCCGTGAGGTTGGATGTGGAGCTGCCGGAGAGGTTAGGAAGGCTGAGGCCATTGCCGAGGTTACCTAAGCTTCCTGTCAGCGAGTTGCCAGCGGATTGATACGCGGCTGAACCAGCGGAAGAAAATGCGTTGTGTAGTCCTCCGGCTTGTCCGGATGCGGCGCTGCCACCATCGCATGCAGCAAGGCTCATTGTTGCGACAAGAGCGCCTGCGGATAGCAGAGCAGGAAGGCGGAAGGTTTTCATCATGGCGTTCAACCCTTGGCTGTTCTTTGTCTGACGGGGAAACATGGTGTCCCCACACACACCTAACGCGCGTCTTGCAGAAAGTGAGCGAAGAGAATGAGAATTTTATTGCTTATTTTTAAGAGAAATTGAGGTTCAGCTGCGGTGAAGAACTATCCGCAAAGCCTGAGAGCGTTAAGCCCAAAAGGCGTATGCCTGTTTTCAAAGGAAAAAGCGGATTTAACTGAGATAGCGCGGCATCAAGGCACATTTCGGCTGAAGAGAAAGGTTCCGAGAGGGTGCGAGCGCGTGTAATTTGTTGGAAATTGGCGTATTTTATTTTGAGCGTGAGTGTCCGAGCTTGGATGTTCCTGCTTTCGGCCTGAAGCCATAGCTTTCTGGCTAAAAATTCAAGGGCCTCTGTGCAGCTTTCCAAGTTGATCAAATCTTCCAGATAGGTTTGTTCGGTTCCAAGGGACTTGCGGATACGGTTTGGATTGACGGGGCGTTCGTCGATGCCGCGCGCGATATTGTGGTAAAAAAGGGCTGTCTTTCCAAAATTCTGCATGAGCGTATGGAGTTCGGCTTTTCGGAGCTCCGCACCATTTGTAATGCCCAGAGCATTCATGCGTTTAGCTGTTGAAGGGCCAATTCCGTGAAAACGGTCGATGGGGAGTGCCGCTACAAAATGTGGTCCGTCTTTAGGGCGGATGACGAAAATGCCATTGGGTTTGCGCTGGTCTGATGCCAGCTTTGCTAAAAAGCGATTGTAGGAAATACCAGCAGATGCGGTCAGGCCTGTTTCGGCGTTGATGGCTGCACGAATATGCTCTGCAATGCGCGTGGCGGAGCCAAAGGGCGCAAGGTGATCTGTGAGGTCCAAGGCGGCTTCATCAAGTGCCAAGGGCTGAACTACAGGCGTGTAGCGTGTAAAAATGCTGTGGATATGCGCTGAGATGGCGCGGTACACATCAAAGCGCGGTGGTACAAAAATAAGCTCCGGGCAGAGGCGCTTTGCGGTGATGGAAGGCATGGCTGATCGTACGCCAAAGCGTCGTGCTTCATAGCTGGCAGCCGCGACAACACCTCGTGTTTCGGCACGTCCGACCGCGATGGGTTTGTTTCGGAGGTCGGGAAAATCGCGCTGTTCGACGGATGCAAAAAAAGCGTCCATGTCGATATGCACAATGCGACGAAAAGACATGGTCTTGTTGTGAAGGATTTTGAGGGCTGCGGCAATGTGGACGTCGGGCCAGAAGCAGCGCATGGTGGCTGAGGATTTTGGTCAGGGATGGTGCGCTGTGAGTGTTGATAAAACGATTGAAAAGGGCCGTAAGGCAGCGGGTTTTCAAACTGTTTCGAGCCGTGTTGCCTATAAAAACCCGTGGACGGCGGTCCGTGAGGACGTAATTATTCATCCGAACGGAAAGCAGGGTTTGTATGGCGTTGTAGAGCGCTCAGAGTTCGTAGTGATTTTGCCTTTGCACACGGATGGCAGAGTGACCCTGATCCAGCAATTTCGTTATCCCGTAGGCGAGCGCATGTGGGAATTGCCCATGGGGTGCTGGGAAACCAAAGAGAACGTTGATCCGTGTGAGTTAGCTCTCGGGGAATTGCGCGAAGAGACAGGGTTGCGTGCCGGTGAAATGATACATGCCGGGACTATGTATCAAGGGGCGGGCTACTCGAACCAGAAAGGTCAGGTTTATCTGGCACGCAACTTAACGCGTGGAGAGGCTGACCTTGAAGAGACAGAGCAAGACATAACAACGCATGACTTACCGTTGGCGGAGTTCGAGGCAATGATCGCGCGGGGAGATGTGAAATGCATGGTCAGCGTGGCTGCGTATGCGATGATTAAAGCGCGCGGGTTGTTGTAACCCGCGCTTGCCACGGTACGATCAGGCGACGTGGTCTAGGAAAACGACGGTCGAGCCACCGCCTTCAACAATGTCTTTTATCGCGTTGTTGAATGTTTTTCCGTGCTCGGTGCCCATATGGACCTTGAAAGCGGCCTCGTCGCGGTAGGTTTCTTCTACGTGGAAAAGATCGGGTTTGTCTGCAAGTGTGTAGACTACGAAGCGTTCACAACCGGGCTCACCACGGACATGCGTTGCGAGGTCCGTTAAAAGGGCAGCAAGTTTGTCGCGGTGGCCGGGGAGGGCGGTCATGGTGGCGTAGAGTGATTTGGTCATGGGAGTCGCACCTTTCAGGGCTTTCATGTTCGTTTTACAGCGCCGATATTTGCTGAGATCAAGCGCTTTCAAGGGGCGGTCAAGGGGAAGTGAACAGCGCAGCAGGGTTGGTCATCCTGCTGAGGGCTGGTATTGAGCGCTAATGGATTCAAAACCACCCTTCCCAGAGGCGTATACGTCACTCTGCACAGATGTGCCGTCAGAGCGGCCTAAGCTGTCTGTTGCGTTTATCTTGCGTTTGACACTCAGCATTGCGGCGGTTTTGGTGGCGGTGGCACTTTTGCAGAAACTACCGATTGTGCATCGGTTGCTCGCTGATGCCCCGCATTGGCGTGAAACCCCGCACGTGACGTTGTGGTTTTTATTATTAGCTGTTCCATACAGCGCGCTGGGCTTGCCCCGTCAGGCATTGTGCGCGGCAGCAGGACTGGCTTTTGGTGTTTTGAACGGGGTTATTCTGGCCTCGATAGCCTATGTGTGTGGCGCTCTTTTGGCTTACGGCTGGGCCCGAGTATTGGCGCCATCTAAAGCGCGTCAGGGGCTACGCACCAAACTGGACCAGCGCTACGTGACGGTGGTGCGAATTTTGCAGAGGCAGCCTTTTGGGGCTGTTTTAATGCTGCGCTTAATGCCCGTTGGTTCTGCTGTGTTGGTTTCTTTGGCGTCTGGATTATTTGACGTTCCGGTTGTTCCGTTTGTCATTGCGACGGGTTTGGGTGGGTTGCCTCAGACGGTTGTTTTTGCGCTAATCGGGGGCGGAACGCAGCTTGGACATTGGACGCAGCTGTTACTTGCAGGAGCGCTGTTTGTTGTGTCTGGCATTCTTGGAGTGCTTTTGCTCCGCTACGGCGATGCAGCAAATAAGGCTGACCGTTAGGCAAAATATGGCCGTTCGGGTGCAACCTAGAGGGCGATAACAGCGTACCGTTTTGTTTGTCATAATGTAAAACCGGGGGAGAACTCTATGGCTGGCCGCGTCAAAAGGCTGGAGCGGGGCGACAGAATTCCTGCTTGGCTTCCTTTATTGCTGGGTGCTTTGACAGCGGTTGGCCCTGTTTCGACGGATATTTACTTACCTGCCGTCCCGCAAATGGAGCGTGATCTGCATGGTGCTGTCGGTTCGGGCAGTTTGACCATGGCAGCATGGGTTTTGGGTCTTGCCATTGGCCAAATTAGCATGGGGCCTCTATCGGACCGTTTTGGGCGCAAACTCCCCCTTTTAGTGGGGATGGCAGGCTATACTGTTGGTGAGATAGGCTGCGCACTCTCCACGGATATGACGGTGATGTGTGTATGGCGAATTTTTGCCGCTATCATGGCGTCAGCGGGGTTGGTTGTACCCAATGCGTGCATTCGTGATTTGACGGTGGGGGATGCCTCATCGAAGTTAATGTCACGCCTGACGGTTATTCAGGGGGCTGTACCTATTCTGGCACCAATGCTGGGCGGGATTGCGCTGCATTATGTGGATTGGCGGGCTATTTTTTGGGCAACGGTCGTTTTTGGTGCGATCTGTACGATATTGGTTGCTCTGTGTTTTCCAGAAACTTTGTCCCCGTCGTTGCGGGGGATTTACGGCCTACATTGCTGCTTTTGCGGTATAGAGCCATTTTACGTTCCCCCAGTTTTACGGGGCCTGCTCTCATCTGGGGCTGCATAGGTATTGTGGCATTCACCTATTTAAGCGCGGCACCGGAGCTGTTTGAGGGACGGTTCGGTATGAATCCGGCGCATTACGGTATGTTGTTTGGTGTCTTTGCTGTCGGGTCTATCGGGGCTTCGGCTATTAATGGCGTGTTGGTGGGGCGGGTTAACGGTGCCAGCCTGATGCTATGGGCGTTGGTTTGCGCATTAATCGGCAGTGTTGCCTCTCTCGGGATTGGTCTTCTGGCCGAATATAATGGCAGTGCCGGCGCGTATCCCGAAGTGTTGTTGGTGCCAATGATTATTGCCGTGTTCCTGAGTTTGGCACCTACGGGTATTGCCGGACCAAATGCGATGGCGTCTGCGCTCTCCGCACAGGAAGGGCAGGCGGGTTCTGCGGCGGCGCTGGCGGGCACAATCCAGTATGTTTTTGGTGCGTTAGCGTCGGCGCTGTTTGGATTGTGCGCGCATAGGGTTGCGGTGTCACTTTCGTTGTTTTTGCTTGGTGCGTATGCTTTGGCAGTCATTCTGGCGGCTAAGAGTCGTAGCGCTGCAACAAGGTCTTAAAAGATGAGTAGAACTCGGTTTGCGTGCCTTGTGGAGGACGACCCGTCCATCGCATTTGTGGTCAATACCATTTTGCAACGCGAAGGATGGACGGTGCTGCAGGCTGGGTCTGCTGAAGAGGCCCGCTTGCGTTTCACCGAAGTTCTTGAGCAGGGGGAGGTCATTTCTCTTATCGTCGCAGACCGGAATTTAGGTGGCGGTGAGACGGGTGAAGAACTGGCGCGAAATCTGAGAGGGCAAAATCCAGCATTGGCGACGGTTGTTATGTCCGGGGATTATGAAGAGTTGGCAGAGGAAGCGGAGGGCGTCATCTGTTTGCCGAAGCCTTTCCGCAAAGCAGCTTTATTGGATGCGATTGGCCGTGCGCAGGGGATGATTTCTCCTTAAGTGCCACTTCGCACTTGAGTTCACGGGGCGCGTCCCCTAGAGCAGTAAGCCGATTTTCCAAAACGAGGCCCGTGGGCGGTCGCTTGAGATATCGCTTGGGCGATGTTTAGGGTGGTCTGCGGCCGAAAAAAGAAAGGTCCGTCCATGTCGTTCCAAGAGCCAGCTCCGCTTGATTTGAAAAAATACATTCGTGAAATTCCGGATTTCCCGAAGCCTGGTATTCTTTTTTACGATATTTCAACGCTTATCCGGTCTGCTGAAGCATGGCAGGTGGCTACAGGCCGCCTCGCGCGTTTGATTGGTACATGGAAGCCGGACCTTTTGGCGGGAATTGAAAGCCGTGGCTTTTTGACTGCTGCGCCGATTGCTCAGCGCTTAGGCACTGGTTTTACGATGCTGCGTAAGCCGGGCAAACTGCCGGGTGAGACAATCTCGCTGAAATATGGCCTCGAATACGGCGAGGACGAACTCCATATCCAAAAAGATGCAATCATCCCAGGCCAACGTGTGGTCGTGTTGGACGATTTGTTGGCAACGGGCGGTACGCTGGCAGCGTCTGTTGAGCTGCTGCGTAAAGCGGGCGCGGAAGTTGTAGGGGCAAGCGTTCTGATCGAACTGACGGCTTTAAAAGGACGTGACAAGTTGGACGTCCCGGTCAATTCTCTCATCTCCTACGACGATTGATCATCTAGAGTTTGGAGTGCGTGAAATGGTAGCTGATGTAAAAGCGCTTTGGCAGACGCGTTACCGGCAAGAACCGCCGGTAGCTTTGCCCGACAACGCCGTTTTGCGTGCTCTGATGTCTCATCATTCGGTACGAAACTATCTTCCAGACCCATTGCCAGAGGGGGCTCTGGAAATGGGTATTGCTGCTGCATCGTCCGCCGCAACGTCTAGCAACTTGCAGACATGGTCAGTAGTGGCCGTCGAAGGTGCCGAGACACGCGCCAAACTGGCGGAATTGTCAGGCGGTCAAAAGCACATTGCTGTGGCTCCTGTTTTTCTGGTTTGGGTTGTAGACTTGTCGCGTTTGGAGCGCATAGCGCAGGCACGCGGCCTAACCGCGGAAGCTTTGGATTACGAAGAAGCTTTTTTGATGTCTACGCTCGATACGGGTATTGCAGCGCAAAACGCTGTTGTTGCGTATGAGTCGATGGGCCTTGGCACAGTCTATATTGGTGGCCTGCGGAATCACCCTGAAGAAGTGGCGGCGCTTTTAGGTTTACCGCCGCGCAGTGTGGCGGTGGTTGGCATGTGCGTCGGCCTGCCGGATCCCGCACACCAAAATGGCTTCAAGCCCAGATTAGGGCAAGATGCAGTTGTGCACCGTGAGCGTTACGATGCGCACGATGCTGACGCGGTTGCAGCCTATGATAAACGTGCGAATGACTACCAGCAGGAGCAGGGTTTACCGTCACGTCTTTGGTCTGTCACAGCGTCTGATCGCGTTGAAACCAAGCAGGGTCTGGGCGGGCGGCATGTGATGCGCTCTGTGCTGAACCGCTTGGGTTTTGCTCTCAAATAACGTAATTTTGCGTGTCGTTTTACCCTGACCTTCCAATCTCAGAGGCTCTTCCTGCGCTTACAGCTTTGCTGGAGGAGGGCAAAAACGTTGTTCTTGTTGCCCCGCCCGGGGCCGGAAAAACGACTGTAACACCGCTCGTTTTAAGTGAAGCTGCGTGGCTGTCGGGCCAGAAAATCCTTCTGGTTGAGCCGCGTCGCGTTGCGGTGCGTAATGCTGCATATCGCATGGCATCGTCTCTGAATGAGAAAGTTGGGGGGATCGTTGGTTTCCGTACCCGTACGGAAACCGTCGTGTCGAGCCAGACGCGGATTGAAGTCGTAACGGAAGGCTTGTTGTTACGCCGCCTTTTGGGGGACCCTCTGCTTGAGGGGGTCGGTGCGGTACTGTTCGACGAAGTGCATGAGCGCTCTTTGGATTTGGACGCCGCTCTTGGTTTTTGCTTGGATATTCAGCGCAATATGCGCCCTGAATTGCGGCTTGTGGCTATGTCCGCAACGCCCGATGGCCGCGCTTTTACGGATCTCCTTTCGGCAGAGTTGGTCGAAAGCGAGGGACGACAGCACCCTATAGAAATACATCACACGCGCGATTTGACGCATTTTCGCGAACTGCCAGAAGCGTGCGCATTGGCAGTAAAGCGCGCTTTGTCTGAGGAAGAGGGAGATATTCTTGCTTTTCTGCCGGGCGTTGCGGAGATACGCAAAACTCAGGCCTTACTCGAAGGGGTTAACGTATTCCCCTTACATGGCGAGCAAGAGACCGCTGAGCAGGATCTGGCTTTGGCGCCATCTTCCCAACGACGGGTGGTTTTGGCAACGTCCATTGCCGAGACATCGGTAACAGTCGCAGGGGTTCGTATTGTCATTGATGGGGGTGTAAGGCGGGCTCCGCGCCTTGACCCCAATACAGGCCTGTCTCGTTTAGAGACGCTCCGTATTTCCCGGGCTACGGCCACTCAAAGAGCTGGTCGTGCCGGGCGGCAGGCCCCGGGCGTTGTTATACGTTTGTGGTCAGAAGCCACACAGCGGGGCTTGCGGCCACAAGATACGCCCGAAATTTTAGTGGCAGATTTAACGGATTTTGCCTTGGTGGGTGCTGCGTGGCACGAGGCAATGGGTACACCAGTTGAGGCTTTACCTTTGTTGAACGCTCCGCCGGCGGGCGTTTTGGCATCAGCTATGGCTTTGTTGCGTGATTTAGGTGCCGTTGACGTGTCAGGCTGCATCACTGCACTTGGGACACGGATGGCTGCCTTGGGAACGCATCCGCGTTTGGCAGCTATCTTGTGCGCTGCTCGGAACCATGAAGAACGTGTAACGGCGGCATATCTGGCGGCGCTGCTCGAAGAGCGCGACCCATTAAGACCTCGCCCCAATAGTCCTTTGCCATCCGGTGCACGTCAGGCAGGTGTAGACATCCGGGCACGGCTAGCGCTTTTAGATCCGGCAAATGGGGAGCGAGGACTTGGTTTTGGCGTTCGTTTGATTCGTGAGTCAGCACGGCGCTTTCTGCGCCGTCTCGGTGAACGCGATGAGCGCGCCGCCCCGAATGGCCATCATGCGGGCGCTCTAATCGCGGCAGGTTTTCCGGACCGTGTGGCGCAGGCTGCGGGCGCTTTGGGGCGTTTTCGTTTGGCAGGAGGGGGGAGTGCTCGCCTGTCAGTATCGGATGATTTAGCAAAAGAAAAACTTCTAGCGGCAGCGGCATTTCATACACGTACGGCTACAGAAATAACGCTGGCTGCCCCTCTCGATGCGTTGGATCTTCCGCAGTCGCTTTTGGACCGGGCGGTCGAGCAGGTTGAGACGAGTTTGGATGGCGTTTCGGGAAAAGTCATTGCACGCCGTCGTTTGCGTCTTGGTGCTTTGGTGTTGCAGGATCGGAGTACCGAGGTCACGCCTGATGAGATGCAGCAGTTACTATTGAGGCAGGTTGCCGAAGACCCGATGCGGGTTTTAAAATGGTCAGACGCTGTACGGCAATTGCAGGCCCGGGTGGCCTTAGCAAGCGCGTATGCTCAAGAAAGCGGTATTGAGAACTTACCGGACCTGTCTGATGACGCGTTGCATGCTGATTTAGGGTGGTTGGAGCCTTATTTGGCAGGAATGGACAGGTTATCTCAAGTGAAGGAGATTGATGTTCTTTCCATCTTGAGGGCGCTGATACCTTATCATGCGGTGCAGTGGTTGGATCAGGTTTTGCCACCACGCCTAGTGTTGAAATCCAGTACATACGACATTGACTACACGGTTCCGAATCCGACTGTTTCCGCAAGGGCGCAGGCATTTTACGGAACGGCGGCGCTACCGGTTTTGTTGGGCGGTCGTATCAAATTGCAATGCGCATTACTGTCCCCCGCAGGCCGAACGCAAGCAATTACAGGCGATTTGGCTGGTTTTTGGGGCGGGGCTTGGGCCGATATGAGGCGGGATATGAGGGGGCGTTACCCAAAGCATTCGTGGCCAGAAGACCCGTTAAAAGAACATTAACAAGATGAATAATATTTATTGTTTGGTAATTTAGTGCATTATTATTATTATTTTTTAGTAAATATCGTTAAATTAAAATAATGATCTCATAATTCATAAATTATGTGACAATCTATTGCATTGACACCTAACGAAATTATTGATGATAGAGGGGTTATGTTTGTTTTTTAACATACCTTCCTGTTATTTATTTAATATTTAAGAATCTTGCTTAATAAAATAAATAATTTGAATGTATTTAAGGGATATTTAAAATGAGTGTAGGTAATTACTATACAAGTAATGGATCTTTGTTTGCTGTTAGCAGGGAGAGAGGTTTTTTTTCTGATACTTATAAAGTAAAAATTACAGAAAAAGACGGTCGTACACTTTTTAATGGTGCTGTAAATGGTGTTCTTTCAGGGCGCGACAGTATCAATGATTTGGGCGGTGCCGGAAGTGTTTATGTTACTCTTCCCGGTTCAGTGGGTTCGATCAACCTATTGACGGGTGGCGGAACGTTTTACATTGGTGGGCAGACCGATATTCATTTGGGGATGGATATTGGTACAGAGACTGTAATCAATGTCGTCGGTGGTAATGTTGGTTATAGCGGCTTCGTTGATTTTGTATCGCGTTTGACGGTTAACATTACGAATGGTGGATCTTTCCGGACGGAAAGCGGATTTTTCTCTGCTCTGAGCAATACGGTTGTTAAATTCGGTAATGGTGGTGGTACGCTCATCATCAATGGAGGGAGAGATTTGATCGATTTACATCGGTCAACGATCCTTAACTACAATCCGGCTAACTCTACGATCGAACTGCAAAACACGGTCCGGCCGATTACATCATACACGATTGAAAACTTTAAGAATAATGTCGTCGAAGTCACGTTATATGGTGGCTCTTCGCAAATTGCGCGGTATGTTGCGCAACTTGCCAATGGTGTGTCCTTAGCGAGCGGCCGTTATTACACGACCAACAGTGACCGAAACCCGCTAAAAATATTCTACGCAGACGGTAATACGTATGTTCGTACCTGCTTCTTGGCAGGGGCTAAGATCCAACTTGCCGATGGCCTGAAAAATATTGAAGACATCGTAATCGGCGATCAAATTCTGACGTATGATGATCGCAGCGGGGCGTGTGCTGCAATACGGTGGGCTGGTCAGCGCCATGCCAAGGTTGATGCGTCTTTGCCAGATGATGAAGCAGGCTATCCCGTCCGTATTTTGAAAAATGCGTTGGGAGAAGGCGTTCCTTTTGCGGATCTGCTTGTCACGTCTGAACATTGTATGGCCATGAATGGCGGTTTTGTTCCTGTAAGAATGCTCGTAAATGGGCGTTCTATTTTTTATGACCGGAACATCACATCCTACACATATTACCATATCGAGACTGAAAACCACTCGGTCATCATGGCCAATGGAACTTTGACGGAAAGCTACTTGGACACGGGAAACCGCCATCGCTTTGAACAGTGCGGGCATGTGGTGATGATTGGTGGTGCTTCTGTGAAAAGCTGGGCGGAAGATGCGGCCTTGCCTTTGACATGCTCCATGGAAGTTGTCGAACCGCTCTACCGCTCCTTAGAAAAGCAGGCTGATAATTTGGGTCTTGCGCAGGTTGCCGCACCCAGCACAACGCTGGACCCGGCCATGGCGCTCCGTACTCATAACGGCGAGATGCTGGATATTCTGCGTCGTGTCGGCCAGAAATTCTTTTTCCGCCTGCCCAGCGATGCAGTTTCTGTTGAGTTGATGTCGCGTGTGGCACGCCCTTGCGATTATGTCGGACCATATTGTGATGATCGTCGTAAGCTTGGCGTTGCCGTGTCCGAGATGGTTCTGCACACAACGAGCGGAAAGTATGCGCTGACAGATTATCGCCAGAAAGAGGTAAAACAGGGCTGGCATGATTGCGAGCATCCTGAAATCCGCTGGACGAACGGTGCGGCCCAAGTCGTATTGCCTGAAATGCAGGCGGGCGAGGCACGTATCTTGGAAATCACGCTCGCCGGTGCTGGTCCATATTTGGAAGAGCAGGGTGCGATGGCGCAAGTGGCCTGAGAAAGCATTCTGTTTATGGAGAAGTGGTGCAGATAAGCGCCACTTCTCCATAAATTTGTCTTTTTTGCGAGTGCGTTGGAAACGTTTTTTGTGAAATTGGAAAACTGTGTGTTACGGTTGAGGTATGAAAAACCAGCCGTCTGATCTGTTGTGAATCGCGTTGTTCTTTCTGCCTTCGTTGGAGGGGCAACAGCCGCTATCGTAACTGCGGCGGGGATCTTTGTTTTTGGTGGATACGCCGCGCTGTCGGGCCAGTCGGCGCGTGCTACGTATATCAAATCAGAAAATGGCACCTCTGCTGAGAGACAGTCAGGCATGGGTGTAAGCGGCAGATTGCTTACCGAGCGCCCAATTGCGGGTGAAAGCACGGATGCGAAGGGCATTCCCATACAGTCAGCCGTGCCGGAGGCTGCGCCTGCTTTGCCGCCGCTTCTGGTTAAATATGGGCCTCTCAGTTTTGCGCCATTAGTGCGTCAGGTCATTCCCGCAGTGGTGAACATTGCTACGTCCCAGTCTGTATCAGATGGGCATGACCATACGCCTCCTCAGATCCGCGGCACACCGCTGGAAAAGCGTTATCATGACCGCATGAAGCGTGCTTCGGAGGATATGGTGGGGGCCGGGTCTGGTTTTATCGTGGATCCAACAGGCATTATCGTCACTAATCGCCATGTTATAGGTGATAACGGGCGTGTGGTTGTTTCGTTATCAAACGGGCTGGAACTGCCCGCCCATTTGCTTGGTGCAGACCCTCTTTCCGATATTGCAGTTATCAAGGTCGATAGTTCGGAGCCATTGCCTTACGTGACGTGGGGTGATTCCCGGCAGACAGATATCGGAGACTGGATTCTCGTCGCAGGTAATCCTTTCGGCTTCGGGTCCTCTGTAACGGCTGGGATTGTGTCGGCTGTTGGGCGTGACCTTGGTATTGGGTCGCTGGACGATTTCATTCAGCTTGATGCGCCGATCAATCCTGGAAATTCTGGCGGGCCAGCGTTTAATATGCGCGGGCAGGTCGTTGCCATGAACGCAGCCATTGTCACCCCCGCAGGGGGCTCAGTGGGGATTGGCTTTGGTATTCCGTCAGAGATTGTTGCTCCAATTGTTGCCGAGATCGAAAAAACTGGTCGGGCGGAGCACGGCTGGCTGGGCATCACGCTGGATGACAGCGATACAAATGTGGGTATCGCCACGGTGGACCCCGGCGGGCCAGCACAGAAGAGTGGTTTGCGGGGTGGGGACATCGTGCGGCAAGTTGATGGGACGTCAGTAACCAGTGCGCGTATGCTGCTCAGAAGTATTGCGGCAGCACGGCCGGGGACGGATTTAACCTTTATGGTACGCAGAGGGCATGGTGACCTGACTTTGGTTGTGCATATTGGTGCACGCCCTGCTGAGGCGGATGATTGATCTAGCCGTCCGAGGCGTTATGGTAAGGCGTTAGCGGCTTTTAAGATGAATGGAAGAGAGAGCGGTATGCGGATCCTGCTGGTCGAGGATGATGTAACTGTCCGCGCCTTTGTATTAAAGGGGCTGCGTGAAGCTGGTCATGTCGTCGATGAGGCGGATAATGGTAAGGATGGTTTGTTCCTTGCTGTCAGTGAAAGCTACGACGTTGTCATTTTGGATCGTATGTTGCCCGGCGGAATAGACGGGCTGCGCATCCTTGAAACGTTAAGAGGGCAGAACAACGCAACCCCGGTGCTGTTATTGTCGGCGCTTGCGGATGTGGATGACCGCGTGGCTGGCCTGAAGGCCGGTGGGGATGATTACGTCACCAAGCCTTTTGCATTTTCAGAGCTTATGGCGCGGGTCGAGGCATTGGGCCGGCGCGGGCGCTCGGAAGTGATACCTCAGACGCGTTTATCTGTTGCAGATTTGGAAATGGACCTTCTGGCGCGGACCGTGAAGCGCGGTGGAGAGAAAATTGATCTTCAACCGCGTGAGTTCCGACTACTGGAATTTCTGGTGCGCCATGCTGGTCAGGTTGTGACGCGTACGATGCTGCTTGAGAAAGTGTGGGATTATCACTTCGACCCGCAGACAAACGTTATTGACGTTCATGTCTCTCGCCTGCGCCAAAAGGTCGATAAGCCTTTTACCCATGCTCTAATCCATACAATCCGTAATGCGGGTTATATTTTACGCGCTGATTAAAGAGGTGAAAGCAGCGTTACGAATGCGGCATTTTTTCAAGAAGATGAAGCCCCGCTGGCCAGTACGTTCAGCGGGGTTAAATTTTGCGCTGGCCTATGGGTCCGTCTTCATTTTGTCCGCCGGGGTTTTTCTCTCGTTCATCTGGTGGAACACGACTGGCCAGATCGACCGGCAGGTAGAAGCGGCTGTGCAGGTCGACGCTCACGACTTGGAACAGCGTGTGCAGCGCGGTGGTTTGCCTGCTTTGGTCACGGCTATTCAGGACCGTTTGGACCAAAACGTAGAGGATGACGCGCTTTACCTTTTAGTAGGGCCTGCCGGGCGGCGCTATGCGGGGAATTTACCGGGTTGGCCTGCGGCGGTAGCGGGGACAGAGCGCTATTATGAGCTTCCTATCCAGCGCGATGGTTTTCGTACGCATGCGAAAATGCATGCCTATGTTTTACCGGGAGGGTGTGGGCTGATTGTCGGGCGCGATATTCGTGGCCGTGAGTTGGTGCGCCATGTCCTGACAGATACATTGATTTGGGCGTGGCTAATGGTGTCGCTGCTTGCCGCAGGTGGCGCATTGGTAATGCGGGGAATTTTCCGGCAGGTTGTCCGCACGATTGCGCGCACCACGGCAGCTGTTGCGCGGGGTGATTTGAGCCGCCGTATTCCCCTAACAGGCAACGAAACCGACCCGATCAGTCAGACAGTTAACGAAATGTTGGAGCGTATTGATCGTTTGATGGATGGGGTCCGGCAAGTGTCGAACTCCATCGCACATGATTTAAGAACGCCTATTACCCGGGCGAGAGCACGCTTGGAGGAAGCTAGCTTGACCGCGACGACCGAGCAGGATTTACGCTCGGCCGTAGACCGTGCCGTGGTGGATCTGGACCATGTGACGTCTATTTTTGAGGCATTGCTGCGTATTGCCCAGATTGAGGCAGGAGCGCGCCGGGCTGCATTCACGCAATTAGCGCTGTGCCCTTTATTAGAGGGGCTGGCTGAGTTGTACGAGGCGAGCGCAGAAGATGCCTCTTTGCGCCTCGAGTTGCAGTGCGGTGAGTTGCAGTGCGGTGAATTGCCAGACGTGTTTGGTGATCCGCACTTGTTGCAGCAGGCTGTTGCGAACCTGTTGGACAACGCCATTAAATTTGCGCCTTCAGGAACGGCTGTGTCTCTGCATGCCAAAAGAGTGGGCGATGATATTTGTGTTTCGGTCATTGATCGCGGGCCGGGTATGAGCCCGCAGGATATGGAGCGGGCATCGGAGCGCTTTTTCCGTGCAGAGGCAGCACGGCATACGCCGGGCTCGGGTTTGGGTTTGTCGCTGGTGCAGGCTGTTGTAGCGCTGCATCATGGCCGTATGATTTTGGAAGACCAGAAACCCGGACTGAGTGTCGCGCTTTATATCCCTTGTATAGACCGGGTGAACGCCAATGATATTCCTGAGAGTGCCGCATGACGGAAGCTTCATGTATTGGCCATGTCCCTGTGGGGTTTAAAGGCTTAACGTCTTTTGCTCATCGTTGGGGGATTTTACTATTTTCCCTATTGGGATCTGTGCGGGTGTCTGGGGTTATAAATCCATGAGGCCGTTTCTCGTTTTGTGCGCTCTTGCGGAGTTATTGGTTTTCAGTCCCCGCGCAATGGCGCAAGTGGCTGTGCCGATTAGTATTGTGCAAGTTGACGGCCATTCTATGAAGCGCTTCATGCAGGGCAATGTGCACCATGCGGACGGAGTTATTTCGGTTACGACGGATAGCCCTGAATACTGCACGCAGCTTGAGACAAATGTGGACTCAATAATCGCTGAACCGCACGGTGTCCCCGTCGGAGACATGGAGGACGCGCGCAGGCTACGCGCCCATGGCGTAAAATTGTGCCAAAATGGCCATCTTCGTGCCGGAATTGAACGGTTACGTCGTGCCCTTGTCCTTTTAGAACATAGTCAGGGTCATTCATGACATATTTTCGTTTTGCCCTTGGTGCGGTGTGTGCAGCGGGTCTGCTCTGTGGCTTGCCACGTGATGTACAGGCTGCAACGCAAGATGGTGCGGCACAGGAGCATGTTATGACAAAGCTCAATTTTTCGGTGACGAATAACGTGCGCGCTCCCGCCACGTTATTGACGGCACATCTTTATGCCCGTGCGGAAAATACTTCGCCAATCGGGGCGCAAAAAGCGCTGAATGCAAGCATTTCTGCGGCTATGAAAGCGGTGTCCGGTCAAGCTGGTGTGGATGCCAGAGCTGGCAGTTATACGATTGACGACATGACGCCAGAGCATGGCCGTACGCGCTGGGTTGCGCGGCAAGATATTACACTGAGCGGTGAGGATGCTGCCAAAGTGTTGGATCTGGCTGGTAACCTGCAAGGGCAGGGTCTGATGCTGGACGGGACGGATTGGTCTTTGGATCCGAACACGCGAGAAGCATTGTTGCAAAAGGCTCGCCTTGAGGCTTTGGCAAAGGTCCGCCCACAGGCGGAAGAAAACGCAAAAGCGCTGGGCCTGAAGTTAGTCCGTTTGAATGATGTGCGTATTAACGCCAATTTTGAGGGCGCAGTGCGACCGATGATGGCAGTTATGCGCGCTAGTAGCGCGCCTATGGCACCGCCAGAATCAAGTCGTGAAGAGCAGGTCGTATCCGCTACTGTCCAAGTTGAGGCCGAATTAGAGCCATAATTCGGCAGGGCCTCGCTTTAAAAGCGAGGCTCTTGTGCATAGCGCTCAGCATTCGGGGACGTTGACAGCCAGTCCGCCGAGCGAGGTTTCTTTGTAACGGTGGTTCATGTCACGTCCCGTTTCAGCCATAGTGCGGATGACATGATCAAGGGAAACGTGGTGGGCGCCATCGCCGTGCATGGCGAGTGAGGCGGCATTGATTGCTTTTACAGCGCCGAAGGCGTTGCGCTCGATGCAGGGAATTTGAACCAGCCCGGCTATGGGGTCACAGGTCATGCCGAGGTGATGTTCCATTCCTATTTCGGCAGCGTTCTCAACCTGTTGCGGGTTTGCACCAAGTGCGGCTGCAAGGCCTGCTGCCGCCATGGAAGAGGCTACTCCGACTTCCCCTTGGCACCCAACTTCAGCACCTGAGATGGACGCATTAAGTTTGAATAAGCCGCCAATAGCGGCGGCTGTGAGTAAAAAGTCGCGCATGCCTTGCTGTGAAGCTTGTGGGCAATGGTCCCGGAAGTAGCGTAACACGGCGGGAATAACGCCAGCGGCTCCGTTTGTCGGGGCGGTGACGACGCGACTACCCGCAGCATTTTCCTCGTTGACGGCAATGGCGTAAAGGCTGACCCAATCCATAACTTCATGGGCGGGTTTTTGGTTGTGTAGGGAGGTTGCCTGCAAGCGGGCGTGCAGGGCCGCCGCACGGCGTTTTACTTTAAGCCGCCCCGGCAGGATGCCTGTTTGGACTAGGCCTCGGTCGATGCACGCCATCATGACGTCGATGATGCGGTCTAGATAGGCGTTGATTTCGTGTTTTGGTCGTAATGCCTCTTCATTAATCATTACAACATCAGCGATAGAGAGTGTATTGCGCTCCGTACGCTCGAGCAATTCTACGCCGCTTGTGAAGTCCAAAGGCATATCGGGCAGGGCGTAGGATGCGCCTTCGGTGTGGTCTTCCGGAACGATGAACCCGCCACCCACGGAGCAGAAACGGGATTGTACTATTATGGCGCCGCTCTCCGACAAAGCGGTGAATTGTAGCGTGTTTGGGTGAACGGGTGGCGTCGTAACGGTGTCGAGAATAATGTCATTTTCGGGATCAAACGCGACTAATTGTCCGTTCAGAGAAAGCTGTTTTTGTGTGGAGAGCTGTTCGAGAATGGCCGGCGCGTCGTCAGGGTTTATGGTTTCAGGGCTTTCGCCGTAAAGCCCGAGCATGATGGCTGTGTCTGTTGCATGGCCTTTTGCTGTCCAAGCCAGCGAGCCGTAAAGCGTAACCTGAATGCGTTCAATGGGTTGGCCTTCCGGCAAATGCGCGGTGAACCTGCGTGCGGCGCGCATGGGGCCGACCGTGTGGGATGAGGAGGGCCCGATCCCGATTTTAAAAAGGTCGAATAAGCTGATCATGAAGGCTCGTGGTAGGCTTGGAGTGAAGCGTGGCGGTTATGGCGCGTGAGGTTGCGAGGGATGCTACATCAAGGCCATGACGGTCGGAGCGCCCGAGAGGGCCTCTTCGTTTACGCAGGTAACGCGCTCGTGCAGAAGCCACTCGGGGCGCACTTTGTCTAGGGGGTAAAGTGGAACAATCCGTCCCTCGCGGGCAGTGAGCGTCGCGGCGGCGTCCTTAGCCATAGGTGTGCCACGTTCAAAAATCATGGCATCGCATTCGGGGAGTGCGCCGGGATTTACGCTTTGGATACGGTCAGACAGGCTTTGCGGCAGGCGATTCATCCATTCAATTGCGCTTTTGGGAGCGAGAACAAGCGCCGTATTGCCTGTGCCAAGTGTAATACCCACAGCTCTGAGGAGAGCGGGCCAGCTTTCACCTGCGCATAAGATGGTGCCTGCGGGTGTGAATGCTAATGTACGTGTCTCACCGATAGCGGCGGGCAGGGTAAGAGTACTCCCGACAAGGCAATGAGCTATGTCTTGGCGGATCGCCCGTGCGGAGACAGCATCTCGGCTTTCAAGGAAAGAGACGAGATTGGCGGCGCTTCGTGCAATCTGGCCCGGCAGCATATTCGCGGGTGAGAAATGCGGGAAGTTAAGGGGAGGTACATTGGCTTGTAACTGACGCAGTGCCAACGGACCTCCTAGTTTTGCGCCACAACCTGACAGACCGTACCCTCCAAAAGGAGGGGCATGCACACTGATGCCGGAAGTCAAAGTATTAACGCTGAGGTTACCTGCCTGCGCCCGTTTCAGCACTTTATGAATTGTTGCAGGAACACGTGAGTGCACCCCGAAACTCAGGGCGTAGCCAGAGGCATTGACTGCATCTATCACACCTTCCAGTTCGTTTTTATTGAAACGCCGTATGTGTAAGACGGGACCAAAGACCTCGCGCGGTATGTCAGCGACGCGTCCGATCTCAATGAGTGTCGGAGGGAGATAGCTACCGGGGTGGTGGCCTGCATTGCGGTCAGGCTCTTTTAATGGGGCAGCCCAGACTTTGCGCCCGGCACGGCGCATTTGGTCGATGTAAGCCAAGGTTTCTGTGCGTGTTTCGGCGTTGATCATTGGGCCGAGATCGGTTGATAGGCGCGCAGGGTCTCCAAGATTTAAGGTGCTTAAAGCGCCTTGAAGCAAAGAGATGACCTTATCTGCATTATCTTCCTGAAGCAGAAGTATGCGTAAAGCACCGCAATTTTGGCCATTATCCGCGAAGGCGAGGCGGATAACATCGTGTACGATTTGCCCTGGTTGAGCGGAGCTATCAGCCAAGAGAGTGTTTTGCCCACCGCTACGGGCAATGAGCGTGACGGGGGCGTCCGTTCGTCCGGTGCGATCTCCGATAAGACGGGAGATATTTTTACTGGCAGATGTGGAGCCGGTAAAAAGTACGCCATCGATACGCGGGTCACTGACCAGCTCTTCGCTGACGAGTTCGTTGCCGGGGAGGAAATGCAGTGCTTCTGCAGGAATTCCGGCAGCGTGGAGGTGCTGGATGGCTGTATGCGCAGTGAAAGGTGTTTGGGCGGCGGGCTTCGCGAGAACGATGTTACCAGCAGCCAGTGCAAAGGCAATTTGCCGCATGAAAGCTGCGAATGGGCTGCTCCAGGGGCTGATACAGGCGATCAGGCCAAGTGGGGCTGCTGTCAGGCTACTGTTTTCGGCCTCTTGAGCAGCTTGATAGAGGGCCGTCACACCGTCGCGTAGTTCGCTGAGGGCGGACAAAAAGGTTTTGCCGGTCTCGCGGATAATGAAGCCAAGCAGCGGGACGTAGTGATTTTCAATGGCCTGAGCGGCATCTCGTAAAAGGGTTGCGCGATGTGCGGAAGGTTGAAGCCGCCATTCCGTCAAATATGAATCCGCAGTCTCTAAGGCTTGGAGGAGTGTTTGAGCATCTGTTTCCAGCACATCTCCGATTGCATCTTGCCGTGCAGCAGGGTTGCAGATGCGCCGGCCGTAATGTTGCGGCGGTGGTTCCTGCGTCATTGCAGCGGTTAAGGGATGAATGAACGGCAAAGCTGCGGGAGTGCCCGATGTGAGCGCTTCATGCAGTGCGCGTTGGTCGGCTGGGTCTGAGAGGTCGAGCTCAAAGAGTGGCGGAAGGGCTGTGGGATCGGTTGTTTCTGGTACGTGCGCAGTGTGAAGCGTGTTGCTTCGGAGAATATGTGCCGCGTTGATGGGGCTGGCTGTGAGCGTTTCTATCACGTCGTCTTGCGTGTGCTTTGCGCTTGATAAAAGTGGGCTAGGGCCGTCACTTTCTCTGAGTTGTTTGACGAGCGCGGGCAGCACGGTTGTTGCCGGACCAATTGGGACATGCAGCCGGCATGGAGGTGCATTTGGGCTTTTGGGCGGGCGCAAAGCCTCCGCCAAAGGTTGGGCAAGGCCGTGCAGGCATTCGAACTCAAAATCACCGCGCCGGGCTTGCGGTGCGAGGTTTTGAATATGTGCCACAAGTCGGGGGTTGTGCGTTGCAAAATGCGGGTAGGCGCTATCGAGGTTATTGAGAAGTGCCTGCGCGCAAGCAAGGTAGCTCAGGTCTGTGTGGCAACTCCGTGAGAAGAGTGGCGTCGGGGCAAGGGTATCATCTCTGTTTTGCTCGGCACGCCATGCTGCGCCGCGCGTCAGCCGCACGATAAGGCGGCGCCCGGTTGAACGGCCAAGAGCGATCAGATGTTGTGTGATGGCGAGAGCCCGCCGATCGTGGGATTGTACTGTCATGCCTAGGCCATCCCAGCCCTCAAGCTCTCTTTGAGCGCAGAGTGCAGTAAGGAGGTCCAAGCAAAGGTCGATTTCTTTGCTGTGCTCGACGGTTAGGATCAGCCCCAAATCAAGCTGGCGTGTGCGCTCTGCCAGACGTGTGAGCGTTGGCAGAAAATCTTCCATGATTTGATCATGGCGCAGGCTTGAGAAATGAGGGCAGAACAGAGTTGGGCGCAGGGTGAGCGTAGGGCGCTCCGGGCGCCCGCCCGTCATTCCGGAATGACGGCTACAGGCTTCCAAAAGTGCTTCAAACTGATGAAGTGCTGAGTGGGCTTGGTCTGTGTTCAGCGCAGCGGGGCAGCAGAGGTCGAAAGTGTGACTGAAGCCTCTTTTACGGGTGTTTTGTGCGGCGCGCAGGGCTTCGTTGGGTGTGGTGCCAAGTGCCACTTCTTCGGCTGCTGCGCGTAGTGTTTTTTCCAGCCCGTGACGAATGAGAGGGGCTGATGTTTGCAGTGTCAGGCGGCGTAGACTAAATGCGCTGCCTTTGCGTAAATGACTGGCGAGAGATAGCCCCTTCGTAAGCATTGAAACGAGGGTTGGGGCATTGGTCTTGGAGGTTGGGGTGGCCCAGTCCAATGTGCGGACCTGAGCATCAATCAATGCCTCGCGCGTTGCGTGGTCTGGGATACGTAAAAAGGCCTCTGCGAGTGCGAGCAAAGCCTGTCCATGGGCGCTGTCGGGGGGGAAGGCCTCAAGCAGCGTACCAATAGCACTGCGCGGCGCGGTGTGGAGGATGGTGGCGAGGTGCTCTGCTTGTGCGCTGATGGCTGCGTCTTGTTCAGCCGTTATTGTTAGCAGCGATAAAAGCTCAGTGATGCATGCATATTCGCTGGTGTGCCGCATGGCATCGATTTTCGTACGGGAGGGCATGGCCGGCATGCGGCCCATATGGGGCAGCATATTGGCGAATGGTTCAGCGAGAGCCGGGACCGTCAGGGGTGAGGTCATAGTGCTATCCATTTCCGGCGTGCCGGGCCAGAGGGAACCCTCATGCGACCCATGTGGTGAGACGTATGCTCCCCACGCTCTAGCGCAGGCAGGCGGGTAATTCATCCCCTAATGAAATGTTTTTTGGAGATGTGTCGTCGGGGCAATGCAGGGCGTGTTTTGGAGTACAACACAATAAAACGATGGAGAAAGATGGTTGTTCCCTCTCGCGAGGTTTCGGTTTAGCATTAGCTAAATATTGTTTTCATTATGCGGGTAGCTCTCTTGAGCTGGCAGCGAAATACGCTGTGTGAGCAGAGTATATAAGGAAGTGTTTTTCATGTCTTTTGTCTCTATCCGACGTCTCGGCCTTTTAATGGCAAGTGTGTCGGTGCTTCATGCTGGTGCAAGCTATGCGCAAACAGCTCCATCCAAAGCCGCAACAGATGTAGAGCATGCAGCGGCGCCAGCATGGCTGGACCAAATTGATGGTGCGCAAGCAATGGACTGGGTGCGCGCGCAGAACCAGAAGACGTTGAATACACTAGGCCAAAAACCCTTATTCAAGTCGTTTTACGATGCTTCACTAAAGCTGCTTCAAACTCATGATCGCTTGGCTATGCCAGAGCAGATTGATGGTATGATTTATAATTTCTGGCGCGATGCCAGTCATCAACGGGGTATTTTACGTCGTACGACACAGGCGGATTATGCATCGGAAGCTCCGAATTGGACGACCGTCCTTGATTTGGATGCTTTGGCGGCGTCGGAGCAAAAAAACTGGGTCTACCACGGTCTTTCATGCTTGGATTTGCAGCAGAGCCGTTGCTTGTTGGCTTTGTCCGATGGTGGTGAGGACGCCGTAACACAACGGGAGTTTGATTTGTCTACCGGCAAGTTTGTGCCAAATGGCTTCACTCTGCCGCATGCCAAAATGGCGGCAGACTGGCTTGACCGTGATACCTTGCTAGTTAGTTACCCTTGGACCGAGAAAGACGTAACGAAGTCTTCCTATCCCTATATTGTGAAAATCTTGAAGCGGGGCAAAAAGCTCTCCAGCGCGACGACTGTTTTCACAGGGAAGCAAACGGATGTGTCGGTTGATCCCTTCGTGTTGCATGACGGAAAGGGCAATCAGGTTGCGTTGATCCGCGAAGGAATTGATGCGTTTTCGTCTCGTTTTTATCAATACGAAAAGGGACGTATCATTCCGCTGGATTTGCCAGAAAGAGCAGACGTAACAGGACTTTTGGGGCACAAGCTGGTTGTTCGTCTGGACCAAGACTGGGATACTCACGGTCCAAACTTTCAGGCGGGGTCAGTGGTGTTGGTGGATCTAGACCGCCGCCGCATGCCTCAGATGTTGGTACAGCCGCAGTCTAAGCAAGTGATTGAAGCGGCGGTGGTAAGTCATGGCCACATTCTGGTCTCTCTCTATGACAACGTGCGGGGCGAGTTGCACGTCTTTACGCCATCGGGAGATACGTTTAACCGCTCACAGCTACCGCTGCCCAAGAACCTCTCGGTCAATCTTATCAGTGCAGACCATGCCAGCCCGCTTGCTTATGCGGAATCAGAGGGCTTCTTAACGCCCCCCACAGTGTGGTCGATCGATACCGATGCGGCGACGGTGCGGGAAGTTCATACTTTACCAGCACAATTCGATGCTTCCGCGATGACTGTGGATCAGTTCCAAGCGCGTTCGACAGATGGAACGGATATTCCTTACTTTGTCGTACACGCAAAGGACATGCCACATAACGACGCTAATCCTACGCTGCTTTATGCGTATGGTGGCTTTGAGGTGCCGCTCTTTCCGTCTTACTCAGCGGGGATTGGCGTGAATTGGTTGAGCCATGGCGGTGTTTACGTGCTGGCAAACATTCGTGGTGGTGGTGAGTTTGGCCCGGCATGGCATGAAGCAGGGCTGAAGACGCGCCGCCAGCATATCTATGACGATTTCGCGGCCGTTGCGCATGACTTGGCTGCGCGCCACATCACCTCTTCGCAGCATCTTGCTATCCGTGGTGGTTCCAACGGCGGCTTGCTGATGGGCGTTGAATTTACCCAGCACCCGGATTTCTGGAAAGCGGTGGATATTGAAGTGCCTCTGCTGGACATGATGAACTACGAGCACATGTCGGCTGGTGCATCATGGGTTGGGGAATATGGTACTGTATCCATTCCTGAGCAGCGGGACTTTTTGCGTAAGATTTCCCCATTGCAAAACTTGAAGGCTGGGACGCAATATCCCGTGCCGTTTATTGAAACTACGACAAAGGACGACCGTGTTGGCCCGGTACATGCGCGGCGTTTTGCGTGGCGTATGAGCGAGCTGAACCTGCCGTATTATTACTGGGAGCAAGTTGCGGGCGGGCACGGTTTTGGCGCAAGCCAGACTGAGATTGCCCAGACACAGGCTTTGAGCTGGACATATGCTTGGTCCGCTCTAGGTGGCGTGGCGCATTAAGCGTTTCGTGTAATCATGTCGCATTTTGCGCAGCGGTGTAAGAGCCGCTGCGTTTTTTATAGGTAAGCAATGCAGAGTTGGACGCGGTGTTTGTGAAGGCCGTGCAGCTAGTGGCAGCCGCCGCTTTTTCCGCCGCATCCTGTGCATCCACCGCATGAGCCTGAGCGGGTTTGTGGTGCGGTGCTGGGCTGGGTATTGCGGCCAATCGCTGCGTATAAGGGTTTGCGAATGCCCGGGAACAGGCGCATCGCCCAATATAGAGCGGCAGCGAGTACGAGCAGGGTCGCGATGAGTGTCTCAATCATTACGCAATGTCCTTAGCGCGGATTTACAGCGTCTTCAGGGTTATATAGTGCGTGAGAAACGCAGCCAAATAGGCTAGCCCAAATAAATAAGCAGCGGCTCCGAGCACGACCTTAAGAGAGCGTGTTTCGCGGCGCATGACGGCTAATGTCGAGATGCATTGTGGTGCGTAAACATACCAAGCGAGCAGTGCAAAAGCCGTGGCCATTGACCATTGGCTGGAAAGAATAGGTAAAAGTTTATCGCCCGCATCATCGTCGGTGGTGCCAATAGCATACACGGTAGCGAGGGAGCTGATCGCGACTTCACGTGCGGCCAAGCCGGGAATGAGTGCGACACAAATTTGCCAGTTAAACCCTAGGGGGGCGAAAATGGGCTGCATCAAGTGCCCAATGCGGCCTGCTATGCTGTAGTCAATTGCAGCGCCTGCGGCATGTGCGGGCGGGAGAGGGAAGCTGGAAAGCCCCCAGAGCAGCACGTTGAGCGAGACGATAATTGTGCCAACGCGGGAAAGAAACATCACAGCGCGCTGCCATAGCCCCAATGCAACGCTGCGCAGAAGCGGACGGCGATAAGGCGGGAGCTCCAGCAATAAGGGGTGCTCTTGCGATGCGACGCCGTGCGTCATGATGCGTGCGGCGATAATGCCACTGATGATAGCTGCTGCGTAAAGGCCAAAGAGTACAAGGCCTTGGAGGTTCATAAACCCTAATACCGTATGGCGCGGCACAAAGGCCCCTATAAGCAGGGTATAAACCGGTAAACGCGCTGAACATGTCATGAGCGGTGCGATCAGGATCGTCACCAAGCGGTCGCGCGGGTTTTGGATGGTACGGGCAGCCATAATGCCCGGTATGGCGCATGCAAAACTGGAGAGAAGCGGAATAAAAGAGCGGCCGCTTAGGCCGGCCATGGCCATGACGCGGTCAAGCAGGAAGGCTGCGCGTGGAAGATAGCCGGACTCTTCAAGGGTAATAATCCACAGGAAGAGGATGAGAATTTGCGGCAGGAAAACGACGACAGTTCCTGCGCCTGCAACGACGCCATCTGCCAAAAGGCTGTGCAGCATTCCGTCAGGTAGAGGGGCAAGTAACCAAGCACCTAGGGCGTTCAGGCCGTTTCCAAGGGCGTCCATGATGGGTTGAGCCCATGCAAAGACGGTTTGGAACATAATGAACAAAATGCCGAGGAGGATGAGTGGGCCAAAGACCGGATGCAGCGTCCATCGATCAAGCTGGTCGGTAAGGCGTTCTCTGGGGGTGGCTGGCTGCTTAACAAATTCTTCTATCAGGCGCCGGACTTCGACGTGGAAATTGGTATTTTCCGGCAAGGGGCTTGGCGGGGTAATTTCGGCGTCGAGCTGTGCAAGGAGAGGCGCGATCCCTTGTTTGTGTAGGCTGACAATAGGGATAACAGGCATATCAAGCGCTGCCGAAAGCCCTTCCACATCGATAGTCAGGCCGGCCTTTTCGGCTTCGTCCATCATGTTGAGCGCAACAATAACGGGTCGGCCAATTTGCTTGAGTTCGAGCAGAAAGCGCAGATGAAGCCGCAGGTTGGATGCGGCAATGACGCCGATGAGCAAGTCGGGCTGTTGCTCCGCCGGGTGGCGGCCAAGGCAGATATCGCGCGTGATATCTTCATCAGGACTTGTTGATGAGAGACTATATGCGCCGGGTAGATCGAGCACGCGTATGGGCGTGTTGCGAGGTGTGTTAAAGAAGCCGACCTTTCGTTCCACCGTCACACCAGCGTAGTTGCCGACTTTTTGACGGCTACCTGTCAACTGATTGAACAGTGATGTTTTGCCGCAATTGGGGTTGCCAGCAAGCGCGATGTGACGAGGTTGGCTAATCGACATAGGGGGTTATTTAGGGTCCTGCAGGTGAATACGTGCAGCCTCGCTATGGCGGAGCGCAAAGCGCGACGTCCCAAGGCGAACGGCAATAGGCTCATGCCCGAATGGGCCTGTGGCGATGACTTCTACACGCTCACCGGGAACGAAGCCAAGTTCGCCAAGGCGCAAAGCAATGACGTCTGTGTTCGTAACGGATGTCACATCCGCAATAATGGCTTCATGGTCTTTGGGCAGTGTAGCGAGCGTTTGCACGGTTGTCTCAGGCCCCTTGTTGCAGGTCTAGAATTGCTTTTCTAGATAGGCGTCTGGAGCTGGATCGAAAAGGAAAAAAATGCGAATAAATTGCATTTACAGATCAAAAATATGGGGTTTTTAATGTTTGTTTGGAAATTATAATTTTGCGCAAGAGATGGTTTTTTGAGTGAAGTAAATCGTAATTATTTTATATATTTCATGCCTGTGTGTATAATATTAAGGCAGGAAAGAATATAATTAATAATACTATTATTAATTATTTACATAGAAAATCATTTACGACTGGCTCTCTTGTTATATTTGAGAGCCAGTCTGGGCCGTATTTGTGTTGAGAGTTTAGAACCAACTGCGCAGACCAAAGGCGAAACGCAAAGCTGTGCGATTGGCCTCCCGGTTGTCGGGAAAATGTCGTGCTTGCCCAAGGGCTGTATTGTACGTCACGGCAACGTATGGTGCGAGTTTACGCCAGTGCTCGTAGCGCAAGCGTAGGCCGGTATCGATTTCGGATAACCCAGAGCCTACACCCCGTGAAGGGTCTGCTCGTGTGTAGGCGTTGAGCTCGACATTGGGTTGTAGAATTAGGCGGTTGGTCAGCAGGAAGTCGTATGTGCCTTCTATGCGTGTGGCGGCGCCGCCATTACCTCCGACATAGCCCATTGCGCTGAGTTCAAATTGATAAAGTGCGAGGCCCTGCACACCAAAGGCGGCCCATGCGCGTGTCGGCCCGCTGTCAAGGTCAAGGCGCGTGCCGCCTTGGAGGTTCCAATACGTCGAGATGGCATGGCTGTAGAGTATATCGTGTTGGCCGTCATCCATTCGGCCATTTGCTACAGTGCCTTCTGAGCGGATCCAAAGACGGTCGTAGTCTGAGCCGAACCACATCTCGCCATCCCAGCGAAAATCGGTAGCTTGCGGGGAGTAGCGACCCTCTAATTGGTTGAAAATACCGTGCAGCCATGTGCTCTGGTCCATCATGACCGGGCTCATCCCCGGCATAGATGTAGGAGAGGATGCGTTTGGGGCGTCTGCGGCCTGATGCACGGTAATAATCTGGGCATGTGCCGTTTGGGTCAGGGTAAATGCGCCAAGCAACCCGAGGGCGAGCATAATGGGGAGTGTAGGATTGGTCATTATGCAACGCTCACAGTTCGGAACATGCCGAGGTCCATGTGGTAAAGCAGGTGGCAATGAAAGGCCCATAAGCCTGGTTCATCTGCGGTCATGAGAAAGCTTAGTTTGGAGCCGGGTTGCGAGATGATTGTGTGCTTGCGTGGGTTGAAAGCGCCTTGCCCATTTTCAAGTTCACTCCAAAAGCCATGTAAGTGAATGGGGTGTTCCATCATTGTGTCGTTGATGAGCGTGAAACGGATGCGTTCGTTGCGTTGCAGGCGGATAGGGCCTGATTCCGAAAATTTACGCCCGTTAAAGCCCCAGATGTAGCGCTGCATGTTGCCTGTGAGGTGCAAAATGATTTCGCGCGAGGCTGGGCGCTGGTCAGGGGCGGGGGTGAGTGCGCGTAGATGCTTGTAGGTAAGAACACGGCGCCCGTTTTGTGCGAGGCCGTCCCCGGGGTCATTCAGGCGATCAATGGGATGTGCCGCGATATTTTGATTTTCGACGTTGATGGGGGGCGGGCCGGGATCATCAATTTCTAGGCGTGGTGGAGGTGTGTCTGACTTTGCATTTTGCATCTTGGAATCAGACGACATGGACATGTGGCCCATATCCATTGAGTGCATGGGCATATTGCCCATACCATCCATATGCATACCCGGCATCATGTGCATGTGGTGCCCATGATGCATGCTTTTCATGTCCATGCCGGGCATGGAGGACATGTCCATTTTGTCCATCTTCATACCAGCCATATGATGGTGCGGTGGCATGGGGGTGTGGTGTGTTGTCATGTCCATACCGGGCATAGAGGCCATGTCGCTCATATCCATGCCGTCCATGTCCATACCCATATCAGCCATGGTGCGTACAGGCCGGGAGTCCATGGCGGGGATTGGCGCGCGTATGCCTGTGTGGGGTGTAAGGGTGCCTAAAGCGTAGCCTGTTCTATCTTCGCTTTGGGCGAAGAGGGTATATGCCCGGTTCTCGTGCGGTTGGACGATGATGTCGTATGTTTCAGCAACGCCAATACGAAACTCATCCACCGGGACGGGTTCGACCGGGTTACCATCTGCGGCAACGACCATCATTTCGAGGCCCGGAATGCGGACATCAAACAAGGTCATGGTTGCGCTGTTGATGAAGCGTAGGCGTATGCGTTCCCCCGCTTGGAAGATGCCTTCCCAGCCGGTGTGCGGCGCTATTCCGTTGAGGGTGTACGTGTAAATAACGCCAGATACGTCTGAAATATCGGTCGCGGACATGTTCATGCCGGACCACATCAGGCGGCTTTTGAGTGCTGGTATGGCTCCCCCATCATGTTGGGATTGTGCTGGCAGTGAAGCAGTCGTGCGCTGCCGAAAATTGTAATAATCGTCCTGCATTTTAAGGTTGCTGACGATTTCGGCGGGTGAAACATCAGTCCACTCGCCGAGTACAACGACATAGTCCCGCTCACAGGAAAGGGGGTCGGGTGTGGCAGGGTCGATGATTAACGCGCCGACAAGGCCTTGCGCTTCCTGCATGTTAGAGTGGCTGTGGTACCAATAAGTACCGCTTTGTTTGAGCGGAAAGCGGTAGGTGAACGTCTCTCCGGGGGCAATGCCGTGAAAACTAAGCCCCGGTACGCCATCCATATGTGCTGGGACGCGCAATCCATGCCAATGAATTGATGTTTCTTCTGTCAGGTGGTTCGTGACAGATATCGAAATATTCTCGCCTTCTTTCATGCGAAGGACTGGACCGGGAACGGTACTGTTAACCGTTGGAGCATTCAGCGTTTTGCCATCAATGGTGATGCTTTGCCGCGTGACGTTCAGGTGCCAGTCGCTTTGTGTACCTGTTGGTATCTGCCCTGTCTGGACAGGGGGTGTTTGAGCAAAAATGTTGCGGGGGGACAGGCCAAGGAGGCCCGTGGCGGCTCCCACTGACGCTAAAAAGCTGCGCCGGGTTGGCGGCGTCTTAAGTGAATGTTTCATGCTTCACAAACCGTAGAAGAGAGTGCGTGAGGCGCGCCGTATGGCGGCCGGTTTTCTCAAACGGTTGTCAGGCGGGGTGGGGGTAGATCCGGGCGAGCCATGCTGCCAGTGGGCACGGCATGGCTGCGTGGCAGGTTTTGACGAAATGCACCAAACAGCGCCGTTGATAGAGCGGGCAGCGGGAGAACCGCTGTCGAACTATCGCAGGCAACGTGGGTGCAACTGGAGCAATGCCCGGTAGAAGGTGTGTGCGGCTCACCTGCATGTTGAGCATTTTGGTGCTGCTCAGGGCTGTGCAGCATGCGTGAGGAGCAGCAGTCCTGCATAGAGGGCATGCTGTGGGCCATGCCTGTCATTGGCTGCGCTAGATGAGTGCGCATGGCGGCGTGAGCGGGTGATGAGACGGCAAGCAGCATCAACACGGCCTGAAGCAGGCAGAGGAGTGGTTTGACCCATCCATTTGTGTCGACGTGGCGGAGCATAGGCTTGCCGTAGACCCTTCTCATGGAGCGTAAAATGATGACTCGCCTTGCGAATACAACCCATCGTATCGATGTTTCGGTATGAATGGAAGTGGAGAGTGTCGGATGTCGGAAGCCGCGAAGCCATACGGGCACGCTGTAACGGTGCCAATTACGGGCATGAGTTGTGTTGCCTGTGCTTCGCGGATTGAGCGCTTGTTGAACCGGCTTGAAGGGGTGGATGCGCATGTAAACTTCGCGGCTCAGCGTGCGACGATTACGCTTGAGGAACCCGCTAAGGCGGCAGATGCGATCGCGGCGGTGCGCAAAGCGGGCTTCGATGTGGCGCAGGACAGTGTTGACTTTGCCCTGAGCGGGATGAGTTGTGCAGCATGTGCGACGCGTATTGAAAAAGTTCTGAATCGTCGTGAGGGTGTTGAGGCGGTGGTGAACTTTGCCGCCGAGCGTGTGCATATTCGCTTTACGCCCGGTTTGTCATCTCCGGTAGAGCTGAGAGAAGCGATAGCAAAGGCTGGGTTTAAAGCTTCAACCTTCGCGACAGGGGAGGACCAGTCCGGCGTGCAGCGCCGCGAAGAATGGCGCAAGGAGAGCATTCGCTTTGCGGTAATGGTTGTTCTCGCATTGCCATTGCTTGTCTCAATGCTGGGTATGATGCTTACAGGGAAAATGCCTGTGCCTGTTATGGTGCAGGGCGTTAGTGCGCTTCTTGTTGTTGGTCCTGCTGCTCCGCTTTTTAAGCGGGCTTACCAAGCATTGCGAGCTGGTGCACCTAATATGGACGTTCTGGTCGCGCTGGGCTCTGGTGTTGCGTTTTTCTATAGCGTGGCTGTGGTGGTGTTGCGCCTGCCTACCCCGGTTTATTTCGAAGCCAGCGGTATGATTTTACTGCTGATATCTTTCGGAAAATTATTGGAGTTCCGTGCCAAGCAAAAGAGCTCGGCCGGTTTGGAAAGTTTGCTGAAGCTTCAGCCGCAGACCGCACATGTAGAGCGTGATGGACAGATCGTTGATGGCGCTGTCGCAGATATAGCCGTCGGAGATGTGTTTTTGGTCCGTCCCGGAGAGCATGTAGCCGTAGATGGTATCGTCCTGGAGGGTCGCTCAGAGGTAGATGAAGCCATGCTGACCGGTGAAAGTGTACCGGTATTGAAAGAAAGTGGTGCCGAGGTGAAGGCCGGCACATTAAACGTGCATGGTGCATTGCGTGTACGTGCGGTTGGGGTTGGTGCGGATACATCATTGGCGCGTATCGTGCGAATGGTGGAGCAGGCTCAGGGTTCTCGTGCACCTGTTCAGCGGGTGGCGGACCGTGTGTCTGCTGTATTTGTCCCGTCCGTTCTCGGGGTTGCTTTGCTGACCTTTGTGCTGCGTTGGGCCGTTACGCAGAGCTGGGTGACAGGCCTGATTTCTGCTGTTTCCGTTCTGGTCATTGCGTGTCCGTGCGCGCTGGGCTTGGCAACGCCTGCGGCTATTATGGTTGGCACCGCGAGGGGGGCACATAAAGGAATTATTTTCCGCTCTGCGGAAGCTTTAGAACAGGCGGGCCGGTTAAAGCGGATCGTTTTTGATAAGACCGGGACTTTGACGCTTGGGTATCCTGATGTCGTGGCGGTGCACCCTGTGGCGGGTGTATCTCGGGATCAGCTTTTAAGTGTTGCGGCGTCTTTGGAGCAGTCGTCTGAGCATCCGTTGGGGCGTGCTATTGTGCATGCTGCATCTGGTATTGTGCACGATAAATTAGCGGACTTTAAAGCCGTTCCAGGATGCGGCGTTCTCGGCACGCTAAATGGAGAAAAAGCTGCTCTTGGCACGCTCACTTTCCTGCAAAAGGAGGGGTATGAGCCTGACCGCATAACGTCTGGCTTCAACATTGAGGTTGAGGAAAGCAAAGGTAGAACGGTTGTCTGGGTAGCCTCGGCGGGGAGGGTTCTGGGTGCTATCGCCCTTGCAGATACTCTGCGCCCGGAAGCGCATGCGGCGGTGGCAGAGCTCAAGTCACATGGCGTTCAGATTTCGATGTTAACGGGTGACAATGCCCGTGTTGCAGGCGTCATCGGGGAGGCTTTGGCCTTAAACGAAGTGCATGCGGGCTTGCTGCCGGACGATAAAGCTAAATTGCTGGCATCGTATCAAGCGGATGGTACCCGTGTTGGCATGGTTGGAGATGGCGTAAATGATGCGCCTGCGCTTGCTGTGGCGGATGTTGGTTTTGCATTGGGGGCAGGAACTGCTGTGGCAGCCGAAACGGCAGGTATTATTCTGATGCGCAACACGTTGAGTTCTGTTGTGGATGCGATGCTCTTGTCGCGCGCTACACTCAGTAAAATAAAACAAAATCTGTTTTTTGCATTTGTTTACAACATACTTGGCATACCTCTCGCGGCATTCGGAATTTTAAACCCTGTTTTGGCAGCGAGTGCTATGGCGCTGAGTTCTGTATCCGTCATTACGAACTCGCTTTTGCTCAATCGCTGGACAGCACAAAGCAGCCATTAGGCGGAAGGTAGGAAGCATTCTGATATTGTATTGAGGATGCTTCCCTTGGGCTGTGGTTTAAAAATCGGTAACGGCTGAGAAAAACAGGCCGCGCCTTTGACCGTATTGCGCTTGGTAGATACCTACGCCACTCCCATCCCGTATTTGGTAGCGGTGATCGAAAAGATTTATGATGTCTATGCGCGTTTTTATGGCGTGTACGATTGGTAGTTGCGTAAAGCTGTATTGATAACCTGCGTTGAAAACAGCGTATGCTGGTTGTTTTTCTAAATTGGCAAATCCCCTGCGCAGGCCATTACCGTAAAGCATATCGGCGTAAGCAAGGTGATGGTGCGTTGTGTAGGATATGCCTGCGCTGGATGTGTATTTTCCTTGGTGGTCAAGCTGTATGCTGTGGTTGGCGATGTACTGGAGGTCCTCTTGGTCAAATTGATACTCAGCGGAGTTAATGTCCTTCGCTGAAGTTTTGACGTAGGCAAAATTAGCGAAAAGAGACCAAGAACCTTTGTGCCAAGTGCTGCCAAATTCCGCGCCATAGACGCGGCCTTTGCGGTAGCTGAATGGTGCTAAAATGACGGCACGTCCGAATTGCCCGAGATCCGTCAGGTCATGTGCCCATTTGCTGTAGGCATCCGCTGTTATTTGGACAGTATCGCCGATTTTTTGAACGATGCCAGCATCAATGTAGTGCGACGTTTCGACCCGGGTTGGGGTGTTGATACTGTTGGCTGCTGCGTTGGTTGTGTTTTCAAAGCGCGCCAATGTCGAGGAATAAATATATTGTGGTGTAGGTGGTGCGAAATAGCGCGCGTAGCCTAAATGCAATGTTGTTGAACGGGCTGGTTTCCAAACAAGGTTGGCGCGAGGACTAAGTTGGCCTTGTTTGCCAAAGGATGCTGCGAAGCGGTCATAACGCAGGCCGTAATTGAAGGTGAGCTTACGGTTTATTCGCCATTCATCTTGTACGTAAGCGCCTGCTTCGACGGACCAGTTGCTGGTATTGTCGATAATTCTTACGGGTGTGTCGGATATTTGTTCGCCTGAACTGTCAGTAGGAAAGGCTTGCGTATCCGTATCCAAGCGTTCGTAGGTGTAATGTCCTATCAATCCAGCGCGGAGCGTGTGGTGCGGGGCGATGTCGTATGAGAGATCAAGTTCTGTACCGCCCGTTGTGAAGTCATTGACCTCTTTTTGGGCGACACCTTGAAAAACGAGATCGCGGACTGGGTCCGGTGTGTAGCCGATACGGCCATAACGGAAATACGGTGAAAGCTGTATGTTGAGTTTATCTGTGCTGCGCTGGTACGATAAAACGGCGTAATAATTTTGTTCGCTCTGTTGGTCATTAAGCAGTTTGGACTGAATGCTCGGGCTGTTCCAATCCACGCCGGTGAGGTGATAGAGAGGGGGCAAGCCTTCTGTGTTTGGGAGTTCAAAATTTGCATAAGACGCGCTGGTAAGGAGAGAGATGCGGCTAGCATCGTCTATGCTCCAAGAAAGATAAGCAAAGGTTTTTTTCTGTTTGGTTACGTCGTGGATCGGGCGAAAAGAATCTGTTGGATTTTCGATGCCGATATTGTTGGTGTTGTAAGAAAACGTCGTGAAATATTCGAATTTATTTTTATGACCGCCAAGCTGAATGGATGGATTAAATGTATTATAACTGCCTCCATAAAGGGATAACTGGTTATTCTTCAGCGTATCACCAGTTTTGGTCGTAACATCAACGATGCCAGCGGTTCTAAAGCCAAATTGTGCTGGAAGAGTGCCCGTCAGCAGGCTGACCGATTGAATAATTCGCGTGTCCAGCTCTTGGCCGAAGCCATTTAACCCTTCGGGCAAAAGGACGCCGTTCACGCTATAGGTTAGCCCGCCATGCTCACCCCGGACGTGTACTTCTCCGTAGCTGTCCAGCACTACGCCCGGCATGCGTACCATAATTTGGTTGAAAGACGCATTTTGGCCCTGTGGTGTCGTTTGTATTTGCTGAGGGCCTATTGTGTAGGAAACGGCGCCAAGACTTGGTGAAAGACGTGCACGCTCCTGATTAAGGTGGCTCAGGACGGTGATATGCTCTGCCGCTTTTGGTGGGCGTGGTGTTTGATCTCGTGAAATTTTGTGGTGTCCCGTTTTGGGTGTGTCTTGGTGCGTGTCGGTTGAGGCGCGGGCTTGCGGGGTAAAAAGGATCACTCCCATGAGACAAGCATATGCTGGAGTGACGGCACAGCGCGGGAAAAACAACTCAATAGCCTCCACATTAATATATAGCTTTTGCTATATTGTTGATGCACAAAGGGACAAATGCTTTTTAAGCAAGTGATATGAAATATACCATATGCTATAATTCAAACGCCCATCAAGAGGCCATATGGACAAAACTTTTGTGCATACATTATTCTTATTGGAATAATGTATGCTGAGAGTAAAATGAGCCGAAAACCGTATAATGATTTTCTTGAGCAATCTGCTGGTTTTTTGGCTAATCGCATGGCGCGTCGGAATGTACTGGTCGAGGATTATGTTGAGTTAATCGCCGACTTGCATGCCGAAGGCCAAGAGGCGCGGCAAGTTGATTTGGCTGCCCGATTGGGTGTGGCGCAACCGACAGTAGCCAAAATGTTGGCGCGCTTGACTACAGAAGGTTTTGTCGCACGCAAGCCGTACCGAGGAATATTTCTAACAGAGTTGGGGCAAAAACTGGCTCAGGATGTGAAGCACCGCCACGAAATTGTGGAAAATTTTCTGAAAGCTCTCGGGGTCAGTCCGCAGAACGCAACGATTGATGCTGAAGGTATTGAGCACTTCGTTGGGGAAGAGACGCTTGCAGCTTTCGAACGCTTTTTAAAACAATCTAAGGAAGGCTGATAGTTTTTGCAGCCAAGTTCAGCATTGTTCTGCAAACGAAAATAATAGCTGCGCCCCTTCCTCCCACAGGCCAAGCGGTTCGTTTGAACCAATATGTCCGCGCTTTCCGACGGTGCGTAGTTCTGCCCCCAGCGCTGTGACAAATATTTGGCGCGGGGAAGGCTCAGCCAAGGATCGTTTTCGCTGGCGATGAGGGTGGTGGGTAGTGCTGTCGTGGTCGATGGCAAAGGAGCAAATGCGCGGACACGGAAGCTGTCTGGTGTCTGTGCTTGCTCTACGTCTGCTGGTGCCACAAGGAATGCCCCTGCCACTTGGGTTTGAGTGTTCGTGTGTTTGCTCATCCAGCGGGCGCAGAGCACAGCGCCAAGACTATGGCCGATCAGTAATATGGGCTTGTCGGCGCGGTCGCGGGTGTTGATTGCCGTTGACAGGCTCATGTCCCACGAGGCGGGCTCTGGATTTTCCCAATCGGTCTGTTTGAGGCGTTTTAACCCAAATGTTGAAGCCCATTGGCTCTGCCAGTGCAAAGGCCCAGAACCAAACAGGCCCGGTACGAGCAGAAGGTGAAAGCGCTTTTTTAAGTTTGAGAAGCCATGCTGTAGAGCGTTTTCCCTCTCAAGGGGAAGGACGGATAGAGCAGTGGTTAGAGTTCTGTGCTCGCTATGCGCTGCAACGATTTTGGCCATGGCCGTATCTCTCGCTTCTCCATTAACCACGAAACACAGTGAGATTAATGGAGAAAAACGAAAAATAAAAGTCTTTAGTGATTTATCTTATTAACTATTTAAGAAAGTCCATCAAAGAGGGACGTAGAAAGATAACGCTCCGCGAAGGATGGAGCGATGACCACAATGGTTTTACCCCGATTAGCGGGCAGTTTGGCCAACTCAATGCCTGCGTGCAGGGCGGCGCCAGATGAAATGCCAATGGGGATCCCTTCTACCGCCGCGCAAAGGCGAGCTGTTGCGAGGGATTCGTGCTCTGACACTTCGATGATGTTATCCATGGCGCGAAGGTCGAGTGTATCAGGTTGAAAGCCGGGACCGATGCCTTGGATACCGTGGGGGCCGGGTTCATCTCCGTGGAGCACTGCGCTCTCGCGCGGTTCGACACCGAATATTTTGATCGATTTACGGTGTTTGCGTAGTCCGTGTGCGATGCCAGACGCAGTGCCACCGGTCCCTAGACCAGCGATAACAATATCGACATTGCCTTCCGTATCGGCCCAAATTTCTTGGGCTGTGGTGGCTTCATGAATAGATGGATTTGCTTCGTTTTCAAATTGCGCTGGCATCCACGCATCAGAGAGGGTTTCAAGGAGTTCATGCGCTTTGCTAATAGCGCCTGCCATACCTTCTTGCGCTGGAGTGAGTTCGGTTTCTCCACCAATCAAACGGATCATTTTCCGCCGTTCGGTTGAGGCATTTTCGGGCATAGTCACGATAAGCCGGTAGCCGAGTGCAACGGCGGCAAATGCCAACGATATTCCGGTGTTGCCGGAAGTCGGCTCGATAAGGGTCGTTTGGCCTGGGGTGATCAGGCCGCGTTTTTCGGCATCACGCAGCATTGCTACGCCGATCCGGTCTTTGACGGAGCCGAGCGGGTTGAAGAACTCAAGTTTTATGAGTAGCCGCGCTTGCAAACCCTCACGCTCCGTTAAGCGGGGAAGGGCAACGAGGGGTGTTCCGCCGACGGTCTCCAGAAAAGAGTTATAAACGCGTCCACGAGGGGCGGCGTAGCACTCAAATGGAGCGGGTGGAGCAATGGGAGTGGTTGGTGAAGGGGCCTTTTTCTTCATACGGCATTTTCTATCATAAAAATCAGAGATGTGGTGGGGAAGAATAGCAAAAGATATTTAACTACAATATTTAGTTATTATCATAAATAACTTTTTCTATGAAAAATAATTTGACTCACTTATAATTTACGTTGTTTATGCTTTTGCGTTCAATCAAAAGTCATTCACCAGAGGGCACTATGGTTCTGCGAATGTGCAGGCGATGTTTGATCAGCGTGACGCTGAAACAAGATCAATCCTTGCTTTAAATAGCCCAGTTTTAAGAGCTGGGTAGAGTTATCGAACGGTAAAACTATGCTTGGCTCAACCATTATAGAAAATAACGGTGTTTTTTTAGGCGTGGCTATTCTGATTAGTCAGACGGGTCTACGGCGCTTTTACGCAGCGCATGAGAGCGTACGCTCTTTGCATAATGAAACTGTGCATGATCTGGCTGCCTTACAGGCGCGGGTCCTACCTCTGGCTCGTAAGGCGGTCGTCTAGGGCTTGAAAAGTTTGTCACTCAACATTCAGTAGCTTGAAGTTGGGGAATGTCATACAAGCCGTTCTATGGCGGATTCTCGATTTTCTTCAACTTCAGGCCTGTCTTTTACGCAGGCTGTAGATGACCAACTTAATCGTGCTGTGCAGTTGTGCCGTGCCAGAGGCGCGCGTCTAACTGAAGCAAGGCGCTTTGTACTGGGGCTGATCCTCTCAGCAGATCGCCCAATAGGGGCTTATGATTTGCTGGCGCAAATCCGCCCAGTCCAGCCAAATGCAGCGCCGCCAACCGTCTATCGGGCGCTCGATTTTTTGTTGGAGCAAGGACTAATCCACAAGTTGGAGCGTTTGGCAGCTTTTGTGGGCTGCACGCATGCGATGATGTGCGATGATGGGTGCCATCATCATGACGCGTGGGGTGTGCACAAAGCGCAATTCCTTATTTGTCATACATGCGGTAGGGCATGGGAGTTGGAGCAGGAAAAAGTGGTACCAGCTCTAATGGCGGCAGCTGAGCAAGTGGGTTTTTCTGCTGAGACTGCGACAATCGAAGTCGAAGGTGTCTGCGCCGACTGCAAACGGGCACAAGAAACCGAATAAAGACATTTTTTCTGCTACTCTGGTTGGCTGAGAAAACTGTGCTATGCGCGCAGTCCTAGAGCAAACCAGAAAAAGGCATGAGAAAAATGGCAGTGGGCAATATGGGCCTTTTGGCCGAGGTGACGCGCGGGCAGCGTGTTGAGTCTCAGCATTTTGGACGTGCTGTCATCGTGGATGCTAGCGGCAAGGTTGTGTGGTCTTGCGGTGATTATGAGGCATCAATTTATCCACGCTCGACGGTGAAAGCCTTGTTGGGTCTAGAGCTGGTCGAAAGTGGTGCGGCTGCACGGTTACAACTTTCTGATGCCGAATTGGCGCTGACTTGCGCATCACATAATGGTGAGGCTGAACACGCGGCGACGGCGCAGCGTTTGTTGAGCCGTGTGGGCCTTGATGTGGGTGCGCTGGAATGCGGGACGCATTGGCCGACATACGAACCAGCTGCCCGGCAGTTAGCAGGGGCAGGAGAACAGGCCTGTCCGCTGCATAATAACTGCTCTGGCAAGCATGCCGGGCTGATTTGCCTGTCATGTGATGCGGGCATCGCCACTCAAGGTTATATCGACCCGCAGCACGCAATCCAAAAGCGGGTTACTCAAGTTCTGGCTGAAGTTACCGGGGCGGAGCACCGTGAAGACCGCCGGGGGACTGATGGCTGCTCAATGCCAACTTATGCCATTCCGCTGCATTCTTTGGCGCATGGTTTTGCTCGTTTTGGCAGCGGAATTGGGCTGAGTGCAGATCGTGCACGGGCGGCGCAAACTTTGCGGGAAGCCGTTGCAAAGCAGCCCTTCATGGTGGCGGGAACGGGACGGTACGATACCGCGTTGATGAAGGAAATCGGGCTAGGAGCATTCATAAAAATGGGGGCAGAGGGCGTAATGGTTGCGGCTCTGCCTGATGAGGGGCTCGGTATTGCCATCAAGGTCGATGATGGTGCGAACCGTGCCGCAGAAGTAGCGATGTCTGCGCTCATCAGCCGTTTCGGTGGGGACATATTACGGAACAAAGCTGCACAAAGCGGTATTTTGGAACGTACAATGTGCCAGTCTTTGCGGAATTGGGAAGGACGTGACGTGGGAGAAATCCGCGCGGCGTTGAACGCAGGAACGTGAAATCCGTTGTGAGTGCAACGATCCGTCTTATTGGAGTGATTTTTTAAAATGGCAGAGCAAACCGGGACGACCCCGATTGGTCAAACGACTAATGAGGACGCGTCCATTTTTGATGCGACACGCTTCAAAATTCTAGCGATTGGTGTGATTGCTGCGCTTGCAGGTTTGATGTCAGGTTTGGACATTGGCGTAGTTGCCGGGGCGCTGGACCTTTTCGGTAAAGAGTATCACGCATCTACTTTTGCCCTCGAATGGGTCGTAAGTGCGATGATGGCTGGCGCAGCTGTAGGTGCGATCAGCGCCGGGCGGATGTCTCACAGTTTGGGCCGCAAACGCTCATTGATTTTGGGTGCGGCCATCTTTGTGGGTGGTACGATTGGGTGTGCGCTCTCGTGGTCCGTACCATCCATGATCTTTTTCCGCGTGATCATGGGTATTGCCGTTGGCATTTCAGCTTTTACTGCGCCGCTTTACCTCTCGGAAATCGCCAGTGAGGAATCACGCGGCGCAATGGTTTCTACGTATCAGCTAATGGTGACGGTCGGTATTTTCGTTGCCTTCCTCTCGGATACGTATTTTTCATATTCTGGAAACTGGCGCTGGATGTTCGGTGTTGCGGGTATTCCGGCAGTTTTGTTTCTTATTGGGGTTTTGTTTCTGCCATACAGCCCTCGTTGGTTGATGATGCAGGGGCGCCATAAAGAAGCGCGCCAAATTCTGCTGGATCTGCGGAATGATCCTTTGGAAGCATCCAAAGAAATTCGTGCAATCCGCGAACAGCTAGAAACAAAGCAGGAAGGTTTTAAACTTTTCCGTACCAATCCAAATTTTCGTCGCTCGGTGGCTTTAGGTATTTTGTTGCAGGCTATGCAGCAGTTAGCCGGCATTAATATTGTCATGTACTATGCACCAAATATTTTGGCTGCAGCACATTTTGATCAACACGCTCAGATGTGGTGTACGGCTATTATCGGTTTGGTGAACATGCTGGCGACGTTCGTTGCTGTTGGCCTAGTCGACCGTTGGGGCCGCAAGCCTATTTTGTATTGTGGCTTTTCCGTCATGGCTGTTGGCATGGCTGTCCTGGGCGTATTGCTTAACGGTGGCATGCATACGCAGTCATCTCAGATTGCTGCGGTCTTCCTGCTTATGATTTTCTGCGCAGGTTTCGCTATGTCGGCGGGTCCGCTGATGTGGGTTCTGTGCTCTGAAATCCAGCCTTTAGGTGGCCGTGACTTTGGTATTGCTGTCTCTACATTCACGAACTGGATGACCAATCTGGTTGTGGGTGTGAGCTTCCTGTCACTTATGGAAACTTTTGGAACAGCTGGCACGTTTTGGCTTTTTGCCGGCCTTAATGCGCTCTTTCTTGTGCTGACCATTCTTTTTGTTCCAGAAACAAAGGGAATGTCTCTGCATTTGATCGAAGACCGCCTGATGAAGGGGGTCAAGCTTCGCCACCTTGGGCGTTGAGTGCCGGACGAGGGGCGCGGTGTATGCCGCGCTTTCCTCAAGGCCTCTGTCTAAGGAATATACAATGAAATCTATCAACAACATGAAAGAGAGTGTGTATTCTCTATTAAGTTCTTATGATTCATTTTCTGTTTATTTTTTATACTCAATGTTTATATTGAGATTTTTTACATTTTTTTCCATAATTATATTTTATGTATTATCGCTTGTGATGAAGAGATGTGTTCGAGGTGTCCCTCTTACGCACGTTGAGCGCCTCATGAACCTCTTTTACATGGATGTAATTATAGTCTGTTCGACTATAGGACTGTTTGGTCTATGTTATTATTATGCGCCTCCAAGTGAACCCGGCATTTCCGAATTGGTATATATATTGCCAGTCGGTGTGTTCCTTGCGTGGAACGTGATCCTTCTCGTTTCATTGGTAAACGGTGTTTGTGCCTTCGCAGCTCGTCAGCCAAGCCGTCGTCCAGTCATGCAAGCAGTGCGCTACTGATCAGAAAATGGTGAAGTGCGCTTGTTCGCGCTTTTGTGATAAAATTCGTTTTATAGACTTACCATAAAGGTGAACAATGCGTACGGCGTTAAAAGTGGTTTCGTGTGTTTTTGGCATGGCGTCGTTCTTGCAAGCGTCCACGTGCTTGGCTGACCCATTGAATATTTCTGTTGCGTCGGACGATGTTGCGCTGGGACAGGTGAATGAAAATGGATCAGTCGCGACTGTAAGTGGCGATATTCGCGTAGAGGAAGCGCACGCTCCAGCGCACATCTCGGCTATTAGCGGCAACATTAAGATTGGCCGTGTTGCTGAAGGTGGCGCCATATCCGCAGTCAGCGGTGACGTGTCGATCGGTGAGGCTTACAAGTCGCTTCAAATCCAAACTGTGAGCGGAAATATTCGCGTTGACCGCGTATTTGGTGAGGCGCACTACAAGACCACGAGTGGCGATATTGACGTTGCTCTTGGTGACCAAGATCCTCCGCAGCTGCGTGACGTTTCGTTGACGACCGTCAGCGGCGATGTTGTCTTCCACATCTCTAAGTCATTTGCGGGTAGTGTGGACATCTGGGCGCGCCAGAGTGAAAAAGATAACAAGCTCCCCGTTATTCAGTCTTTGGGTCTAAATGTTGAGACTGGGCCTTGGGAAGAAAACAGCCTGAAAACTCTTGGTCTCGGGTCATCAAACCGGACGCGCGATGTCCATGTCAGTGGCAATGTTGGTAACGGCCACGAACATCTGGTCATTCGGACGACCAGCGGGACCGTTCGCGTCGTTCAAGAATAGTAAGGCTGGCCTGCCTCCGCCAAGGTTTTAAGCATTGTTTCTGGCGGGGGCGCTACAGCGTGGAGTATTTTTTCTCCCAACGGTAGAGTTAGGGAGCGTGCCAAGAGATGAAGGTCTGTGCGGCTTTTGGAGCCGTACAGAGTATCCCCAATGATGGGTGTACCAAGAGCCGCGCAGTGAACACGCGCTTGGTGTGTTCGACCCGTTTTTAACTCAAGTTCTAACAATGCTTTACCCTGACCTTGGGAAAGAACGCGCCACTGCGTCTCGGCTGGCTCTCCATCCGGATGACACACCATATGCCAGCCCTTTGGAGTGTTTAGTTTTTTCAAAGGCTGGACAATTAGGCCGGTGTCACCGTCCGGGGTTCCTTCTACGACAGCCCAGTAGATTTTACGGATCTGGCGTTGGCTGAATAAATTCTGGGCAGAAATCAGCGCTGTTTTGCGCCTAGCAATGAGCAGGCAACCCGACGTATCACGGTCAAGGCGATGTACAAGCCATGGGCCTCCTCTCGGGTGAGGGAGCATGCACCCTTCTACACTTGCAGTAGTGCGCGGGCCGGGATGCACGGCTAGGCCGCTTGGCTTATTGATAATCAGGTAATGCGGGTCGGAATAGAGAAGAGGCAACTCATGCCCCGGACGGAAGATTTTAGCGTGTTGTTCCGTCTTGGGGGCAGTGTTGGTTTTAGTCTTCATCGGTTTGGCGGCGAACTAAAATTTCGCGCTTTCCAACGTGGTTAGCAGGACCGATGATACCCTCTTTTTCCATCTGCTCAATGAGTTTCGCCGCACGGTTATAGCCGATGGATAAGTGCCGCTGGATAAAGCTTGTGGATGCACGCCCTTCACGTGCAACAATATCAACGGCTTGATCAAACAGGTTGTTTTCGCCTTCACCGCCAGAGCTTGTACCAGCGCTGCTACGGGGGGCTTCTTCGTCATTACCGGAGACGACGTCGTCGTTGTAAATGGGATCTCCTTTGGTCCGTAAATCTGCGACGACGGCTTCAACCTCGTCATCCGCGACAAACGGTCCGTGAACACGTGTTATGCGGCCGCCACCCTGCATGAAGAGCATGTCGCCTTGGCCAAGGAGCTGCTCTGCGCCTTGTTCTTGCAAAATGGTGCGGCTATCGAATTTGCTGATGACCTGAAACGAGATACGGGTCGGGAAGTTAGCCTTAATAGTACCTGTGATGACGTCTACCGAAGGGCGCTGGGTAGCCATAATTACGTGGATGCCAGCCGCACGGGCTTTCTGAGCCAAGCGTTGCACGGCGGTTTCAATTTCTTTGCCGGCAACCATCATCAGGTCTGCCATTTCGTCAATGACCACGACGATATAAGGCAAGTTTTCTAGAGGGACTTGTTGTTCGTCGAAGACGGGTTTGCCGGTTTCAGGGTCAAATCCTGTTTGAACGCGGCGTGTTACCATTTCTCCAGTGCCGCGTAGTTGTGCGACCCTGTCATTATACCCGCTGATATTTCGAACTTGCAGATGGGCCATAAGGCGGTAGCGCCGGTCCATTTCCTGCACAGTCCATTTAAGAGAACTAACAGCTTTAGTGGGTTCTGTAACGACAGGGGTCAGGAGGTGTGGGATGCCGTCATAAATCGACAATTCAAGGATTTTGGGGTCAATCATGATGAGGCGGCACTCTTCCGGGCTGAGACGGTAGAGCAGCGACAAAATCATGGCGTTAACGCCGACGGATTTACCCGATCCTGTTGTACCGGCAACCAAGAGGTGCGGCATTTTAGCGAGGTCAGTGTATATCGGGGTGCCTGAAATATCTTTCCCGAGGGCGATTTTCAGGCGACCGGGTGCATTTTCCCATTCAGGCGACTGGAGAAGTTCTGAGAAGTAAACGGTTTGTCGCTTAGCATTCGGGACTTCAATACCAATGACGTTACGGCCTGGGACGGTAGCGATACGAACGCTTAATACCGAAAGGGAGCGTGCAATATCGTCTGCCAAGCCAATAACGCGGGAGGAGCGAATACCTGGTGCGGGTGTTAGTTCGTAAAGGGTGACGACGGGACCTGCGTGGATATCGCCAATTTCGCCCTGTACACCGTAATCCGACAACACGCCCTCCAGCATGCGGGCTTTGCGTTGTAGATCATCCTGTGATGGGCCTTGTGCTGCAAGTGCCGGTGGTGGGTTAAGCAAGGCCATTGATGGATGCTCCCAACCGACGGAGGCAGGAGCGCGTGGGGCAGGGGCCCTCTCTTGGAGAGGGCTGGGTAACGGGCTTTGTGGTGCTGAAGGGCGCTCTGGGCGCAACCGATCAAGGAAGCCGCGTTTGGGTTGTAGAGCTGCTGAAGAGGGGTGGTCGAGTGGTGTTGCAGGTGCATCGTCTTCCCCTTCGTCAATGGGGCTGCGCGATGGAGGGGGCGCGGCACGATTGCGCTCTATTTCAGCCAGTCGCTCTGCATAGCGATTGGCGGGAGGCTCTTCTGCAATATGGGGTTCTGGTGCTTGGTAGTGTGCCGGTTCAACGGTGGGGGATTCGTGTTGAACTGCTTCGGCTGGGGGGTGCATCCAACCAGTATTTTGGGGAACAAAAGGCTGTGGTGCAGCAGGGACGTTGCGGTTGAGATTGCGTTTTAAGAAGGAGAGAGGTGCTGTATTAGGTGCGGGCGTTGAACCATCAGCGTTCTTGCGGGTAGGGGCATTTGGCGAATTATAATATTCGTAATCGCGCGGATTAGGCGCGTTGGGTGTTTCATCAGAGGGGTCTCGCTCGCCGCTTGCGCGTCGTGCCAGGCGTAGGGGCTGGCGGGCTAAGATAACAAAGCCATTCCCCATGGCCTGCCACTCCCGCCATTGAAGGCCCATGGCAAGGGGGAGCAACATGCCCATCAGAAGGAAGACAAGGCAGAGGGCGATCGTGCTGCCTGCACTTCCGGCCTCTGCGCGAGCGGCGTCAAGCAAATGGGTCGCGCAGGAATGCCCAAGTTCACCACCTAGGCGGGATTCTGTGGGCCATGCGACGTCTAGGCCGGGAACGAGTTCAGCAAGTGTCCCGATGAAAGCGGCGCCAGCGGGCAGGAGCGCGAGAGCGGCAAAAATGCGGATGATGGGCATGCCAAGGTGGTGATGGCGAACCATCCGCCAAGCCCATGCCAACAAAACGACGATGGGCAACCCGCTACCTAAGCCGAACCACTGGATGAGTGCATCCGATATTGTTGCGCCGGTGCGTCCCAGAATGTTGGTCGGGTTAGTACCTGTTGAGGTATTGAAAGACGGGTCGAGTGGGTTGAAGCTCCATAGCGCCAGCGCGATGCCAACAGCGAGAATCAGGAAAACGAGCCCTAGCAGTTCAAGTAAACGTGCGTTGAGGGCACTACGCAGGCCGGGTGGCATGGAGCGTTTTCGGGCTTCGTTCAGTGTTTCACGCATTGCGTTTGTAGATCGGCTGAACACGGCCAAGTTTTTTCACCCCGTCTTTAGAATGTAACCGCCTCTGTATAGCTGCGTTGCTCTCCTTAGAGCGAAAGCAGCTTGCACATACAGAGTGTATTTTAAGAAATAATGGTCGAATATTTCCAGATTGTCACTTTTGCTGCGCCAAAGCGACGTTCGGCCAAGATTTCTGGTCTATTTTTGTCGTCTTGCTCTGGGTTTTCCAAAGGTTTTGCCAGAATATTATGTCGGGTTAATGGCGTGGGAGGAACGAAGTCTTCCTTGGCGCCTGTCTCCGCCACAATAAGGGCACCCTCGGCTAGCCATCCAGTGCGGCGCAAGGCAGCGATGCCTGATTCAACCAGATTTTTGCCGTAGGGTGGGTCCAGAAAGACGAGGTCATAGGGGCGTTCCGCGCGTGGGGGGTGAGTGGTGCTGCACGATAGAACGCGGCTACGGTCCCGAAGTTGAAAAGCCACGAGGTTTGCTCGGAGGGCGTTGAGGGCATTTCGGTCGCGCTCAATGAATGCCACATGCTCTACCCCGCGGGATAATGCTTCAATGCCAAGCGCGCCTGTGCCAGCGTAAGCATCAAGCACGGTTGCTTTTTCCAGCGCTTCACGACCGTACCAAGAAGCATGCACCAGCATATCAAAAATAGCTTGGCGGGCGCGGTCTGAAGTGGGGCGTGTGGTGTTGCCTGAGGGCGCAACGAGTGCGCGCCCTTTTAGAGAGCCGCCGACAATCCGCATGGATTAGTGGTTTCCTTTAGACGATTGGAGTTCTGGGATTTGTTCACGCAGGGTTTTACCTGCAACTTCCGTTAATTCACGTGCCTTGAGGGAGCCGAGTTGGAAGGGGCCATAAGAAAGGCGGATCAGGCGGCTTACATGAAGGTTGAGGCCGCGCATTACGTTACGAATTTCACGGTTCTTGCCTTCACGGAGGCTAACGGTCAGCCACGAATTGTCGCCTTTTGAGGAATCGAGGGCAGCTTCAATTGAGCCGTAGCGAATGCCTTCGTACTCAAATCCGTCGATGAGGGAGGCAAGGCGTTTTTCGTCCACCACGCCAAAGACACGTACGCGGTAACGCCGAATCCAAGCATTGCCCGGGAGTTCTAAACGGCGTGCAAGTTCGCCATCATTGGTGAGAAGCAGCAAACCTTCTGAATTGATGTCCAACCGTCCAACGCTGATGACGCGCGGCAAGCCCTCTGGCAGGGACTCAAATACTGTCGGCCGGCCTTGTGGGTCTTTATGCGTGGTCATCAAGCCATCCGGCTTGTGGTAGCGCCACAGGCGGGTACGATCCGGGTGATCAATGGGCTTGTTATCGACAATAACGATATCGCCACGCTGGACGAAGGTCGCTGGGTGCTCGATCATCTTTCCGCCTATGCGAATGCGGCGTTCAGTGATCATACGCTCGACATCGCGGCGGCTTGCTACGCCAGCACGGGCCAAATATTTGGCGATCCGCTCACCGCGGGGTTCATCGCGATCATTGGGGGTGCTTTCGAAAGCGTTTTCGTTGGTGTCTGGATTGGTGTCTTCGGTCATCGGCTTGCCTCCACGAGGGCCGCATACAAGCGTTGGTCCCCGGGGTCGAGAGAGAATTCAGGATGCCATTGTACACCAATGGCGAAACGGGCGTGTGTTAACTCGATTGCTTCAATAATACCATCAGGTGCGTAAGCAGAAATCTGAGCGCGACCGGGGGTGCGCACGGCTTGATGATGGGCAGAGTTAACATTCATCGTCGGTGTACCGACAATTGAAGCAAGTCTGGAGCCTGAAACAAGGTTAACAACGTGTCCCGGCTCATGGCGTGGGTTGGGCTGTTCGTGGCCTGCTTCAGGGGGAGGTGTTGAATGAGGGTGCCGCCCGCTTCAACAGCAAGCAGCTGCATGCCGCCGCAAATGCCAAGCACTGGTATGTCGCGTTTCAATGCAGCTTTTAGGAGTGCGTGTTCTGCACGGGTCCGGGCTGGTCGGGGTGATGTTTCTGGAACGGGAGCTTCGTTATACAAAGCGGGGTCCACGTCAAAGGCCCCGCCTGTGATGACGAGGGCATCAAGGCGCTCAACTAAAGCTTCAGCAGATGCAGAATAACCCAGACATACTGGAAGGGCACCGGCGTCGGACAGGGCGGTGAGGTAATTTTCTCGGATGGCATGAAACGGGTAGCGGGAGAAGCTCTTATCGCTTCCGTTTTCATGGTCCAGGGTCAGGCCAATGAGGGGTCTGTGCATGCTGTTCTTTTGAACTGTTTGGCGTGGAATGTCTGTTCTTTTTTCACGTAAATGCTCAAAAACTATCAGAAGGGAGAACAGAGGACGGCATGGCTGAGAGCGAGACGGGCGAGAGTGTGGCTTTTCCAGCGGATATGGGGCGCGCAATGGACTATGCGCTGTCTCACGCGCGTGAAGCCGCGTCAGTGGGGGAGGTTCCTGTGGGGGCAGTTGTTTTGGATGCGCGGGGACGTGTTCTATCAACTGCGCGCAATGAAGTTGAAGCGGGGCACGATGCGTCTGCCCATGCTGAGTTGCTGGCGATGCGCCGAGCGGCACAACGTTTAGGAACACCTCGTTTATTGGGTTGCACAGTTGTGGTGACCTTGGAACCTTGTGCAATGTGCGCCGCTGCGATGGTGCATTTTCGCTGTGAGCGCGTAGTGTTTGGTGCTTACGACCCTAAGGGGGGAGGTGTTGAACATGGTGCACGTGTGTTTTCTAGGCCGGGTTGTTTGCATATTCCCGAGGTAATAGGTGGAGTTCGTGAAAGTGCCTCGGCAGAGTTATTGCGGTCATTTTTTCGACAATTACGTATGCAACCGTAATGGCTTACGGAGTTTTCACCTGCGTGTCAGCTTGTAGAATGGAGAAAGCCTCCATAACTTCAACTTGAATACAGGCGAGTGTTTGGATGCTGCAGTTAGTGCGGCAACGAGGCCTCTTCTGCTGTGTAAAAGGACAATCGGAACAGCTATGACCCAACGTTTCCGTTCTTCTCTTGCTGCTTTTGCTGTGACTACGGCGCTTATGGCGACGACCTCCATGGCAGGTGTGTCTGCTGCGCGTGCGGATACAGGCGCGATCAAGCCGCAGTCAACGGTGCAGGCTCTGCCAAACTTTGTTAACCTCGTGAAGGAAGTGAAGCCTGCTGTTGTATCCATCACGGCGCACATCAAGGCGGATGTTGCTGAGCAAGAAGAAGCTGGCCCGATGGGACAGGGTGGCGGCGGCGGTGGCATGCAAGAAATGCCATTCCCCTTCCCATTTCCTTTTCAGATGATGCCGCAGCAGCAGCAGCCAAACCGCACAGTTGAAGCGCGTGGTTCGGGTTTCATCATTTCATCCGATGGTTATGTCGTGACGAATAACCACGTCGTGAACGGTGCGACGAAGGTGAGTGTCACGCTGGATGATGGTACGACTTTGCCGGCAAAAGTCATTGGTCGTGACCCCAAGACAGACGTGGCTCTGCTGCGTGTGAAGCCGTCAGGTAAGTTGCCCTTCATTGAGTTGGGTGATTCGGACGACGTTCAGCCGGGTGAATGGGTTATTGCGGTTGGTAACCCTTACGGATTGGGCGGTACGGTCACGGCTGGTATCGTCTCAGCGTTGGGCCGCGATTTACATTCTGGGGCCTATAACGACTTCATTCAGGTCGACGCGCCTATCAACCACGGTAATTCCGGTGGGCCGCTCTTTACCCAAGATGGTAAAGTCGTGGGCATTAACTCCATGATCATTTCGCCCAATGGCGGTGGATCGATCGGCATTGGCTTTGCCATTCCGTCCAACACGGTGAAGTCTGTTGTTGAGCAGTTGCAAAAGACCGGTCATGTGATCCGTGGTTATCTTGGCGTTGAAGGCCAAGACATCAATCCAACAATGGCGCAGGCGTTGAATCTGAAGCCTTCGGAGCCGGGTGCCCCCCCACATGGCACGCTGGTAGCGTCCGTCATGAAGGGTAGTCCTGCTGAGAAAGCTGGCGTCAAAAGCGGTGATGTCATCTTGACGCTCAATGGGCGCGACGTGAAGAATGGCCATGACTTGGCGGTCCGTGTTGTCGGGATTACTCCGGGTGCGAAAGCCACGCTGGGCGTGCTGCGCGAAGGAAAATCCGTAGAACTGCCATTTACGGTGGGGAACATGTCCGCGCAGGACCACGCTCATAGCGAGGGTGGGGATGCGTCTGCATCAGAAGGCACCGGCAAGCTCGGTGTGGCCCTTGCAGCGCTAACGCCGCGTGCACGCCAAGAATTGGGCCTCGACGAAAGTGTGCAAGGTGCGGTGGTCGCTGATATTGTTCAGGGCTCTCCGGCGGACCAGTCTGGTATTCGTCCGGGTGATATCATTGTTGCAGTGGGCAACCATGTTACGCCAACACCGAAAGCTGTAGTTGCACAGGTGCATGATGCTTTGGGGCATAAGCAGCCACCACTGCTGCGCATTCTGCGGGACGGGCAGCAGCTTTTTGTCGCTGTCTCGCCTAATGGAAATGGCGATGATGATTCAGGCGAATAAGCGGTAAAAATCGCGGTTTTGGAAAGGGAGCTTTAGGGCTCCCTTTTTTGTGCCGTGGGCATTGGTGTTGCTTCGTGAGGCATTGAACTATGTGTTCTGGTTTTTGACATAGTGAGTAATGTCTGGTCCCGCTCTTTTTATTGACAAGACGGGGGTGTTTGTAAAAAAATACGAAAATCAATCGGGCCTTATGGGCGCGTTTTATATTTTCAAGTTTGGAATACGGATTTCTTATGTATCTGCGCCGCGATCGGGCTCTGACGGCTGTCTCGATTATGCTTGATGTCGCATTCCACGCAGGGCGAGCGGGTGTTGTCAGCGGTGCAGATATTGCACGGCGGGGCGATATGCTGCGGCGGGGCATTGAGCCAGTGCTGCAAGCTCTCTCGCGTGAGGGGCTTCTTTCTAGCGTGCGTGGCCCAAAGGGGGGGTACCGTTTGGGGCGTCCGCCACGGGCGATTACGTTGCACGACATCGTTAATGCTGTGATGGAAGAGCGTGACGCCAGCGAAGAAGTCTCCAATCCACTTTTGGACAAAGTACTGGCACCTTTTTGGCAAACGCTTGATGGTGAGATTGCCACGCGCATGGACGCTGTGACGCTGGAAAGTCTGCTGCGCCAAGCCGAAGAAGCAGGAATGCAACGTCCGAGTCGGGCGCCGATTTCTTTTTCAATCTAAGGGTAATTTTTGATGCACGCTGGTGTGACGTTACGCGTTATAACCGCAGATGAGTGTTTGCCGCTGCGGCAGAGCGTCCTGTGGCCCAGTCTTACTCAAGAGGAATGCCGTGTTGAACATGATGATACGGCTGTCCACCTAGGTGCATTTTATGAGGATGCGTTGATTGGATGCACGTCTCTTTTTGTGCTGCCTGATGGCGAGATGCAGCTAAGGAAATTTGCTGTTGCGTCAGAATATCAGGGCAAAGGTATTGGCTCGGTGCTTTTAAAAGCATCCTTTGAGCGTTGTTCAGCGCTGGGCCTGAAAAAATTTATGCTAAGTGCTCGTGTCTCTGCGATTGGATTTTACGAGAAGCACGGCTTGGAAGCCGTGGGTGAGGTCTATTTTAAAGGCCCTATACCGCACCGTAAAATGATCTGTACGTTAGGCTAGGCCTCATTAAAGTGTAATTTAAACTAAAACAATTCGTTATATAAAGAGGATTTTGCGACGAATTTCCGTGAATCCTCTTCCATATTTCACCATTATCAATCATTATACCTTCCGATTTCGGTAATTCTGTATTGCGCAGAATGTTGATGAGGAGTGGGCACCATGAAGCGCGCGCTACGCGTCGGGGCGGGGGAAGGCGTTGTTATTACGGCTAACCGTCTGCTGGATGGAGCTATTGTCTGGTTAGCTGCAGATGACATTTGGCTGACGAGGATGCAGCGCGCCAACGTGTTTGAGCCTGAGGCTGCTGTAGAACGTGTCAGTGCGCTTCAAAGCCGCGCGCAAAGTGATGGTGTTGTTGGAATTTACGAGATTGCTGTGCGCCCCGAAGAAACGGGTCCAATGCCTGTGACGATGCGGGAACGCATTCGGGCTTTCGGGCCGACGGTGCATCCGCAATTTGCTTATACGGCGCAAGAAGGAGTCGGGGCATGAGCGTGTCGATCGGGCAATATCATTACGATCAGGTAGACCGTGACTTTCTCTCAGCGCGTATTGGGGAATTTTCTGAGCAGGTCGCGCGGCGTTTGGATGGATCGCTCACCGAGGATGAGTTCAAACCGTTACGATTGATGAACGGTTTATATCTCCAGCTGCATGCCTATATGTTGCGTGTAGCGGTGCCTTACGGGACGCTTAATGCTCAGCAGGTTCGCGCATTTGCTGATGTAGCGCGGCGTTACGACAGGGGCTACGGCCATTTCACGACGCGACAAAATATTCAGTTTAACTGGATACGCCTTGAAGATACGCCGGATATCTTGCGGCTGCTCGCTGATGTAGACATGCATGCCCTGCAGACGTCGGGTAATTGCATTCGCAATGTGACGTCGGATGAGTTTGCTGGAGCGGCGGCAGATGAATTGGTAGATCCGCGCGTACATGCAGAGATTTTGCGTCAATGGTCTACGTTGCATCCAGAATTTACGTTCTTGCCACGTAAGTTTAAGATTGCCATTTCGGGTAGTCCAAATGACCGTGTGGCAGCACGCTTTCACGATATCGGGGTTGTTGCCCGCCCGGGAAGCGATGGCCGCGTTGCTTTCCAGATCTTTGTGGGTGGTGGTTTAGGACGTACACCCATTGTCGGGCAGGAATTATATCCTGCTGTGCCTGAAGAGCGTTTGCTGGCAACGCTTGAAGCGATTATTCGAGTGTATAACGCGCATGGCCGGCGTGACAATATTTACAAGGCGCGTATTAAGATTTTGGTGCAAGCCTTGGGAATTGAAGCCTATCGTGAGGCTGTTGAAACGGAACTCGCGCAGATGGACGTGGCGCGTTACCGCCTCAGCCCTGAGATGGTTTCATCTATCGAAGCCCGGTTTGCATCCCCAGATTTAAATGCCCCTGATAATGCCGCCGATGTTTTGGCGGAGCAGCGCGCACGTGACTTTGTGTTCGACCGGTGGGTGAGAAGCAACACGCATGCACACAGGGCAGCCGGGCATATTATCGCGGTTGTATCGCTTAAAACCCCGGGGGAAATACCGGGGGACGTCACGGCAGACCAATTGGATCGTTTGGCAGGGCTGTCGGAGCGCTTCGCGTATGGTGAGTTGCGGACGACTCACTTGCAGAATGTTGTTTTCGGGCATGTGCGGCAGGACCAACTCTACGATCTGTGGCGCGGCTTGGTCGAGGTGGGGCTAGGTGCTCCGAATTTCGGTTTGATTGGCGATATAGTTGCGTGCCCAGGTTTGGATTATTGTGCTTTGGCAAATGCACGTTCGATCCCGATAGCGCAAAAACTAGGTGCGCGTTTTGCAGATATGAGTTTGCAAGAGCAGATAGGCGCCCTGCAAATTAATATTTCGGGCTGCATTAATGCCTGCGGCCATCATCATGCCGGGCATATTGGCCTATTGGGCGTGGATAAGCGTGGTGAAGAGTTTTTCCAAATGACGTTGGGTGGCCGCGCGGACGACCAAGCCGCTGTTGGGAAAATACTAGGTCCCGCTTTGCCCGAGGATGATACGGTTGACGCGATCGCGCGGATTGTAGATCGATACTTAAAAGAACGCTCAGGGAAAGAAAGCTTTCTGGAAACGTTGAAACGTGTGGGTGAGACTCCATTCAAGGAAGCGGCATATGACGTTGTTTAAGCTTGGTGAGCGTGAGCCGGGTTCATACGATGAGCCCGTGACACTTGCTGAATTGGCAGAGCAAGGAGAGGTGCGCTCTGTTGTTTTAGAAAGTGCGGACGATGTTTCTGCTCTAAAGCCATACTTGAATCGTCTCGCACTTATCGTGCTGCGTTTTCCGATTTTTCGCGATGGTCGGGGCTTCACTCAAGCCCGGGAACTACGGGAATATCTGCGTTACGGTGGCGAAATTCGCGCTGATGGGCATGTTTTGCCCGATCAGGCCGATTTCTTGAAACGGTGCGGGGTGGATAGTGTTGACTTGCCTGAGGGGAGCGACACGGGGCCTTGGGAGAGGCAAATTGCACGATATGCAGTTTCGTTTCAGCGCTCGGTTCTGCCGGAACATGTTTTGGATGTTGGTACGCGAGTAGCACGCTAGTTTTAAAGGCGTGTAAGCCAGCCGCGACGCCAAAACCAGTAGAGTGGCGCGGCGATAGACACGAGCATTAAGGCTATCGCAAAAGGATAGCCGAAGCTCCAGTTCAGTTCCGGCATAATACGAAAATTCATGCCGTAAATTCCGGCAATGAGGGTTGGCATTATTCCAATCGAGCTTGCAACGGTCAGAATTTTCATGCCGTCATTCTGTTCAATATTAATGAAGCCTAGAGTGGCATCTAACAGAAATTGGACCTTGTTGTTGATTTGAGTGTTGAACTCGTTGAGGGAAGTGATGTCACGCCCTGCAATTTCGAGCCTGTTATGTAGCAGTTTGCTGGAGCTATCTTCGGCCGGATTGGTGATGTGCGTAGGTAAGAGGTCTTGTTTATTGGCCGTCGATAGATGAAGCCGGATACGATCAATAGAAAGTAGTGAGTCGCGGATCATTGAGGCGAGGTCGCCGGTGTTACCGAGGCGCTTGAGCGTTGTACGAAGTGTATGACTGGCATGGGCGCGATGTTTGCGCTCATCGCTGCCAAAGATTTGGCGTGAGAGGGTGTCTAGCGTATGGCCTACATTCTCCAGAAGGTCCGCGAGGCGATTAATAATCTCGTCGATTAAGTCTGTTAACAAGCCGGCGGGGCTGGGTGGGGGAGCGTCAGCACTGTGCTCGGCCAGTTGGAGGCCAATTGCATCAAAGGCTATGTAATCAGCGTAGCGGATAGTGACGAGGTGGGTTGGGGAAACAACAAAGCCAACGGGGCGCGTAATAGGGCCTGTGTCGTAGCGTCTGACTAAAGGTCCGGAAAGATAAAGTATTCCTTCGCGCTCGTAGTGACGCGAGGAGCTTTCGATTTCATTAAGTTCTGCCCGGCTGGGTATGTGGAAGCCGAGTTTCTCGCTCGCAAGGTTTATTTCTTCTTCCGTGGGGTTCAGCAAGTCGATCCACGGAATAGCGTTCAAGCGTGTATGTGGGCCCATTTCGTAGGCTGGGGTTCCGGTGGGGCGGGTAAGCAGCATGGGGCAGAATAACCGTGTGGTTTTGGGTTTTTCAAACTTAAGCGAGGCGACCGGGCGAGGTGAGCTGTCTGTATTGCCGCCTTAGTGTAAAGGGCCTGCAAGCGCTAAAAGTTCTTTCGCGCGCTGTATGAGTGTTGGAATATCGAAGCCTTTTTCAGCTGCCGTGACGTGACTGGCTGCCTCGATGCCTGTTTCTATAGGTTCGCCCCAATAAGGCAGTTCCATTTGCGTCGCCAGAGCAAGGTTGCAGGGGTTAGGGTGCTGTTGTGGCACGAGTTCGCATATAATTGTGCCGGGTTTGCACCATGCTAAATTCGCCATGCCTGCCCCCAAAGCCCCCATAACAAAGCGTGCTTTGGAAAAAAGGCGAATTTGCTCTGTTACGCTGAGAGTCTCTGGGCGGATGATTGTGAAGCCTATTTCTGCGAGAGCTTTCGCCAATTCGTTTTCATTATTTACAGAGCGGTTTGTTGCTGAGCCACGTTCAATGAAAAGGTTGAGGGGGGAACTGCTCTCATCCATTGCTGGAAATTTATCTGTTAGGGATTTGTATGCTTGGCGTGAGGAAGGGGAGACGGAGAAATCAGCCGCGCCACGGACATTGTCCGTGTAGATTACTTTTTTGAACGCATATTGTTTTCCCGGTTCTGTCCGCGTGCCATGGGCTGGGTCAAAGCCATACATGCGTATGGTTTCTTCTTGCCAAGACGTGAGTGGGGGTAGAATGAGGCCCCCTTTGTAATGATTTTGGGACAGGTGGAAGAGTGTTGGAAGTGTGTGCGTGACCCAATGATAATAGTTTAGGTGCCAGTGGTCGAAGCATGCGGCCATTACGTTTTGACCGGCCGGTGCGGGAATGAGAGTTTCTTCCTGTACGGCTAGAAGAGGAATAACGTCGGGTGATTGCAAATAGGCTGTGTCGATTATAGGTCGCCCGTTTTTAAAGAAAATCATGGATGCGGTATCGAGCACGACATTTTCGAGTTCGTATTGGCGCAGGGTAAGAGGGCTGGAAGCCCATTGTTGAAAAAGAGATTCTGCTCCTGAGGGTAGGCACCCTTTAAAAGCTAGTTGAGCAGGGTAAGAGGCCGTTTTGTCCAAGATTTTGATGCGGGAAGCAGTGTTGAGGAGCGTCAGCGGCTCGTCAGGCGAAGTTTTATTAATTGTGCGGCGGAAAATGCGTTTTAGAAAAAACATACGCGATATGTCCCGACCGTTAGAATAAAGCGGATTAATTGAATAAATTTGGGGTTCGGGCAAGGTGAAACAGTTTTGCGGTATTGGAAAGAGACTTTCCTGCTCGATTAGGCAGGAAAGTCTCTGTTAAGCAGTTAAGCAGTTAAGCAGTTAAGCGCTCGTGCATGGTTGGACGTTCAGCATCGTCGATTAAGTAGGTGCCAGGTTGAATCTTTAAGCTTAAAATAGCCTGTTCTTCAGGGTGATTGCGTTCCAATGGCAGGACCGCATTGCCTGATGTCCAGCGGGTAGTTGTATCCGCTTCAAGCGTGTGCCAGCCCTCAAGGGTATCAAGCGTCTGGTATGATGTGATATGCGTTTTGCGGTTCCACTCGAAAATGTGCGCTGCTGAGATAGCAACTCCCAAGAGGCGGCGGTCGTCCCAATAGGGGCCCATGACGTCGCAAGGGCGAGATGCACGCGAAAGTATTCGTACACTGCGGACGTCGCTCGTTATGATGAAAACATGATGTCCATTCGACGTGCGGATGGGCTCAAGGTATGAACCCGTATCCGTCAACAGAGAGAGCATGGGCTCATGCGTCAGTTGTTGTTCCGGAGATTGCAGGGGGAAGGATTTTTTTTCAGCCCGTGTTTTCAGATCTAAAAAAAGCGGTTCAACAGTGCTGCGGTCAGTACTTAATGGCGCAGCAGCGTCCATTTCCCATGATTTGGCGTTATGACCTAAGAAGAAAATATTTCCGCTTCTGAATGAAGAGCGGTTACCAGTATCCAGATAGCTTTCAGTCAGAGCGCCATTGGCCATTATGACTGAGTGTTTGAGTGTTTCAATATGGTAATACTCGTAAGAAGAGAAAGATTTATCGTAGAAGATTGATCTACCATTTACGAGCATTCGAACAGGAACAAATTTTCCATCAAAGAAAAGGCAGTGTTCCGCCGTTACTAATAGGTCTTGGTAAGGAATGTTTTCAGAAATTGCGTCTTTTAAGATACGGACTGGGTAGCCAGCTTGGTCATCTGGAAGGTCGCGATTAATTTCACAGGATGCTTTTCCGGCCCATAGAATACGATCCGTAATGATTTCACCATGATCGCAAACATTAACTAAATCGCCTACCTTAAGCTCTTCTACCAGCGCTGTGCCTGTAGGCGTTTGGATTTCCGTGCCAGCGAGGAAGCAGACGATCAGCTCTTGGTATGAAGATGAGTAAGGTTGCGAATAAGGGTCGGTCCGATTGTATCGGCTAAAGTTTGATTGATCAGAAAAGGTTGAGTTACTATTAAGACCGATAACTATTTGATGATTATTGGAAGAGCCTTGGTCCGTGTCCAAATATAAAGTTTTTTTGCCATTTACGGTTTCGATTTTTGCTCCGAGGGAGAGAGCGTTGCCGGAATCGTCAATGACGCTAATAATTGTTCCTTGTTGAATATCGAGGTTTTGTATTGATGTATTAACGAAATTTTTACTGTTAATATGTATTGTCAGGATAGAGCCATTATCAAATTTTACGCCACTGACGATGGACCCTGATTGTATCGAGAGTATTCCCCCGTTTTTAACTTCTCCACCCGAAATTTTGGCGCCTCGGAACGCCTGTACAAAACCATTGTTTTCAAGGGTGACGTTATTGAGCGTTGCAGACCCACCGACGTTAACGCTGGCAGATGAGTTGACGATGACGTTTGAAACGGATTGTGTGCCGCTTAGCCGCAGGAGTGCGCCTGAACCTTTGGCGCCTTGGGACGTGCCCGTTCCCCCTTCAAGATATAAATTGGTCGTTTGGTCTGTGCTGGAAAGCGTGTAGCCAGAGTAATACTCATTTCCAATAAATTGGTAAGTAACCCCGTTTACGACGATTGTTTTATTTGCCATCGATTCTCTCCTTTTGAGACATAGTGTTACAGTTTGTTGGATACATAAATAGTTTTTTTTAAATTAACATATTAGTGAAAAGTATATACTGCTGTTTTTTCAGGTATATATTTATTATTTACATAAAAATATTAAACACTTATAATAATAAAAATTTATTTCAGTATATTTTTAGTTATTATTTAAATTATTATTGTAATTATTTTTTTGTATCAGTTTCGGCAAAATAATCGGTTGTGAGGTGATGGCTCCTGATGGACGATTGCGACGGGAGTTGGTATCTTCGCTGCCTATCGTTTCTGAAGTGAGTGTAATAGCGATGTCTGCTTCTACTACCACACCCGTGCAGGTGCCTCTCCCGAACTCTTTGCGTTCAGGGCCTGATGGGCGCGGGTGGTTTGGGGAGTTCGGTGGACGGTTTGTGGCTGAAACACTAATGCCACTGATCCTTGAGTTGGAAGAAGCCTATCGTGCAGCGCAGGCAGATCCTTCCTTCCGGGAAGAGCTGGAATTTTACTACCGCGATTATGTTGGGCGTCCTAGCCCGCTTTGGTTTGCACGCCGCCTGACCGAGACATTGGGCGGGGCAAAGATTTATCTGAAGCGTGAAGAGTTGAACCACACGGGCTCGCATAAGCTGAACAACGTGATGGGACAAATTCTTGTGGCGCGCCGTATGGGCAAGACCCGTATTGTCGCTGAGACGGGAGCTGGGCAGCACGGTGTTGCGACGGCCACGGTCTGCGCGCTGTTCGGCTTGAAGTGCACCGTATATATGGGTGCAACGGATGTTGAACGCCAAAAGCCTAACGTATTCCGTATGAATCTTTTGGGGGCAGAAGTTAAGCCTGTTACTGCGGGCGCGGGCACTTTGAAAGATGCCATGAATGAAGCCATGCGCGACTGGGTCGCCAATGTTGAAGACACGTATTTCTTAGTGGGTACGGTCGCTGGGCCGCATCCTTATCCTGAAATGGTCCGCGATTTCCAATCTATTATTGGGACGGAAACGCGTGAGCAGATTATGGAAGCTGAAGGGCGCCTGCCGGATGCGATTGTTGCGGCTATTGGAGGCGGGTCTAACGCGATGGGTATTTTCCATCCGTTCCTAGACGATGTGGATGTGAAGCTGATTGGTGCGGAAGCAGCCGGTTTTGGGCTTGATTCTGGCAAGACGGCTGCGTCTGTATCGCGTGGGCGTCCGGGCGTGCTGCATGGCAACCGCACATATCTGCTGCAGGACGCGGATGGCCAGATTGATGAAGCGCATTCTATCAGCGCGGGTCTGGATTATCCCGGTATTGGGCCGGAGCACTCGTGGCTGAATGATATTGGCCGTGTTGAGTATGTCGGTGTGACAGATCAGGAAGCTCTGGATGCTTTCCAACTCTGTTCTCGCCAAGAGGGAATATTGCCAGCGTTAGAATCTGCTCATGCTCTGGCGCATATCGTCAAAATTGCTCCGACGATGGGCAAAGATCAGATTATTGTAATGAATTTGTCAGGTCGTGGAGACAAAGACATCTTCACGGTGGCTAAGCATGTAGGGGTTGAGCTGTGAGCCGTATTCAGGCGCGTTTTGACGCGTTAAAAGCCGAAGGCCGTGGCGCTCTCATCCCTTATTTACAGGCTTATGACCCAGATCTTGAAACGTCGCTCGCTCTTTTGAAGGCAATGCCGGAGGCCGGCGCGGACCTTATTGAGATCGGGCTTCCGTTTTCTGATCCATCAGCTGATGGCCCGACAATTCAATTAGCTGCACAGCGGGGGTTGAAAGCAGGCTCTACGGTCAGCGGCGTGCTTAATATGGTGCGGCGCTTCCGGGAAGGTGATGCGGCAACGCCGATTGTGTTGATGGGATATCTCAACCCAATCCATACTTACGGTGCAGAAGCATTTTGCCGGGATGCAGCTGACGCTGGCGTCGACGGGATTATCCTCGTTGATATGCCAACGGAAGAAGCTGTGTGGCTGCGCCCGCATGCGGAAGCTCATGGCCTTGATATTATTGCTCTGGTCGCGCCGAATACCTCACATGAGCGGTTGGTGCATGTTCTGCGCGAAGCGCGGGGCTTCGTGTATTATGTGAGCATCACGGGTATTACGGGAACGGCGAGTGCATCCTCCGAGCAGCTCGCAGCCGCTGTGCCGAAGGTGAAAGCCGTTACTGATGTGCCTGTAGCCGTCGGGTTTGGAATTTCAACACCGGAGCAGGCTCGTGCCGCTGCGCAGATAGGCGATGCGGCCGTGGTTGCTTCGGCGCTTATTAAAACTTTGGCGGGAACTTTGGTTGATGGCCGTGCAACGGAGCACACTGTTCCGGCGGTGACGCAGCAAATTAAGGCACTGGCAGAGGCTGTACGCAGTTAGCCACATTCTACGGTGGGTTTTGTTGTCACGGCTAGTATAATGGCAGCAACACCCGCCACGAAAAGCTCCAGCGAGAGCAATCCGCCTAACAGCCAAGATGTGGGCCACGGTAGGCTGAGATAGAGCAAGAAGCCTGTAAGTACCGTAAAGCAGCCACTAATAGCCATGATGCTCCAGCTTCGTACGTGGCGGTGCGTACAGCCCCAAAATGTACGGGCGATGCCAGAAAAAGTCAGGCAGCTTAATAAAATAAAAGTCAGCAGAGGTGAGCCGGAGTCGGGCTCATCAAGCAGTGCTGCGCCTCCTGCCAAGTAGCAGGTAGCTGATAGGTTGCTCAGCCAATAAGTCGAGTAAGATAAGAGACGATAGCGCTGTGAAAAGAGCATTTGTGCGCTGCCTCTAAGCAGAAATATCATGGCGAGCAGCGTCTGATTTGCCGGGTCATCTATTAAAGTGCTGACGGCGGAAATGATGCTTAAAGTGATTAAAAAAAGGCCAATACGGAAGCTGCCGTGAAGTGCTGTGCCTGATTTTAGAAATTGGTAGCGTGTCAGCATCATTGAAGTAAATCTATGTTGGAGGGCAAAACACGCCTCGTATAGCGCACTCGGTTCTGTTTGTGTGTAAACATGTTTGTCTGGTGCAAGTTGCGGAGAGGCTGGCGTAAAAGCGTCTTGGGCGTTAGAACGCGCATAACATGACCGAGGGACCCGGTGGCGGTTCCGACTTTTGAGATAAACCCGTCATTCTTTTTGTGCGTGATCGGACGGGTGGAGAGCGATGAGACAACATGAGCTGGTTGACTGATTATGTGCGCCCGAAGCTCCGTGGCCTTTTGCAGCGGGAAGTGCCGGATAACCTTTGGACGAATTGTGATTCTTGCAGCCAGATGGCTTTGGTCAAGGATCTGGAAAAGGCCCAGAAGGTTTGTCCGCATTGCGGTCATCACATGCGTGCGACAGCGCGTGAACGGATGGCTTGGACGTTTGATGGCGGTGAGTACACCTGCATCGATATCCCCAAGGTTCCGGTTGATCCCCTGAACTTCCGTGACTCGAAGCGCTATACGGACCGCCTGAAGGATGCCCGTAACAAGTCTCAGTTGGATGAGGCGCTCTTGGTGGCACATGGCAAGGTGCAGGGGCAGGACGCCGTTGTAGCTGTTATGGCACCTGAGTTTTTGCTGGGGACCATGGGTGCTGGCCTAGGAGAGGCTTTTGTCGCGGCGTGTCGCTTGGCTGTGCTGCAAAAAGCGCCGCTGATTGTTTATACGGCTTCCGGTGGTGCGCGTATGCAGGAGGGCGCGGTTAGCCTGATGCAGATGCCGCGCACGACGATTGGTGTGCAAATGCTGCGTGAGGCAGGGTTGCCGTACATTGTTGTTTTCACGAACCCGACGACTGGTGGCGTTTCAGCATCCTTCGCAATGCTTGGTGATGTGCATGTAGCTGAGCCGAATGCACTGATCGCATTTGCGGGGCCGCGCGTTATTCAGGATACTGTGCGCGAAAAGTTACCGGAGGGGTTCCAGCGTTCTGAGTACCTTCGTGAGCATGGTATGGTAGACATTGTCGAAAAGCGTTCGGAATTGAAGGCGCTTTTGGGGCGTTTGATTGGCATGTTGACCAAGCAGCCAGCGCCAGTAGCGGAAGCAGCTGAGTAATTTTATGGCAGATTTGGGTGCGCCAGCGGTGCTGGCAAGTGAGTATCGTGGGCGCCCCGGGGCTGTTTTGGAACGGCTGCAGGTGCTGTACCCAAAGCTCATTGACTTGTCCCTTGGGCGGTTGGAGACGCTTCTGGCCCGTTTGGGCAACCCCGAACGTCATCTTCCCCCTGTTATCCATGTAGCTGGAACAAACGGGAAAGGCAGCACTTGCGCCAATTTGAGGGCTATAGCGGAGCATGCAGGACTGCGTGTGCACGTTATGACCAGTCCGCATCTTGTGGATGTAACGGAGCGTTTTCGTGTTGCGGGTAGACTCGTGACGGAAGATGTTTTGGTTAATGTCCTAGAAGAAGTGGAGCGCATCAACGACGGCGCACCTATCACGGTGTTTGAGGTTCTGACGGCGGCTGGCTTTTTGCTGTTTTCGCGCTATCCGGCGGATTTGGTCGTTCTGGAAGTCGGGCTGGGTGGGCGGTTAGATGCTTCCAACGTGATTCCAGCGCCTCGTGCTTGCGTTATTACGCCTGTAAGTTTGGATCATCAGGCCTTTTTGGGAGATACGCTCGCTGCGATAGCGGGAGAAAAAGCGGGCATCATTAAGCGTGGTGTTCCCGTTGTCGTTGCGCCCCAGGAGCCTGAAGCGTTGGCTGTCATACGCGCCAAGGCAGAGGAAATGGGCTCAGACTTTTTTGTTCTGGGGCAGGATTTTTCTGTTTCTGCTGAGCGTTCTGGGCTGGTTTACAGCGATGCTTTCGGCGAGCTGATTTTGCCTAAGCCCGGTCTGTTAGGTCCGCATCAATCTCTAAATTCGGCTGTTGCAGTTGCGACTCTGCGCTATGCGGGGATTGGTCTGCCTGATGAAGCTTATGGTGGTATCGCTCAGGCTATCTGGCCTGCCCGTTTGCAAACCTTAAAAGGTGCACTGGCGCAGAGCTTGCCGGATGGTTGGGAGTTGATACTGGATGGTGGCCACAACCCCGGGGCTGGGGCAGTGTTGGCTGAAGTTATGAGCCAATGGCAAGACGGCCCGATCCACATCATTGCGGGTGTCAAGCAAAGCAAGGATGTGCGCGGCTTCCTTGAGCCGTTGCTCGCGCATGCGGCTAGCGTCTGGGCTGTTTCAGAGGATGGGCAGCACATGGCTTCCTCCGTCGACGACATTATAGTGGCTTCAGGTGGTGTTGCGCGTTCTGGGCCGACTGTGCGGGCTGCATTGCAGGCCATAGTCGAGCAGGCGAAGCAGAGTGCAGGGCAAGACAGTGTTCTTCCTGCCAGGGTCTTAATTTGCGGCAGCCTCTATCTGGCTGGTGTTGTGCTGCAGCAAGATGGTTGGCTGGCCCAATAAAAATTTTTGTTCCTGCGGTTGTAGAGCAGTTTTTTTGAGCAAACGGGTGTTTGGTTTATGAGTGAAGCGACGGGCATAGCAGCGAATAAAGAAACCTCAGAAGGTGGGCTGACTGCGCTGCTACGACGGGCGCTCCCCTCTAGCCTTCAGGCTGAGCAAGCGTTGCTTGGGGCTATTCTGACCAACAACAAAGCTTATGAGCGCGTCTCGGACTTTTTGGAACCAGGTCACTTTTCGGACTCGATCAATGGCCGTGTATATGAAGCGGTGGCCCGTCGGATTGAGAGGGGTCAACTCGCGGACCCTGTCACGATGCGTGCAGAGTTTGAGCATACGGGTATCCTCGAAGCTGCTGGCGGGCCGGGTTATCTCGCCAAGCTGCTGACGGCCATGGTGGGCATCGTTAACGCCGGGGATTATGGTCGCGTTATTCATGATGCGTGGATCCGGCGGCAGCTCATAGAAATAGGCGAGACGACTGTTAATAACGCCTATGGTGCGCGTGCCGATCTTGACGGGGCGGACCAGATATCTGCCTCTGAAGAGGCGTTGTTCAAACTTGCTACAGAGCGTGGCCAAGATGGCGGGTTCGTCTCGTTCGGGAATGCTTTGGCGACGGCGGTCAATATTGCACAAGAGGCGTTTAAGCGGACGGGCGATGTTGTTGGCTTGACGTCTGGGCTGCGCGATTTGGATAAGCGGACAGGTGGCTTGCATCCGTCTGATTTGATTATTTTGGCAGGCCGCCCGGCGATGGGTAAAACGGCTTTGGCCACAAAGGTGGCGTTTTCTGCAGCACGTGCATTAATGCGTGATGCGCAGGAGGGAAGTCAAAAGCCTAAAGGTTCAGTCGCAATTTTCTCGCTGGAAATGTCAGCCGAACAATTGGCAACGCGTATTTTGTCGAGTGAAGCGGAAGTCTCAGGCGAAAAAATCCGTCGAGGTGATATTGGCCAAAAAGAATTTGACCGCTTCGTGCGGGTATCGCGCGAATTGCAGTCATTGCCGCTCTACATTGATGACACGCCAGCCATTTCACTTTCCGCTATGCGGACGCGGTGCCGCCGCCTGTCCAGAACGCAGGGTTTGAGCTTGGTTGTGGTCGATTATTTGCAGTTGATGCGCCCGGCGATTGGTACCAGACCCGAAAGCCGTGTTTTGGAAATTTCGATGATTACGCAGGGGTTGAAAGCGATTGCAAAGGAACTATCGGTCCCGGTGATTGCGCTGTCCCAGTTGTCTCGTCAGGTGGAATCACGTGAAGATAAACGCCCGATGTTGTCGGATTTGCGTGAATCTGGCTCGATTGAGCAGGACGCGGATGCCGTGATGTTTGTTTATCGTGATGAGTACTACCTTCAGCAGCGTATGCCGAAGGATAGTGCGTATGACAGCAACGATAAATTCCAAATGGCAACCGAAGAGTGGCAACGTAAGATGGCGCTTGTCCACAATAAGGCGGAGCTTATTTTGGAAAAGCAGCGTCACGGGCCGACAGGTACGGTGCAGTTGTACTTCGAGGGTGAATTTACGCGCTTTGGTGACTTGGACCTCATCCACGAATAGGCTTTTCAGGGCTCGTCCGGGATAGGGATTTCTGTACCGGTTTTGATGCGGTCGAGTACGACCAATGTGCGATAAGTGGCGACTGCATCGTTATCGGCAAAGAGGCGCTGGCTCAACAAAGCATAATGCGTGATGTCTTCGACGAGCATGATGAGGATAAAGCCACCATTGCCGCTGACATGGTAGCATTGCTGCACTTCAGGGGTATTTTGGAAAAGCGCTTTTGCGGGCTCAATAATGGTTGAGCGGTCGTTTTGAAAGTGTACTTCGACAATAATTGAGATGGTGGACCGGAGCGCCTCTGGTGCGACGAGTGCGACATTGCCCTGAATAATACCGTCCGCCTCAAGGGCGGAGATACGGCGCTGTACTGCGGCGGTTGATAGGTGAATCTGTTCAGCAATTTCCCGTTGGGGGATACGGTTATTTTTCTGCAAGATGCGCAGGATTGCACGGTCAAAGCGATCCAGCGGGCGGTGGTGGCGTGTTTTTTGCTTATTCATGGCATGCCTTTTGAGAATTTTTTGCGTTTAATAACTAAAGTATGGGCGCCTTATTCGGGTGTTTCGAGTTATTTTCTCATGCATGATGACATTTGATTCTCTTGAGCGCGATAAGCCAGCAGTTCTTGGTGCAGGGTTTATTGTATGTTCCCTTATTGCGCAGAATATCGGTGCGGCTTTTGCAAAACACTTATTTTTAAGCGTTGGGCCATATGGCGTGGCTGTTTTACGCATTGGGTTATCAGCGATTTTGCTGTTGGCGCTTCGTCGTCCGTGGCGGAGGTCAATTCCGCAGGGTATCTGGCCGTATGTCGTTTTGTACGGCGTTATGCTTGGTGTGATGAATAGTGCAATTTATCAGGCATTTGCGCGGATACCGTTGGGAGTGGCTCTGGGAATAGAGGTGAGCGGCCCTGTGCTTTTAGGGCTGTTAGGCTCTCGGCGGTGGATTGATTTTTGTTGGATGGCTCTAATCGTTTTTGGTCTTATTCTGCTGCTCCCCCTGCATGTCCAGCAAGCGTTGGACCCTTTGGGGGTAGTTTTTGCCTTTGGGGCAGGTGCGTGCTGGGCATTTTATGTTTTGTGCGGAAAAAGAGTGGCACCTGTCTTGGGTGGAGATGCGGCGGCTATAGGCATGACGGTTGCTATGATGGTGACTGCGCCGATAGGGTTGATTGAGGCTGGTTCCAGTCTAATGCAGCTCAATGTGTGGGCGGTTGGCTTGGCTGTGGCTATTTTATCAAGTGCAATTCCGTACTCGCTGGAAGTGAAAGCGTTGAGGCTTTTGCCAGCGCATGTTTTTGGAATGTTGCTGAGTGCGGCCCCAGCTATTGGTGCGCTCGCGGGTTTTGTTATCTTAGGCGAGACACTGACTTGGTTGCAGGTCGCTGCTATTTTTTGTGTGACGTTTGCTGCTGCAGGAAGTGCGCTGACAGTGCGTCCAGCTGGTGCGTGATGCGGGGCCGGGACATCCGGCCCCGCAGGTGACAGGTTTATTTGTTCAATACGCCTGTTGGTAAGGGAGCAAGTGATGCGCCTGTGCCTTTGCCCGGGGTGGATGGGGCAGGTGCGGCAAGATTTTCAAACTGCTCTGGGTGAGGTGATGCTGTGATGTCCCCGACGGGTGCAGGATTGCGCAGGCCGTCATACTGGAAAGGCGCAATGGAAAGCGTCTGATCCATTGTGGGCAGAAGTTTTACGTTCCAACCACCGCCGAGGCTGCGAATGAGGTCAACGTCAGCTTGGTAGAGGCGTGTTGCGATTTCGACCTGATGGATGCGGCTATCGAGTGTATTTTCTTGGCTGAAGATTGCCTCCAGATAAGTGCCGACGCCACCTTGATACAGGGTCATGGTCATGCCCTGAGTTTGCAGATTGGCTGCGACGGCTTGCTCAAGCGCTTTGTTTTCGCGGTTTAGGCGGTCTGTGCGGGAGAGCCCATCTTCCACCTCCCGGAAGGCGGAGAGCACTGTGCCGCGATATTCGTCGCGTGTTTCTCGATAGGCAGACCATGTGCGCTGAAGTTCGGCACGGCGTAGACCACCATCGAATAAGGGCATGTCAAAGCTTGCGCCGTAGGTCCAGAGAGAGTTTGCGAGATTTGCGAGGTCAAACCCGTTGGACTCGAAGCCGCCACCGAAGTTAAACGCGATATGCGGATAAAAAGCAGCACGTGCGATGCCAATTTCACGGTTGGCTTGTGCCATTTCGCGCTCGGCTGAGGCGATGTCAGGACGGCGTTGAAGCAGTTCGGACGGGATGCCAGCTGGGATGGTTGGTTGGTGGAAGCTTAGCTTGTCAATTTGTGGAATGTGAAAGCTGGACGGAGAGGTGTTGGTTAGAACAGCGATGGCGTGCTCTGTCACCTCGCGTGCGGCTTCGACATCAAGCTTGGCAGCCTGTGATGTGTAAAGCTGAGCTTGTGCGCGTGCGAGGTCAAGGCGTGGGGCCGCTTTGAATTTTAACTGGGTTTCAGTGATTTGCATGGCGCGCTGGTAATACGCAATGGATTGCGAATAGATGGCAATTTGCGCGTCGTAGCCCCGGAGTTCGATGTAGTCACGGGCGAGTTCAGCTTGGAGGCTGAGGCGCGCCATGGCGTAATCGGCGGCGCGTTGCTGAGCTTTTTGTTTTTCAGCGCGGACGTGATTTCGGATGGAAGACCAGAAATCGGGCTCCCAAGAAGCCAGTCCTTGGTAAATCTCCTGAGTTTGCGTCAGGGTAGCGCCGTTGCGGAAGAGGCGGTCTGCGGATTGTTTGTTGTCCGAGGCGCCAGCGTTCAGGCCTAGATGGGGGAGTAGTTCTGAACGTGCTTCCACAACGAGGGAGCGCGCTTGGGTAAAGCGTTCTGCGGCGGCTTGAAGGTCAGCATTTTGCGTGCTGGCGCGTGCCTCGAGCGTGTTGAGTAGTGGATCATCGAACATGATCCACCAATCGGTGGGCAGGGTATTGTCCGCCGGGGTGGCTATGCCAAAGGGGCCTTGGCCGTGCCAGGATTCTGGCACGACAAAGGTTGGCGGAGTGTAGGTTGGGGCGAGGTCGCAGGCGGACAGACCCAAGAGGGACAGGGCTGTTCCGCCAGCGAGGCTAAGGCTTTTAAGGCGGCGCAGGTTCATTCTGATTTTCCGAATCCAGATTCGTTGTAGCCACGTTGTGGGGTTACGATGTGGACTTGATCGCCTTCAAGAAGGTCGGCGGGTGGGTTGTCGATGACCCGGTCGCTGCTATCAATGCCAGCTTGAATTTCGGTTGAGCTGTCGGCCATACGTCCCACGACAACCTTTTTGTAGTGAACGTGGCTGTTGGCATCCACTGTAGCGACGGTCATGCCCTTCTCTTCAAATACTAAAGAAGATGAGGGTAGTTCGTAGAGTTGTGAGTGTTCGTTATTAGCTTTCAGGGCGACTGAAGCGAAGGTGCCTGGCCAGAGTTCTTGCTTACTGTTTTCCATCGTGAATTCAGTAATGGCTGTGCGGGTGTTGGGGTCGAAGCCTTGTGAGGTTGTGAGGAATTGCGCTGTGAATTTGCGGTCTGGGTACTGTGGGACCGTTACTTCAGCGGTTAGGTCTGGCTGTAGAACATAGGAAAAGACTTCTGGCACCGAGACAAACATACGCAGACGGTGTGTGTCCGCTACTGTAAAGAGCTCTGAGGCACCACCAGCCGAGTCCACGCTGCCGCCGCCGCTGTTTACGTAATCGCCGACGCTGACGTTACGTGCAGTCACGACGCCGTCGTAAGGTGCGACGATTGTTTTAAAGCGCTCAAGGGCCTCAAAGTGATCAACGTTGCGTTGGGCTGCGTCAAAGTCTGCGCGAGCGGATTGTTCGTTTGCGTTTGAAACGGAGACGGACTGACCGGATACCGCTTCTGACTGGCCCATTGCGCGCCAGCGCTCAGCGGTGACGGTGGCCAGCTTGTATTTGGCCATTACGGAGGCGAGATCCGCTTTGGCTTGCGCGTACTGAGCATCAAGCGCAGGGGCGTTGATTTCAGCGAGGACGTCGCCGGCTTTAACGTGTGCGCCGTAGTCTTTGTACCACATCTTCACGTAGCCTGAGACCTGCGCGTAGATTGGTGCCTGGTACCATGCATCAATCGTTCCGGGCAGTGTCAGGGCGACTTTGCTAGGAGATTTTTGAGGTGCGATGATCGAGACATTGGGTATGGCGCTGGCGTTTGTTTCTTCCGCAAGGGCGGAAGACGCATGGACTTTTTCAACGACGAGATAGCCGGCGTAGAGCGCTAGGAGGCAGCCACCCGCGACGGCGACGAGTTTAGGAGAAGTGGCCATCAGACGGTTTCCTTCTGGCGCGATGAGCGGTTGTGGAGGATAGCGTAAACGCAGGGTACGAAGAGCAGTGTGGAGATCGTTGCGACGATAAGGCCGCCGATCACAGCACGTCCAAGTGGTGCGTTTGTGGAGTTGGAAGTAGCCATTGGGACCATGCCCACGATCATGGCCAGAGCGGTCATGAGTACGGGGCGGATACGGCCAAACCCGGCTTCGATGGCGGCTTTAAGCGCGTCACCGTGGATTTCGATCCGTTCACGGGCAAAGGAAACCACGAGAATTGAGTTTGCCGTGGCGGTGCCCATGCACATGATGGCGCCTGTAAGGGCTGGAACCGAGAGACGCGTGCCGGTTAGGAACAGCGCCCACGCAATGCCACCCAATGCGCCAGGAAGTGCGGTAATGATGATGAAGGGGTCCAGCCAAGACTGGAAGTTCACCACAATCAGCAGATAGATAAGTACGATTGATACAAGCAGGCCTTCAACCAGTTGGGTATATGCGCCGTGCATTGTTGTGGCCTGACCGTGAACGGTAATGTCTGACGAGCGGGGCACGTTGTTCTTATCGTGTGCCAGCACATCGTTTACGCCGTTGAGGACAGATCCAAGGTCGGTGCCTTCTGCTGAGACGTAGATGTCAATTTCAGACATCGAGTTAAAGTGTGAGACTTCGCCCGGTGTGCCGGTGGCGACAACGTCAGCCAAAGCGCCGAGAAGCTGTGTTTTGTCGTTCGGGTCGCCATCGCCCTTATCAACAGGAATGGTCAGCAGGTCCGTCAGGTGGGTGAGTTGGTCCTGTGACGTATAAACGTTGAGCGGGAAGGTAACGTTGTCTTCTGGGTCAAGCCAGAACTGGGGGTCAACAACACCGGAACCGGACAGGGTCAGGAGTTCGTTGGTAGCCAGATCGTTTTCGGTGATGCCCGTGGCCTGACTAAAGGTACGGTTGCCGTTTACCATCAGTGTAGGCGTTGCCATCGTTTGTTGGATGGTGACGTCTGCTGCGCCGGGAACGTGGCGGAGTTGGCCGATGATGTGGCGTGCGTAGTTGTAGTTGTCTGAAATGCTCGGGCCCGCGATTTGGATATCGATTGGGGCAGGTGAGCCGAAGTTCAGAATTTGAGTAGTGAGGTCAGCCGGTTGGAAGGTGAATACCGTGCCGGGGAAGCGTGCGGACAGATCTTTGCGCAGCAGCTTACGGTATTCCCAGACGGGTGATTCCGGGTCTTTGAGAGCGACGGTCAGGTCACAATCCTGCGTGCCGACGCTTGGTGTTGGCATGAAGGCTTGGTTGTGTGGACCTTCTGGAAGGCCGCAATTTGAGATGATGTTTTCGACTTTGCCGGGCAGGTCTTGGTGGATGCGATCATCAACCAAGGCTGCGATGCGGCCAGCGACCTCAATACGTGTGCCGAGTGGCGCGCGCATGTGCATTTGCAGGGCGCCAGATTTAACCTCTGGGAAGAAGTCACGGCCAGCAAATGCGTAGAGTACGAAAGATGCTAGAGAGCAGGCGAGGAAGATGCTTACGAAGGCTTTGCGGCGTGCGACGCAGCGTGTCAGCACATCGTTGTAGCCGTTACGGAAGGCCGTAAAGCGGCGTTCAAAGCCTTGCTGGAAGCGACCGAAGATTGTTTTCGGTGCTGGTGGGTGTGCATCATGTCCGTGAGCGTGGTGTACCTGACCCGCGAGGAGGTACTTGGCCATAGTTGGGACCAAGGTACGGGACAGAATGAAGGACGCAATCATCGCGAAGATGATGGCCTTTGCCATGGGCATGAAGAGGAAGCCTGCAACGCCGTCCAGCTCGAAGAGGGGGAGCCAGACGATACAGATGCAGGTGGTTGAAACGAAGGTTGGAATGACGATTTGGTTGGCTGCGTCGATGATGGCGAGTTCAAGATCTTTACCCATTTCAAGGTGGGTATCGATGTTTTCGATCATCACGGTTGCGTCGTCCACAAGGATACCGACGGCGAGCGCCAGACCACCAAGGGTCATCACGTTGATGGATTCACCCGCCCAGCCCAAGGCTATGATGGAGCACAAAATGGCCAAGGGGATGGAGGTTGCGATGATGACGGTAGAGCGCCATGAGCCAAGGAAGAGGAGAACCACTACGCCTGTAAGAAGGGCGGCTGTGATCATTTCTTGGACCACGTCGTGGATTTGATCTTTCACCAGGACTGATGCGTCAGAGAGAATTGAGACGTGTACATCTGGTGGAAGAATGGCGCGTAGACGTGGGAGAAGGGCTTTTGTAGCGGCGACGACGTCGAGGGTTGAGGCGGAGCCGCTCTTTTGAGTGATCATCTCCACACCTTGGCGGCCTTTGACCAGCACGAGGTTGGTTTGTGGGTGACCACCGCGGTAAACTTCAGCGACATCGCGGATGTAAATTACAGCATTGCCGACGCGCTTGACGGGAATATTGGCAATGTCATCCATCGTTTCTGGGGTGGCGTTGGTTTGCACCATCCAGTCGGTCGAATCGATCTTCTGGTCACCAGCGGGCAGAACGATGTTCTGGTCGCGCATCGCTTGTTGTACGTCTGCCGCGGAGAGGTGATGCGCGCGCAGTTGATCTTGGTTCAGCGCAATCATCACGAAGCTGTCCATACCACCATTGGGGTGGGCTACGACGGCACCGGGGACGGTGGCGAGGAGCGGACGGATGGAAATGACGCCGAGCTTAAACAAATCCGAAGGTGTTTGTTTTTGCGAAGTGACCTGCAATGCGATGACCGGAACCTGAGAAGGGTTCAGGGCCATGATCATCGGGGCTGGTACTTTTGGCGGCAGCCCTAGCAAGATGGTTTGGGCAATAGCTGTAACTTCGGCCTCGGCTGTGCCGACTTCGGTACCTGGCTGGAAATAGATTCGAACGATGGAGCGGCCGTAATAGCTGTCCGATTCCATATGCTCGATGCCCTGTACCGTCGTGGTGACGGAGAGCTCGAAGTTGTATGTGATTCGCCCTGCAAATTGCTGAGGCAGCAGACCGGGATAGGTCCAGACTACGGCAACGACAGGAACTTTAATATTCGGGAAGACGTCTGTCGGTGTCTTGAAGATCGACATGACCCCGAACATGACAATTAAGATCGATAAGACGACGAAGGTAAGTGGTCGCCTTAGCGCGGTCACGACGATGGCATTCATGGAGCGGCAGTTCCAATCCTGTGACTAGCTTTGAAGGATTGTTCCAACGCTAATGGTTCATCTCGGTTTAGTCTCGTAAATGATGCTTTATATTATGGATGAAGTATTACCGTTTTGTCATGAAAAACGCTTTTATTTCTTGAATCTATAGCTGAACTTGGTGGGGCAGTGTGGTTGTGGCTCTTATGTGCATGGGGGCCATGATGAGGAATGTGGTTTAAGTGTGTGAGAATTGGCATTAAGCCACATTTCATCCTTGACCCCATGGCATATTGCCATTAATTTATCGTTAATCGCTGAGATTCATGGTGATTGTCAGCGAATGGGGGGTGGGGTTTTTGATGGTTTTGTCTGCAAAGAATGCTCTGTCCCTACGGCCTTTATCTGCGTCAATGCGTAGAGGGTTGGTTATGACGGTCGAAGAAGGCCTGAGGGTGTATGAAGAGCAAAAAACCCAAAATCAGTGCACCTCCTCATCTGGTTTCGTGGGCGGATCAGGTGTGTCAGAAAGCATGTTTTTGCCCGTGTTCGACGCCGTGTCTTGCCGCTGGAGCACCAACTCTGGGTGCAGTGCAGCAAGCCGTAGGGCCAGTTCTTCGTCGGTACGACCGTTTAGGACGCCTTTCAGAAGAAAGTCCGTTGAAACGCGGAGCCGGTTCGACAGTGCGGCAATAAGGAAAACGTTTGGGGCGCGGTCGCCGCGTTCGATCTTGTTGAGGGTTGAAGCGTCAATGCCCAAGAGACGAGCGCATTCGCTCTGGTTAGGAATGACGAGTTCGCGTGCCCAAGCAATGCGCTGTCCAATCGCGCGTTGGAGGACCGTGAGGGAATCTGATCGTTTCTGTTTGGCCATGAGGCTTTTCTAGCAATGGCTTATTGCCAAATCTAGTCTCTCTTTTTTTTCATACGGTTTGTGGCATTTTGTCATGAAATGTTATTTAATGGGAATTGTTTCGATGTTTGATCACGGAAATGTAGTTTCAAATGGCGCACGTGTTTCTGCGGGAGTACTAGCCGCAATGCTTGCAGAGGACGGTTGGAGCCCGAAAGTAAAACCATTTAAAACCGAGAAAGTGGGTTTTGCTGCATCATCAGTTGCTGCGCAGGCCAAGAAGAAAGTGCGTATTGCTCGGAAAGTTATTGACCGTGAAACGGCTGAGGCATTGCCTGCTGGGCATAGTGTGACATGGGCTGCTTTGTGGGGCGCGGATAAGGTGCCTGTATTTCCGGGGTTGGTGGCAATGGGTGCTCGTGACGTTGTTGGGAGTTTCCACTGATGTTGGGTGTGGCTGGCAAAGCGAAGCGTGGTCCCTCTGCTTTAAACAATGAAAATAGGCCGACGCCGGAGCGCTTGCAGCATGGTGACATGCGTGATGTGAAGGGTGTGTACCGTGTCGTTAACACGGTGCAGTCCATGTATGACGCGCAGGATATTGGCGATGATGAGGTGGCGGCGGCAGACCGCTGGTATCGTGAGTATTTATTTGCGGCGACGGGGGTTGTTGAAGAAAAGCCGTCAGATGGGCGATTCCGTGAAAAAGGTGATGTACACACATGGATGATGGGGCGTGGTAAATGCTCTGCGCGGATTTCCTCCATTCGGGATATGCTTGGATTGACGGCTCATGTGCGGTTGGAAATGTTGTTGGCAAGGGAAATGACGTTTTCGGCTATGGCGCGGCATATTTATCCGAGTTTGTCAGAGGGGCGGGCTCGTATGAAGGTTTCTGCACAATGTGCGTTGGTTCTGGAACAATTGGTGCATGTTTATGAATCTTTGAAAGCTATGGAAAATAAAAAATATCATTAACGCCAAATTAACTATTGCATTCTGAACGCGGTTTATTTATAAGAAGACTATATTGAAGATTTGTATTGATAATAAAAAGCCAGCACCTCTCGGGTGACTGGCTTTTTTTATTGGAGTTTATTTTATGTCTTCATTTAATATACTTAAAAGTGGCACGGTTGTTTTTGTTGGTTGGCAAACAATGGTTGTGTTGGAAGTGCAGGGGGCGCAGGCTGTTCTTTGTCCTCTCGTATATGATGACGAGGCCGTGCATCGGGCTGACGTTGATTTAGAGTGGTCTGAATTAATTGAAGCGGGTTTGACAAGAGTGGGTGTACGCTGCCGTGCAATTCCATGTTGTCGTGATACGCGAAAATTAAAAATTTTAGGACAAATTGGTAGTGGGGCACTTGCCCGGATCAAGCCTGCGGCCGTGATTGAACAAAAGAAACGTATGATGGAGCGATGTGCTGAGCAAAAATATCAGCCAGCAGCACCTTATGGCGGCCACCGCCAGCAGGCACGGCGGGCCAAGGCCTCTGCGGAGGCGTGGCAGGTTCATGCCATGGCCCGCCGGGTTAACTGAAGTGGATGGTGCGGGTGGGTAAGGATTGAAGGCATGGCGGGTAACGGACCTGTAAAAACTGGACGGCCAAATAGCCGGACCAAGAAACGTCAAGATAAGTTTCTTTTGCATCTGGCTTTGAGTGGTAACATTTCGGAAGCGGGACGAGTGGCTGAGGTACAGCGGGGTACGCTGTATAAATGGAAAGACGCTGACCCTGATTTTTGTGCGCGCTGGGAAGATTCTCTGGAAGAGGCTGCAGATTTTTTGGAGGCTGAAGCGCGCCGTAGGGCGGTGGAGGGGTATGATGAGCCGATAACGTATGGGGGAAAGGTTGTTTGTAACCCCGAGACAGGACATCCGCTTATTCGGAAAAAATATAGCGATGGTTTAATGGCGTTTTTGCTTAAAGCGCATCGTCCTGCGCGTTTTAAGTCAGCGGAAGGGGCAGCTCTTTCCGGCGCTATTTCGATTAATATTAGCCATGATGACGGTGCCCTTTAGGTTAAATGACGGACAGCGCGCAGCTGTTCGGTTATTGGGGGGTGAGGCGCGGCACGTTCTTTTGCGGGGCGGGTCTCGCTCCGGAAAAACATTTGTTTTGATGCGTGCGGTGATTATCCGCGCTTTGAAGGAGGCGGGAAGTCGGCATGGGGTGTTTCGGCACCGATTGACGGCTCTGAAGGCCTCAATATTGAGAGATACTTTCCCAAAGGTGATGCGTACCTGTTTCCCGCAGGTAACGTGGAAATTGGATAAGCAGGAATCTGTTGTTGTTTTTCCGAACGGGTCGTCCATTTTTTTTGGTGGGCTAGACGACGCGCAGCGTACTGAGAAAATCCTCGGGATGGAATTTGCTACCGTTTATTTAAATGAGGCGAGCCAGATTAGTTATGGTGCGCGCAATATGCTTTTAACGCGATTGGCGCAGAAAACAGGTTTGGTGAACCGTGAATATATTGATGCTAACCCACCAAATGTGGGGCACTGGCTTTATGCGTTATTTGAGTTGGGGATAGAGCCTAAGTCGGGTGAGCCGCTGAGTGCGCCCGGACATTATGCAACGATGATTTTAAACCCGCACGCTAACCGGGAGAATTTAAGCTCGGAATATTTGGCTGCGTTGGAGGCCTTGCCGGAGCGGGAGCGCCGAAGGTTTTTGTACGGCGAATATCAAGCAGTGGTGGAAGGGGCGCTGTGGCGCCTCGATATGTTTCGGCGTGAAGGGGCTGTTACGGCTGGGACGCGGGCGGATGTGGCTGCGCGTATGAGACGGATTGTGGTTTCGGTCGATCCGTCGGGGGCATCGGGGCCGGAAGATACGCGCTCGGATGAGATTGGAATTGTTGTTTGTGGCGTTGATTGGCAGGGAATTGGGCATGTTCTTGAAGATGTTTCTGCGCGTGATAGTCCAGCTGGTTGGGCGGGGCGGGCGTTGCGTGCGCTGGATGAATGGGGCGCGGAACGCATTGTCGCAGAGCGTAATTTTGGCGGGGCGCTGGTTGAAGGCACGTTGAGGAGTGTGCGGCCTCATGCACCTGTGAAGATGGTGACGGCTGCTAGGGGTAAGGCTGCGAGGGCTGAGCCAGTCGCGGCGTTATATGAGGTTGGTAAAGTGGTGCATCATGGACGCTTTTCTTTGTTGGAAGACCAGTTGTGCCATTTTTCGGTGAGCGGGTATCGGGGGGCTCGCTCTCCGGATCGTGCGGATGCCATGGTTTGGGGGCTGAGCGAGGTCATGCTGACTACGGGTGAGCAGGTGGCGAGTTGGGGTTCATCCGGTTTTTCACTGATGCGCTGAAACCTACATTTTTATCTTTTTAAATGGAGAGCTCATGGACTGGTTGTCCCTGCAACAGCGTTACGCTGTGCCGGCGGGTGCTTCTGCGCGCACTGTGCGTTTGTTGGCGTTGCGTCGGGTGCTGGATGGTACGCAGTATGATGCGCTGACTTACCCTTTTGCTCAAGAGCGATCTGGGGCTGGAGAGTATATTCCGTTATCGAATCGACGCCCTGCGGTGCGGACGAATATGTGCCGCGCGGTAGTTGATGATGCGACGTCTCTTCTATTTGGTGATTCGCATTGGCCCAGTCTTGTTGTGGAAGATCGGCGGGTTGCTGAGGCTATGGGCGTCTTTGCTTCAGAGACGCGTTTGGCGTCTTTGATGATGGAGGCTGCGACTGCGGGGTCGGTTGGGTCTGTGGCCATACTTTTCGAAGTATCGGCGGGTGTACCTCGGTTGTCCGTTTTGGATACGGCCTATTTGTCGCCGTTTTGGGATGATGCAAGCGGCGAGTTGCTCCGTGTTGAAGAGCGCTTTTTGGTGCGTGGGCGTGATCTAGCCGCGCAGGGTTATCCTATTACGGAAGACTTACTTGGGGCGCAGTTTTGGTGGCAGCGTATTTGGACGCCAATGGACTGCATAGTGTCCGTGCCGTGGATGGTCGGGATGGATGGCGGGGCGCGAGATGAGCGGCGCTCGGTGCATCATGGGCTCGGGTTTGTGCCGATTGTTTGGGTACGGAATTTGGGGGTTCACTCAGGGCGAGAGCCTGAGGGTGAGTGCACGTTTGAGCGTGCGATCGATACGGTCATTGAAGCGGATTATCTGTTGTCGCAAGCCGGGAGGGGTTTGAAATACGGTTCTGACCCAACGCTTGTTTTAAAGACGGGGGGGCTGGCAGAGGGTGTAGCGCGGCAGGGTGGTGTTGCTTCTGCTTTGACGTTGCCGCCGGAGGGTGATGCCAAGCTTCTGGAAATTAATGGTAGTGCGGCGGGTGCTGTGCTCGAGCATTATCGGGAGTTACGCCAGATTGTGTTGGAGCAGATGCACGGCAATCGAGCGCATGGCGACCGTTTGACGGGTGCGCAGTCTGGGCGTGCGATGGAGATGATGTGTCAGCCTTTAATTTGGCTGGTGGATCGGCTGCGTCATTCTTACGGCGAGGGTGCGTTGCTTGAAATATACCGCATGGCTTGTCGTTTCTCGAGGGTGCTGGAGAACGGACTTCGACTTGGCGGTGTTTTAGTTAAGGACTTGCCTTTTTGTCGTTTGAGTTTGCGTTGGCCGCCTTGGTTTCCGGTAGCGGATCAGGAGTTACAGGCTTTGGCGCAAGGGCTCGTAACGGCGGTAACAAATGGAATTTTAAGTCGGGAGACTGCTGCAAAAATGTTTGCAACGGCGTCGGGTCATTCTGACCCCGGCTTGGAGTGGGCTGCGCTTGAGCGGTGTTCTGCATCTGATGGTGCATTTAATTCGATGAGGAAATGATGTCGAATTCTGGTGGAAAAGTGGTTTCTGATGATGCGCTGCGCCAAGCGCTGGAAGCAGCGCAGAACGAAGTAAAGGCAATGCGCGGTGAGATGGCGGATATGATCTCACGTCAAGATGCGCTGAAGCGAACGCACGAAGAAGCGCTCACGCGTGTGAAAACCGAGAGTAATAGGGAGGTCGTTACTGCTGCGCTAAGGGCTGAGGCGGTGAGGATGGGCGCCCATAACCCCGACGACGTTGTGCGATTGATTGATTTGAGTGGTGTGCGGCGCGAGGAGGATGGCGCTGTTATTGGCGTAGCTGAGGCTCTCGATCATGCGCGGCGTGATCGGGCTTATTTGTTTGGTGAAAGAGCGAGACCTGGTGTGGCTTTGGGTACGACGGTTGCTCATGGTGCGCCGCGGCCGGGAGGGGCCGAGCATTTTGATGCTCGGGTTGCGTCGCATGCGGATTATGAAGCGCGGAAATGGCAGTTTTTAGCGCGCTCTTGAATAAGTAGATTTTTAAAAATTAAGTAAGTTTTTTACAGAAATTTATAGGGTTTTATTATGAGCATTGATAATTTTCCAGTTCAATTACAGGCAGCAATTCAGCAAGGTTTTCTGGCGCGTGAGTTTGAGAACGGCTTGAAATCGCGTTTGGGTTTCCGGCAGGTTGCTGACCGTGAGGTGTTCCCCAATGCTATTGGTGAGACGCTGACCAAAACGCGAAAAAGTTTGAAGGCGCCGGTGACGACGCCCATGAACCCAACGATGAATACCAATTTTGACAATGGTATGAGCCCGTCGGGTTGGTCCATTGAGCAATATACTCTGGGTATCAATCAGTATGGCGATACGATTGATTTGAATATGGTGACGTCTGGTGTGGGCATTGCGTCGCAGTTTTTGGCGAATGCGAACACGAATGGCGTGCAAGCGATGCAATCGCTTGATCGTTTGGCGCGCAATACTCTTTTTGGTGGTGCTCCTGGGGGTGTTGGCGGCTATCTTGGTGGTAATACGCGCGTTATTACCACACTAGGTTCGGCGGCCACAGCGGTGCAGGTGGACGATATACGCGGCTTCCAGTCTGTGATCGTAAGTGGTCAGGTTGTTCCGGTTAATGCAAGCAATGGCATGACGGTGACTGTTGGTGCCGGTTCTTATACGCTGGTTGCGGTTGTGGCGGACGGTGTGAATATTTCAACGGCGCCGGGCGGTGTTTCCGGTACGCTGCAATTCTCGGCAAATGTATCTGTGTCGGATGGTACGGCAGGTCAGGCGGTTGTGGCGGCAACTGCCCCAATGGTTATTAGGCCCAATGGGCGTTTGACCACGGCGGCTTTGCAGACTGCCAGCGCGCGTGGCTTGGCTGATACGTTGGGTCTTCAACAGGTTTTGGCAGGCGTTGCGACGCTACGGCGTAATAACGTTCCGATGATTAATGGTGCGTACCATTGTTATCTGGATGATTTGCAGCTCCTGTCTCTGTTCCGTGATGATGACTTTAAGCAGCTGTATCGTGGGGCATATGGTTCTGAGGAATATCGTTCAGGTCAAGTAATTGAATTGCTTGGTGTGCGTTTTATTCCGACGACAGAAGCACCGCAGCAGGCTTCTTTGGGGGCTGGTTCTATTCACCGGGCATTGCTCTTGGGGCAGGGGGCGTTGATTGAGGGTGATTGTGCGCTGACGGGGCATTCAGATATTCCAGATGCGGAACGTGCACTAATTGAAATGGTAGATGGTGTGGCGATGGTTACGCGTGAGCCGCTGGATCGACTTCGTCAGATTATTGCCCAATCGTGGTATTGGATTGGTGGTTTTGCGCTGCCTACGGATATGACGGCAAATGTAAATGTTATTCCGACAGCGACTAATGCTTATTTGAAGCGCGGTGTTGTTATTGAAAGTCTGGGTACTGATGCGTTGGGCTTGACGTTCTAAGATTTTGAAAAAGGCGGTGTTCTATGCACCGCCTTTTTTATTGTGGGGTGCCTATGTCTGTATCTGAAGGGTTGTCTTCGGCGGTTTTGACCGGGAGCGAGAAGATGGATGTGCGTCGCTTTTGTGGTTATCCGGCAGTAGGCTCCGGGGAAGCAGGTCAAGAGTCCTGGCGTTTCTTCGCTGTTGAGGGTGCTCTTGAGTGGCGGCTATTGCATTTATCTGTTCCGGAATTGCAACAGATTAGATTGTATCTGACGCAGCTTTATTCCTTGGAAAATGCCTTGCTGGGGGCATCGGATAATCTCGATACGGCGCAAGCTGCGAGTTGGCAACATAACGCAAAAGAGGTTCAGGACAGGACGGCGTTGTTTGCGGTGTGGCGTCGAAGATTGTGTAGCTTCTTGGGGGTAACTGGCGGGCTGGAGCTACAGGAGGGGCGAGCGGTTGTTATCTAAAAGGGGGATGTGTGTACGCTGATTTGTTATCCTCCAAAATGCGGAAAGGTTATGCGAAGGCTGCTCAGATTTTAGGAAGAGCGGGGACACAGTATCGGCCTGTTGATGGTTTTACGGCGGTCGCAGAACCTCATGCATTCCCGAAGTTGGCGTTTGACGTTGGCGCTTCGTTTTCGGGGGAGAGACCTCCTAATTGGGGGGTGGTCACTCGTTACATGCTTTCGGACTGTTTGGACGATACCGTTGTTGGTGATGTGCTGGTTTGTGGAGCGCAGACATTTTTTGTTGCTGCCATTGATCCAATTGCGCCTGTCCTTTGTGTGGCGTGTGATCAGATGGTCAGTGTAAGCGCGGTAAGCGGCTCTAGCGGGGTTGTGGTGTCAGGCTGTCCGGCCGCAATCGTGTTGCGCTCTAAAGGGGAGAGTGCTCAGAGCGGTGTACCTGGGTCGGTTCGGCCGGGACAATTTGTTTTGTATTTACCTTGTTTACCGGGCGTAATTTTGCGTCCGTACATGACCGTTACGTCTAATACCGGGGCAACTTATACAATTAATTCGGCAGAGAAATCAGCGTGGGGTTTGCGCTGTGTGATGTCTTTGCAGCAGGTGTGAGGAGTGCGTTAGCGATGGCGGGTCTAGCGCAGGTAAGCCAGGCTTTGGCGTATCGATGCGCCCAACTGGTATATCCGCAGGGGTTGGGAGCCGCATCGATCTCAGGGCGGCAGGTTGTTGTGCGGAGGGGTTGGCTGCTACCGAATGATGTGTTCGCGGCGCAGGGCATAAGAAACCAAGTCGATTATTTGACGGTAACAATGGTTCCGCGAAATGCCAAAAACTTGCCGGAGCCCTTGGGGCGCCCATGGGCGGTACGTAAAAAAGTCGCTGCTACGGTTTCCGTGTTGCAGCGGGGGGCTGGTGTACAAATTGTTTTCCCGTCGGATGGAAGTGAGCCAGCTGGTGTTGTTGGGGTAGCGGTAAGTGGTGGGCAAGCTGCTGTCTATGCCGTGACCGCGACAGACACTCCTGACGGGGTTGCGCATGCTTTGGCTGATCAGCTGGCAGCTTTGGGTGTGTTAAATATTACCGCTGAAAACGGTTATTTAAGCATTTCGGACAATTTGCTGTTAGGTCGCGCGAGTGGTTATGGCGAGTCAGTGCGGACGGTTAGGCGTCAAACGCAGCGTTATCGTCTTACTGTGTGGACAGCGGATACATCAGTACGCGAAGTTTTGGGCGATACGATTGACACGGCGCTTGCGGAAATGAGTTGGTTGGTTCTTGCTGACGGCGGGCAGGCACAAATTGTTTTTGCTGGTGTCGAGGATGTCGACACTATGCAGACTGAGACATTGTATAGGCGTGATTATTTTTACGATATTCAATTTGATACAGAAGACGTTAAATGGTCAGCAGATTTAAATTTCATAGGCGGCCATTTTACGCAGGGAATTGATGGTTCCTGGGGCACAAAAATAGCAAGTATTCAGCCAGAAATTATTGAAAATGCACTCGGCGCGGTACAGCGGGCTGCTGCTGTGGGAGGTGCAGCCGATGTGTATGAAGGTTTGTATATTGATGAATTCGGAACAGTAAAAGAAAAATAAATCATAAGATTAATAGTTAAATTATGACCTCTATTTTTTCGTAGAGGTTTTTTATTGGGATTAATAGTATGTCTCTTATTTATCAAGCAGGCACTTTAAACACAACGGCTCTTACGGTTCCTAACCTTTACGTACAGATTGCGCAGCCCCAGGCGTTATCGCTAGCGGGAAGTGCAACGTCAAAATTGGGTATTGTCGGAACAGCAGGGTGGGGGCCAGTCAATGTCCCGGTACCACTTGGTACAATGTCCGATTACGTTGCCGCATTTGGTGCGAAACAAAAACGAATAACTGATGCTGGAATTGCATTAAACATTGCGGCTACCCAGGGAGCATCTTCTTTTGTTGTAGTCCGTGTGACTGATGGAAGTGATGAGGCGGCAACTGGGACTTTAGACGGTGTTACTGTGCAGGCCGTCCATACAGGGGCGGCTGGTAATGCGATTAATGTTGCTGTGACGGCTACGGGCAGTGGTTTTGCTTTGCTTGTCTCCCATGCCAATCTGGGTACTACGAGCTACTCTGCTAATGACTGGTCTGGTTTAGAGCAGGTAGTGTCCCAAGATTTAAATGCTCTTATTCGTATTCAGCTACCCGCCACCGTGCCAACGCTGGGTGTAGGGAGCGTTGTCCTCTCTGGTGGGGTCGACGGTGGCACGCCTACACCGTCAAGCTTTTTAGGCCAAGACTCTCAAGCAAGGACAGGGCTTTACGCGTTGCGTGGCCAAGGGTGTTCAGTCGCGTGCATGCATGGGGTAACGGACAGTACCTTATGGGCGGCGCAGGCAGCGTTTGGTCTGAACGAAGGTGTTTATGTGATTGCTGCGACGCAGGTGTCAGACAGTATTTCAAATGCTGTTGCAGTTAAAGCTGCGGCTGGGGTCGATAGCGTTGCTTTGAAGCTTATGTTTGGGGACTGGTTGTATTGGAACGATGATACTTATGGCATGATGCTGGTCAGCCCGCAGGCGTTTGCAGCTGGAATGCTTGCGGCTTTGTCGCCAGAGCAATCAAGTTTGAACAAGGCGCTTTCTGGGGTGGTCGGCAGCCAAAAAGCTGGTTTGAACGGTAGTAGTACCAGCTACTCTAATGCTGAATTGTCGGCCCTCTTTACGGCGGGTCTAGATGTTATCTGCAATCCGGCTCCTGGTGGGGCATATTGGGCTGTGCGGTGCGGTCACAATACGTCGAGTAATGCAGTTGTTAATAGTGATGCTTATACACGCTTGACCAATTATCTGTCTGCTTCGTTGGCTGGGGGAATGGGGCGATACGTTGGTCAGGTTATAAATGACACGTTGTATGGGGATATTCGAGCGACATTGCTCGGTTTTTTATCGTCGCTTCTAGGGCAGGGCATTCTAGGTCTACAAGATGGACAGTTGCCCTATAGTGTTGTGTGTGACGGGACTAATAACCCGCAGTCCCGCACCGCTCTCGGTTATGTGCAAGCCGACATTGCTGTTCGTTATCAAGGCATAAACGAAAAATTCATTGTTAATTTACAGGGTGGCGCTTCTGTGAGTGTGTCTACCGTTGGGGGAAGTGTTTGATAATGGCTAATCCCTATAGCATTGGTCGTGATTGTCGCATTACGGTTTTGTGGAATGGTGTGCGCGTGGATTTGCGTGATGTCACCTCATTTATGGCCTCGCAAGAAACTCAGGCGCTTCGTGCACATCCGTTAAATGGTGTGCCAATGGAATTCAACGTACCCGATGGCTGGCGTGGTTCTTTCCAGATTGCACGTGCCTCATCGGCTCTGGACAACTTAGTTGCGGCGATAGAGGCAGCTTATTGGAACGCGGGCACGGTGGGGAGCGGCACCATTTACCAGTATGTATCCGAACCCGATGGATCGACTAGTACGTGGGAATATACAAATGTTTCTATCAAGCTGAAAAATGATCCATGGCAATCGGACCACATGATGCACCAGACGGTGCAATTTTTTGCTTCGACGCGTGTAAAGGTTTCCTAGTATGATTATTAATGAGCTCAAATTAGAAGATGGGCGCATTCTGGCGCTGAAGGAATTGGATCCGGCTGATATGTTGGATTTAATTGAGGCAGCGGGAGCAGCTGCAAACGGTCCTTCCGCCGGGGCTTGGTTGGGCTATGCAGAAATGATTTGTTCTGTGACGGCCATTGATAATGTGCCAGTACAAATGCCTGTTACTAAAGATGAAATTCGTGATTTGGCGCGAAGAATTGGCAAGGCTGGACTGATCAGTTTGCAACTCGCATTTGATGAAGATGTAAATAAAAGTGACTTGGTCGGTACAGCAAAAAACTAAGTAGGCACTCTGACTTTCAAGAGTTATTGTATCTCTTGAGTGTTGGGGTGCCTTGGGACCAGGTATTGTCTTGGTCGCGCGCTAGAAGGTTAGCTGCGTGCGTCATAACAGCCGAACGAAATGGGTTTAGCTTCGATTGGGATGCTTTATGCTACCGGGATAATGCATGAAAACTCATCCATGGTGGTCAACGCCAACAAAGCAATTTAGATATAGTACTATTCTGATTTTAGATAAGAAGCCTCTTTATCGTAGTTCTTATGTACCGCGATCTACTTTGGTCAATGCTCCATTACATAAGAGTTTAATGAAGCAATTATGGGGTAAAAGTTCGGTACAACGGACTTCGGATGACATTAGTAAGAAGATTTTGAGATTATTGTCTTTGGGAGGTTTGGACTCTCAACGTAAAAAACTATTTTCAGCACCTGAAATAATCCAAAAGAAATTTGCATTTATCGACGGATTAAATCAGCGTTCCGAGCGTTCCGAGCGTTCCGAGCGTTCCGAGCGTTCCGAGCGTTCCGAGCGTTCCGAGCGTTCCGAGCGTTCCGAGCGTTCCGAGCGTTCCGAGCGTTCCGAGCGTTCCGAGCGTTCCGAGCGTTCCGAGCGTTCCGAGCGTTCCGAGCGTTCCGAGCGTTCCGAGCGTTCCGAGCGTTCCGAGCGTTCCAGAGTGTTCGCGTTTGAAAACCGGCGACTGAGGAAAACGAGTTATTTTTTTGGAAAAGGCAAACGATCCTCGTTGGACGGGTACACGAGATCTTTTTTGAGACACGAACAAAAAAAGCGAACTGCAGTGCCGTACACAGATAGTCGTCAAAACCCGTCAAGGGTATCTTTTGAAAATTACAAAAATTCTTTTAATAAAGAAGAAAACTTTCAAGAATATTTAGGTCAAAATAAACAATACTTATTAAATAAATCAGATAATAATCATAATTTTTTTTATGAGAAAAATAGAAATAATTCCTTTTTAGAAGAAAAAATAAGAGAAAGCACTAATTTTATTTCTGATGAGATGCGAATGCGGCGAAGGAGCGGTGGTTTCGATGAAATATCGCTACCTCAGTATCCAGGGGTGAGTATTGGTTCTTTTTGAGAGTTTGAAAGTATGAACTTAACGCTAGACAGTTTGGGCACAGCAATAGGATCTCTAGGGCGGCTCGGGAACTCTGCGCCTGTGTTGTTAGGAGATTTGGTCTTAGCGGGAATTGAGGTGCCTGATCATTTGCGCGTAGGTGGCAGGCAAATGATGGTTGTGCACCGTTTGCCTGGTGGGCAGAGAGTTATAGATGTTCTTGGAAATGACCCTTCACGTCTGGAGTTGCGGGGAAGGTTTGTAGGTGCCGGAGCTCAGCAAAGAGCGCAGACTATCGAGCGTATGAGAGATGCAGGTGCTGAGATTCAATTTTCTGCAGCAGGTTTAGCTTTAAAAGTTTTTATTTTCGATTTTTCTTACACGTTCGAAGATAAAGGGGCCCTCTGCTCTTATTCGCTAACATTAGAGGCTTCTAATACAGAACTGTCTAACCAACAAAAGAGTAGTGGGCAGCTATTCTCAGGGGAAGTTGGTAGCGCGTTGCAAGGAATTCAGACTGGGATTGGTGGCGTATTGAATGATGCCTTTACGGAATTATCTCAGTTGGGAACGACGGCTGCTCAAATTATGCCTTTAGCGTCAATATTGGGGGCGGGAGGGACGTTGAGTAAGGCGTCGGACGCTTTGATGAAGGTAACCGCAGTAACACAAACGAGTTCGACTTGGCTGCAGGCGCCGTCATCGGTGCAGGTAGTCTCGCAAGAGCTTGAAAGTGCCAAAGGGAACTTAATTTCTGTTGTGGAATCAAATTCTACCGAATTGGATAATTTTTTGATTTCAGATGATGCAACACTTGGTTTGGCGGGTGTTCGCTCTGGAATTGAAACCATATCAATTGATAGTATTTCTAATATAAAAAATTCCCAAAATTATATTAGTAATTTATGAAAATGGCATTTAATGATTATTAATTCTACTGAAAAAACTATATTTCACCTCTCTTGCAAAAAATATGGTGATGCGTGCGGTTGGTGGAAAATAATGGCAGCTAATCTATTAAATGATTACGATTTGTCCCGTTTCGATCAGCCAGTTTCATTCAAAATACCGCCTTCAAGCGAGAGCACATGGACGGGACTACCTAATGGGGTGAGTAGTTCGTGATTAGAAATTTCGAGACACGTTTATTATGGGATGGTCAAGTCGATACGAACCTACTGATAGAGGGTTTCAATATTGATTTAAGTAGATACGAGGAAGCTGGTATAGCAAACGTATCATGCGTATTAATAAATAATTATATAAATTCATGGTATTATTTGGGAAATATAGTATCACCATGGATGGATTTACAAGTCCGTGATAAAAATAATAATTCTGATTGGACAAGCATATTTCAAGGTCGGGTAGATTATATAAAACGATCTCACAAGACGCGCTGTATTGCATTTGAATGCCGGGATGGTTTGGCTAAGCTTATAGACACGCGCTTTCAAGCGGAGTGGATGAATTATAATGGGTCAGATATATTTAAAAAAATAGCAGAGAAAACCGGCTTAGAGATCGAATACAATGCTCCTGTTTTAGTAAACGACAGAATGTTCGGACAATTTTGGCAGGTCGAACATAAAAGAAATATGTTCATTGCCCAAAGCCGGTTTCAAACTGCTGCTGATGTGGTTTTTAACATTGCGAGGGAAATGTCTTGTGATGTTTATGCTGAAGGATCAAAGATATTTTGTTCCCCTGTTTATTCTAACCCACAGCCAACATCGCAAGTATATGACCTAGATAGTATTGGGTTTGAAGGGTTTTTTTCGACGGATGTTGGTTTGAGCCAAGGTATTGTTGTACATTATGCATCTTGGGATTCTCGGCAGCGTATAAGTACTCATGTTTTTTATGATGGCAGTGATTTTTTAAATAAAGCTCCAGATGGGCAGAACTTAATTTATAGTTTTAAAGTGGCCGGTAAAAAATTAGAAGATTTAAAGAATCTAGCGAGAACAAAATTTAACCGGCTAAATTCGCACATTTTTTCATCTGAAATTAGTCTGCCTGGAATTTTAGATTTAAAGCCGCGAAATTTTTTTTCGATTTCTATAAATAATTCCAAAGTTTATCTTTCAGTAGAAAGAGTTATTTCAGAATTCTCTTTGAGTCAGGGTTTTATTCAAAAAATAACTGTAAAAAAACGGTATGGGTATGAATGAATCGAGTTTTTTGTCAGCAATTCAGTCAAATAGGATGGCGCATGCGGTTTTTGGAATTGTGTCTGCGACTGATCCGACCAACCATGCGATTAAAGTGCGGGTACAGCCCGAGGACATTGAAACGGGTTGGATGCCGGATCTTTCGGGGGTTCAGGCCGGTAAGTTACGCATAGCGTGTCCGACATCTGTGGGCACCCATGTTGTTTTGTTGCCAATAGAAGGTGACGCAGAGCAATTCGTAGTTGTAGCCGCTGTTTATGATACTGTTGTTGTGCCGCCCAAGGTGCCACGCGAGGATCGGACTGTCAGGACTGGTGAGTGGTTGGTCCGCTCAGGTTATGAGTCGGTGGCTTCAAAGCAAAAAGAAGTGCTTTCTGAAGGGGATGTTGCGGGAGGTTGGTGTTTCGTTGCTCCAAGTGAAGTGTCATTCGGTGTAGGAAATAACTCTATTTCGGTTTCCGCGGATGGCGTTAAATTCAATGTGGGTAATGTTGAAGCTTCGATCGATAATTCGGGTATAAGCGTCAAGGGTGGGGATGTTTATACACAGAGAGTAAGCTTAGATCAGCATATTCATGCTGTAGGCACACAGCAAACATCAAGACCACTGCTATGAGTTCAATTAACCATATTTTCGGTGGTGATTTGATCCTCTCCGATAGGAGTGTCTCACTAGTATCTGGTATTGAGGAAACAAAGCAGCGTTTATTACGCCGTTTATTGACCATTGCTGGGGAATATATCTGGCAACTCGATTACGGAGCGGGCTTACCTAAATTAGTTGGTGAAATAGTTGATAAGGAGGGTTTGGAGGCTATAATTCGTCAACAAATTATAAATGATCCGGGTATTGATGTTACAAAACCACTTAAAGTTAAGATAGTAAGCTCCCAAGTAGACGGAAATTTTTGTGAAATAAAATTTTTCGACAAAGAAAATAATAATCAGATTATTATAATTTAATTATATATTAGGGGTATAAATTGTCTTTTTCCCTGCGCTCTTTTGGTACCATGGTGGGAACTGCGCTATCCACAGCGCAAGCTGCGTGTACACAAAATCTGGATATTGCGGTTGGCTCACCAACACGTGCTTTGATGGAAGCCGTGGGTGGAGTAGGCCTTTGGCTTCAGTATACTGTTGTTCAAGCATTACAAAAGACTCGTTTGTCGACGTCGACCGGCACGGATTGTGATAGCTTTGTTGCAGATTTTGGCATGGCGCGGCTTCAGGGTGAGGCCGCCACAGGCGCTGTTACCTTGTTATCTTTTACGCCAGACGCTCAGTCGGCAGTGGTACTTTCTACTGTTATTTTGCGCACGGTTTCTGGGTTGTCTTTTAGTGTTGTGAAAGATGAAACACACCCTTTGTGGTCAGCTAATATGGGTGGGTACGTGCGCGCGCAGGGTCAAGAAAGCATAGATGTTCCTGTTGTCTGTCAAATCGCTGGGAGTTTGGGAAACGTAGACGAGGGTGCAATTTGTCTGATGGGTACGGCCGTGTCGGGTATTGATACGGTTACAAATCAAAGTGCATTTTCTAACGGGGTTGATGCGGAAACAGATGAGCAACTGCGGTTAAGGTTCCCTCTTTGGCTATCAGCTAAGGCAACGGCAAGTAAAGCATCGATTGAGAATGCGATTTCTGACGTGAGAGCTGGCTTATCTTACGCGGTAGAAGACGGAAGAGACGCCGGGGGTAATTTAAGATCAGGTTATTTTACGGCTGTTGTTAACGATGGAAGTGGGACGCCTACGCAGGCGCTATTGCGGGATGTTTACGCCGCGATTGATAGTACGAGAGCTGTGGGGGTGGGATTTGCTGTTCAGGCTCCAAGCGTTTTAGAGCTTACAGTAAGCATGGATGTTTCTATCCCATATTATTTATCGGAAGATAATGTGAGAGAAGCCATTCGAGCTGCCATTGCAAGCGATATAGTGAATACACCAATTGGTTCTGGTTATGCGTATAGCCGATTGTCTTATTTGGCGTATGTGGGGGCGAATGTTGCCGTTACAGCGGTATCAAACGTATTATTAAATAATAATCAAAATGATATACCAAAGGCTGATGCACAGTCTTTGTCAGTAAAAAATATAAATATCAATATTAACAAATCTTAGTTTCCGGAAATAATTATGGCTGTATTTAATACGTATCCTCTTTTGCCAAAATTAACGGGTGACGAGGTTTTGGTTTTGTCCGACAAGGCAGGAACCATGACGGTGACGGCTACAGCAGGACAAATAGCGGGGACTCCGGCTATTTCGGAGGCAAGTGGGGCTTTTTACCAAGATAAAGGGGCGCTAGTAAGCCGTTTCGCTGATCGTGTATTGGTTGGTGATGCGACCAAAAATCTTGCTTCGAGTGATCGTGAACAAGCATCAAAATATGACTGGTTGTCGACCATTATGGCTGGGACAACTATTGGGCCTTGGGCTATCCAAGGGGCGCAGTTTGCGTCTGTTGCACAATTTGGAAGCAGCGCGATTGTTGCCGGTTCGAGAACATCTGATGCCAAAAATGCGCCTGAGGTTATTGGATTTCAGCCTAGTTCGATTGGGGTTTCGTCATGGGCGATTGCAGATGATACCAGTAATCCAACGACAACTACAGCTTATGCCTTTTATGGGGAGGGGTGGCGTTTACCGGGTGTAAATTATCAGCCTACTTTTTGTATGGAGTTGGAAGCCGTTAATTTGGGGGGCAAGGCTGTCGGAAGTTCTACGCCATATTCTCCCAATATTGGTGGGGGCGTCTACGGTATCCAACTTGGGGTGGGTGGGGGACAGACGTCTGGAACTTCGGATGCTGCCGCTGGAATTACTTTCGTTGCAAACCCTAACCAATGGCAGTCAGGGGTTGTCTTTGGAGCCACATCTTTGTTCGGGACGGATGGGCAGGATAATGGATATGGTTCTGCGGTTGTTCTGGCGCGGAACCACAGTGTGGAATGGCACGTCCCTGAGGTTAACGGGGATCAAAGTGGTGTAGGTGCTTTTATCCGTTCTACAGTCTCGGTACGGGAGCAGGGTGTCAGACAAGAATTTACAGATAATGGAATTTTATTCGAAAATATCGAAGGCAAGCCAGTTTTCTCTGTAAAAAGTTCACCGGACGCCAATAATATTCTCCAAGTACAGCCAGGTGCGGGCCCTCAAGCAGCGGGGTTGTATGTGCAGGCAGGTAGCAACGGGTCAGGAAATTTGGGCTTGTATCCTGCGGCGGGTGGCGAAATACAAATTACTTCGCCAGTGAGCAATGTTGGAAGTCCGCTGCCTACGGCAGCGTCCGGCGGGTTCTTGCATTTAAATATTAACGGATCAGAGTACCGTATTCCGCTGTTTAATGTTGAGCAGATCGGAACTTAATTATGGGTATTTTAGAGTCATCAAATAAAGATTTTTTGCGTAGTACGGACGGAAAAATTCTTTTTGATAACCAACCGGTGCAGGGATCTGTAAAAGATTTCTCTCGGCGTTTTAGGCAGTTACTGCCGAATGGTTGGTTTCCTGCGCCACCTCAAAATGGTGAAGATGATCAGGCGCCTACACTCAACGCGGTTTTAGATGGCTTTGGCAAGATTTTTGAAGCCGTTTGGCAGCAGTTAGAAATGTTCAAACTCTCTAGTCGTTTGAATACATCCCAAGGCGCCTTCGTCGATATGGCGGCTAATGATTACTTTGGAAGAGGAGTATTAAGTCGTAAATTAAATGAAAGCGACGTACTTTATAAAAAAAGAATATCGGAAAATATTACTGTAGAACGGAATACGAAACGTGCCGTCGAGAGTGCTTTTTATTCGACAACAGGACAAATTCCAAAAATTATTGAGCCAATGTCTGCATATGATTGTGGTGCATGGGCGTGTGATGACCAGCCGTTAGTGGGTGGTGGATTAGGGTACGGCGCACCCGGTTTGCGGTATGGCGGTGCCGGGGGACAATTTTTTGTTGAAACCGGATTGGGTCAAGCTGAAAGCAAAGAGAGTGTTTGCCGAATAGTGCAGCCTTTCATCGCTTCCGGTATTATTGGTTGGATTAAGGTAAAAGCATAATGGATCGTGTTATTGTTTATCCTGGCTCTGTTCCAGTTGATACAGATATTTTACGTATAGGGCGTTATACTAAATCCGCTTTGGGAAATATTTCTGATCTGGTATTTGGGCCTAACGTCAAAGCGGCGATAGGTTTGTCGTGTACGCCCTCTCCAGACGGTTTGTTTGTGGTCATGGGGCCGGGAGCTATCAATGCTCCAGGACCGCTGGACGGTACGAATTTTGGAGGAGTCGGGGGAGGGCTACCAGCCGATCTTTCCCCAGTATCTGTCCAATATATCAACCAGAGTAATGTGGCTGTTCCTGTACCAACGACAGGGGCGGCATTTACCGTTTACGCTTTATGCTCTGAGCAAGACGTGGATGCCGTTACCCTGCCGTTTTACAACATTAATAATCCATCCCAGACCCAGGCGGGGCCAGCTAATTCAGGAGCGATGCTACCAACGAGGCGGAGCGCAGTTATGACTTTCTCGGTGGCGACTACTGCTCCTTCGGCACCTTCTGGAGGAATAATTGTACCACTCTACACGTTAAATATTCCAAGCGGTGTACAAAATTTACGGGGACTTAGTGCTGTACCCTTGGATGTTTTCTGGCCGACCATTCCACAATTGGCCACCAAAGCTCTCGTTGCGAATGTAACCCAGTCGACCCAGTTTTTGAGCGGCAATACGTCTCTTCCGGTTCCGCAATGGGCAAGCAGCGTCGAGTTACGGGTTATTGGAGGTGGAGGTGGCGGTGCATCGTCGACGGCCATCACGACAAGCGGTTCTTTGTCGGGAAGCGGCGGGGGGGCGGCGGTGATGCTTGGGGGGTGTATTCAGTTAATCCTTCAATTGCTGCGCCACTTGTAGTGTCTGTTGGGCAAGGTGGTAGCACGGGTCAGACTGGAGGGACCTCTCTTGTAACATACCAAGGTCAGACGCTTTTACAGGCAAATGGCGGACAAGGAGGGTCGTTTTATTCTCCTACGGGGTCTGCCGGCGGTAATGGTGGCAGTTCATCTGGCGGAACAATATGGAATCAGTCCGGCAGCACAGGCTTTGATGGTCAATGTGGAGCGTTGGTTTTTGCCGGGTGCGGTGGGGCTGGCCCTTGGGGAGGCGCTGGCCGTAGCGGCAGCCAAGGAGGGCGCTCCGCAACGCATTATGGCGCCGGTGGTGGAGGTGCTTATTCTGTATCGGCTGAGAGTTTGCCCGCGTTGGGTGGGAACGGCTATCAGGGTTGTGTATTGTATCGTTTTTTACCATAATCAATGAATAATCGTTGAATATTATTTGAAGCGAAGCATTAATTAATAACGTTTTTTGAAATATGCCTGCTATGAAAGTAAATTATAGTGGGCATAGCTGGACAGCCTGCCACGATCGCGCCATTCTTGCGCTGTAGGGATACTGGGTAGGTATCCCTTTTTTTGCGGATTTGGCAAGGACGTCCCGAATCATGGCTTCTATTAGTTCACTGGCGGGCAAGCCGCTTGATGCTTCCCATTTAACGAATATCCCAGCTCTCGTAGAGGCGTATTATAGCATTAAGCCCGATGCCTCTGTTTCTACGCAGCGTGTATCATTTGGGACGTCCGGCCACCGTGGGACGTCCTTAAATGGAAGCTTTAACGAAAACCATATTTTAGCTATTTGCGAAGCTATTTGCCGTTATAGAAAAAATGAAGGCATTGATGGTCCCTTATTTTTGGGGATTGATACTCATGCCTTATCAGAGCCTGCGCAACGAAGCGCGGTAGAGGTGTTTGCTGCGCATGGCCTAGATCTGCGCATTGATTTTGAGGGTGGTTACACACCGACACCTGTTATTTCCCACGCAATTTTAACATATAATAAAGACCGTACTTCCGGCTTTGCGGATGGGGTTGTTGTTACTCCTTCGCATAATCCTCCGGAAGATGGTGGATTTAAGTATAACCCACCACATGGCGGGCCTGCGGATACTGCGGTTACGCGGATCATCCAAGACATGGCAAATCAATTTTTAGCGGAAGAACTGGAAGGGGTTACGCGTATTTCTTATGAGAATGCGCGCCGAGAGTCATGCGTAAAAGGGTATGACTTCATTACCCCTTATGTTGATGATTTAGCCGCTGTAATTGATATGGATGTTATCCGTGATGCAAATATAAAAATTGGCATTGATCCACTTGGGGGGGCTGCGGTCCGTTACTGGCCACGCATAGTGGAGCAGTACGGTTTAAATGCAGAAATTGTTAGTGACCAAGTAGATGCCACCTTTAGTTTTATGACAGCAGATTGGGATGGAAAGATCCGCATGGATTGTTCTTCCCCTTATGCTATGGCGCGCCTGATAGAGTTAAAAGACCGCTTCGATGTTGCTTTTGCTAACGATACAGATGCAGACAGGCATGGCATCGTTGCTGCGCCTGACGGTTTGATGAATCCTAATCATTATCTCGCTGTTGCCGTGTCGTACCTCTATCGTAACCGACCTGAATGGAAAGCTGATTTAGGTGTTGGCAAAACGCTGGTCAGCAGCGGTTTGATTGACAGAGTAGTTGAAGAGATGGGGCGTACTTTGGTTGAAGTGCCCGTTGGTTTGAAATGGTTTGTTCCTGGCTTAATGGATGGTTCATTGGGCTTTGGTGGCGAAGAAAGTGCAGGCGCAACCTTTTTGAAGCGGGATGGTACAGTTTGGACCACCGATAAAGATGGTATTGTCTTGGACTTGCTCGCAGCAGAAATTACAGCCCGTACGGGTAAAAATCCGAGTGCTCATTATCACGAACTAACATCGCGTTTGGGCACACCTTATTATGCCCGCATCGACGCACCAGCAGACCCCGATCAAAAAGCAAAATTGGCTAAATTGTCACCTGACCAGTTTCCGCTTGATGTGCTCGCAGGAGACCCCGTTACGGCAAAGCTTACCCAAGCTCCGGGCAATGGTGCCTCTATAGGCGGACTCAAAGTGGTGACAAAGAACGGTTGGTTTGCAGCGCGTCCATCAGGGACAGAAAACGTCTACAAAATTTATGCGGAAAGCTTTAAAAGTTTGGATCATCTTTCGACGATTCAAAGCGAAGCTCAACAGGCAATCGCTGAAATTTTCGCTGGCTAACAAACAATTGGTGTGTGACGGAGGCTTTTTTCAAGCCTCCGTCATTACTCATGTGGCGATGTAGTCCAGCAGTGCGTCTACATCTTTCTCACGAGTATCGAAACTCGTTACGAGTCTGATCATGGTCCCGTCTACACCGGCTGGTGTTGGCCAGCGGTAGAAGCCGAAGCCCCCTTTTTCCAGCTTTTGAACGAGGTGTTCAGGCAACGCAATGAAGATCTCATTGCTTTGGGTTGCGTATGGCAGGGTAGCGTTGGGCAGCGCTTGGAGGCCAGTGCTCAAGCGCTGAGCCATAATATTTGCGTGTTGGGCGTTGCGGAGCCAGAGGTTGTTTTTCAATAGCGCAAGCAATTGCGCGCTTAAAAAACGGTGTTTGGACCACAAATGCCCGCTGCGTTTTATCCGGCGCTTAAAATTCTCAACAAATGGCCGCGTACGATCATTTAGAAAGAAGACTACGGCTTCGGCTGCCATGGCGCCGTTCTTGGTGCCGCCAAAAGTCAGAACGTCTACACCAGCTTTCCAGGTTGTTTCCGCAGGCGTGCAACCCAGTGATGCAATGGCGTTACCAAGCCGTGCGCCATCAAGATGGACAGTCAACTTTTCCGCGTGAGCAACTTTGCTTAGGGAGGTTAGGTGATCCGTTTGGTAGACTAGGCCCCATTCACTCGCCTGCGTGAGCGATAATGCTTGAATGGGTGGTGCTAACAGGCCAGCGGCTTTTTTCTCGTTTATGGTGTGTGAAAGTGCACTGGGCTGCATAAGGCCATTACCAGATGGTATGGTAACGATCTTAGCTCCATGCATGAAAAATTCGGGTGCTCCCCCTTCGTCATTTTGAATATGAGCGCTTTCATCACACACAACAGATCCAAAAGGAGAAACCAAGGCGGAAAGGGCGAGACTGTTACTAGCTGTCCCGGTAACAATAGGAAAAACAGCCACTTCGCTTTCAAAGACTTCGCCAAAGCGAGCGTCTAGTGCACTCGTGTATGCATCGTTGCCGTAGGCGGACGCACTGCCATCATTGGCTTCCATAAGTGCTTGCATAACTTCGGGGCAAACCCGAACAACATTGTCACTGGAGAAGTTCTTGCGTATGTCCTCAGGCACGGAAACATCCTTGAAATCGCGACCGTAAGTGTGGTCGAGGTTTTATCGTACCTGTCCTTAGTCTTTTTGTCATCCGGAGCCCCCATATGAGCATTCACTCTCGTGAGCAGGTCGGTCAGCTTATTGACGGTAAAGCCATTGCGCGGGCTTTGACAGAACAAATCGGCCAAGAAGTTACCTCGTTTATTGGACAGGGGAATCCGCTGCCGGGACTGGCGGTGGTGTTGGTCGGTAACGATCCTGCTTCTGAAGTGTATGTTAAGAATAAAGCAATTCAAACGCACCGTGCAGGGATGCGGTCGTTTATGCACATGCTTCCGGAGAGCACGACGCAAGATGAGTTGCTTGACTTGATTGAGCAATTGAACGCGAACCCGCGTATTCACGGAATACTTGTGCAGCTTCCTTTGCCGCGTCAGATCGATCCGGTGGTGGTTACAAACGCTATTGCTCCACATAAAGATGTTGACGGATTGGGAGAAGTAAACGCAGGCCGTCTGGCGTTGGGTACCGAGGGTATTGTGCCTTGCACGCCTTTGGGCTGCCTGATGCTATTAAAATCTGTCCATCAGGACCTTACCGGTAAGCACGCCGTTGTGATTGGAGCGTCAAATTTGGTAGGCAAGCCTATGGCGCAGCTTCTGCTTAAAGAGAACTGCACAGTTTCAGTAGGGCATATCCACACAAAAGACGTCCGGGGGCTTGCTAGAGAAGGTGACCTTCTCGTTGTAGCAACTGGTAAGCATGGATTAGTGCGTGGCGACTGGATCAAACCTGGTGCAACGGTTATCGATGTCGGCATTACCCGTGTTCCAACCCCTGAGGGCCGCACACGACTAGTCGGTGATGTAGCGTTTGATGAAGCGGTTAAGGTAGCGGGGCACATTACCCCGGTTCCCGGTGGCGTCGGGCCAATGACGATAGCTTGTCTGCTGCACAATACCTTACAGGCAGCAAAGGTGACGCAAAAGATTATTCGCGGTTCAGACGTCGGGTAACCGGGCATTTGGGAGCGTTTGAAAGAGTTTCATGAGCAGACTAAAATCTTTGCGAAGCTCTCTCTCAAAAACACGCTCCTTTCTCCTATCATTAAGCGCTTTTTCTGATTTTTGTGCAAAAGATTGGTCCCACTTATTGTCGAGTTGTGGCTATCCAAGGTTTGGATATTATAAATAAACCGAAACAATATACGCTACCCTTAAAACGTGATAAATCTTTCGTAAGTACGCCCTGCATAAGGGTATTATTTTTCTAACGTGCAACGAAAAGATTTTGATAGAGTATGAAAAATAACGGTTTACGGTTTGCTAAGCTTTCTAAAAAAGCTTTTCTTGTAATGGGCTGTACTGTTCTAAGCACCGTAGTTGTTGCAAATAATTCGGTAGCGCAGGGCAAAACACTATCGGACCCAAAGGCGGTGTTTGCCCCGTTTGCTTTGCCGGATTTACCAAACGTATATCGTTCAGGCAGTGGCGTTCCTGGGCCCGGATATTGGCAAAATAAAGTTGATTATACCATCAATGCCCGTTTGGACGCGCCAAAGCACGCTTTAGAGGGTACCGAATATATTGTTTATACAAACAATAGCCCTGATACACTTGATGTTGTGTGGATGCAGTTAGAGCAAAATCATTATCGGAAGGACTCCCGATCGAACGCTGCGGGAGTTGCCGAAGAAGAAACGACGGAAGGGACGGTCTTAGAAACCGTCGCGGATCAGACTGAAGGGAATGAGCACGCTTTATCCTACCTCGTCTCAGACACGCGTGTGCAAATCAAATTACAGAAGCCGCTGCAACCTCACCAACACTTAAAACTGCACATCAAGTGGCATTATACAGTTCCCGGAGTTTGGGGCGGCCGCACAGCTTTTTCTAAAGCACAGGACGGTGACGTTTTTGAAATGGCTCAGTGGTATCCACGCCTCAGCGTTTACGATGATAGACGCGGCTGGAATACACTTCCTTACCTTGAGCAAGAGTTCTTTCTTGAGTACGGCAATTTTGACTACTCCATTACAGTACCGTGGAACTTCACAGTCGTGGGTTCGGGGGCACTGTTGAACCCTAATGACGTTTTAACCGAGACAGAGAAGCGCCGCTTGGCAGAGGCTGGGCATTCCGAGAAAAGAGTCCAGATCAGAGGTCTAGAGGATGTTGAAAATCCACGAAGCCATCTAAAAACATCAGGCGAAGCAACGTGGCATTTTGCGATGCAAAACACCCGCGATGTCTCTTTTGCAGCATCACCTGCATTTTTATGGGATGCTGAGCACATTGATTTGCCAGCTGTTTCTCCGTGGCCAGGGCACCCTGCAGCACCACGGTTGGCAATGTCCGTGTATCCGCGTGAAGGCGTATCGCCCAATGGGTGGGACCGTTCTTCGGATTACGTCAAACACGCAATCGAGTATTTTTCAGCACAATGGTTTGCCTACCCTTGGCCAAATGCGATTAATGTTGGTGGTTATGGTGCCGGAATGGAATATCCCGGCATTGTTTTTGACGGAATGCATGAACGTGACCCACAGCTATTTTGGATTACAACGCACGAGATTGGGCATGACTGGTTTCCTATGATCGTTGGCTCTGACGAGCGTCGTAATGCTTTCATGGACGAGGGTTTTAATACGTTCATAGACGCTTACGCGTCGGATCATTTTAACAAGGGAGAGTTTGCACCGAAGCAAGACCCCGAGTTCTCACCGCAAACCGGAAAACCGGCGTTGGATATTGTCCCCGTTCTGACAGATGCGGCTGCCCCGTCTCTGATGACGGCAGCAGACGAAATTTCAGAAAAATACCGGCATTCCGTTACGTATTTTAAGGGCGCCTACGGCCTGAAATTGCTGAGAGAACAAATTCTGGGTCCTGATCGTTTTGACCGGGCATTTAAACGCTACATTGCAGCGTGGGCCTTCCGTCATCCTTCACCGTCAGATTTTTTCCGGGCTATGGAGAGCGAAGGTGGAGAGGACTTGGGCTGGTTCTGGCGTGGGTGGTATTTCACGAATGCCGCGCCAGATTATGCTGTTAAGTCCGTGCAAATGGACAAAGGCGGGGACGTAAATGTTAGAGTTTTAAATTATGGGACCTTACCGATGCCGGTGCATTTACAACTCAAATGCGCTGATGGGAGTGTGGTGGACCGTACTCTCCCGACGGAATTCTGGCGGCAAAGTAGCGATGTAACCTTAACGGTCCATGTCGGCAAACCCGTTATTTCGGCATCGTTAGACCCCGACCAACTCATACCGGACGTCGATCGCAGCGATAACACCTTAAAAATTACAGCTCCCTAAAAAATCGTTCCCTTCGTCATCAGCCTGTAAGCGCGAGCCTAAGAGTTGATGATGAAGGGTGTTTTGCCGTTTGTGTTTTGAGGGGGGCCTCAGCCGCGGCGATGCTGTCCGAAGATAAGCCTAAAATCATATCATTATTGACGTCGATAAGTGGTTGCAGACTTAATGGTCTCATTAACGCTTCGTTGGAGTGTTTGAGAGACCAAGAACTAAGCGTCAAAAGATCTTGTTTGAGTACACCGCCAAGGGGGCAGTCTGTTCTTTGTAGGCTGCGTAAAAAAATTCCCCAAAGTTTTTGATTATAATGCAGGGCTTGATGCCGCTCATCGGTTGTTTTGGCGGCTATGAGCTGCGCATTAACATGCCGAAGCGCCATGATTTCCGTCTCTCTGTGCGAGAGATAGCCTCCAGACTGGCTTTGATATTGTGACGCCGCGTAATTCACTCTTCATGTGTCCTTATTTAAAACGGCATAAACGGCAATTAGGTGCAAAGGCGTTTTACCTTTGCACCTAGAAGTTTTAGCCGCGGAAGAGGCTCATGATTTGGGAAGATTGAGAATTTGCTATCGAAAGCGACTGAATAGCGAGCTGCTGTTTCGTTTGCAGTGAAGTGAGTTTGGCACTTTCAGCAGCCATGTCCGCATCCGTCAGAGCGCCAACGCCGGATGTCAAAGAATCCGATAGAGATGACGTCGAAGACTGCAATTGCGTTACAGAATTGGTTGCAACACCCATCTTGGCAGAAATGCGTTCAATACTGTTAAGCGCAGCCCCGACCGCCAATTGAACAACAGCAGTGCCACTCGTTTGTGTAGCGGTGGCGGTTGACGAGGCTGTCACACTGCCTGCAGCGCCATTTTGGCCGCTAGCATAAGTGCCAACTTTTACATTTGTTGTTGTCGTATCAAGGTTGCCGCCCGCCAGTGTAATGGAACCATCGTTGTCCGTTTGTGCACCAAAACCAGCATTGTTAATGGCGGTCACAAGTTTAGATTGATTGGCGTTGTTTTGCTGGGTGGTAGAGATCGATGTATCAGTTTTGCTAATATCGACATCGACGATTTTGTTCATTGCCGTAATGTTGCCGTTAGCATCAACGTCACTACCTTTAGCGACGCTATACGTCATGTTGCCTGACGCATCGGCTTGGCTTTGGATGCTGTCGCCGTTTTTGAGTTTGTAGGTGGTCGTCCCATCTGAGCCAACCGTTGCCGAACTAATGGCGCTTTTTCCTGAGGCATCGTTGATGGAAAGCCCCTTGCTGCTGATAGATACGGAATAACCACTATTGGCAGTAAGTGAGTCTGAAATTAGTCCGGTTACTGCAGCGCCAGCTCCAGAGGAATCGCCAGGCTTGCTGTCCAGCACAAATGATGTCGTAACAGCCGGATTGCCGGCTACACCTGCTTTGTTCGCCGCAGATTGGTTCTGTACTTGTAGGACGGTAGCACTGGTGCCTGTGCCAGACAGTGTCCCTATATTGCCAACGCTAACCCCACTCATTGACGAGCTCAGCCCCTCTAAACCCAGCCCTGCTGAAGTCGCATTGAATCCGCTTTGAGTGAAGAGATTCCCGCTGACATCTTGTGCCGCAGAAATGGAGTTGTAAGTAACGCCATTACCCTTCGAGCCGGATAATAAATTAACGCCTTGGAATGTGGCAGTGGTTGCTGCTGAGTCGATGGACTGTAGCGTGCTCTGGATCGCGCTGTTTAGTTTCGATTGATCCATACCATTATTGGCTGCTTGGGTAATGGTGCTAGATAATGTGGTTAGATTGCTGGTGATTGAAGATGTCGCCTGCGTTGCAGTATTCAGTACCTGACCTGCAAATTGCAGTCCGGTGGAAACGCCACTTAAACCAGAAATCTGAGCATTCATGCCTTGGGAAATTGCGTACACAGCAGGGTTGTCCGCCGCTGAATTTACTTTCTTACCCGTCGATACGGCGTTTTGCGTTTTGTCGAGCTCGTTTGACGTTTGATTAAGAGACTGAAGTGCTGCCATTGCAGCTGTATTGGTATTGATTGACATAGACATAGTGCTAACTCCGTAGCTTCATGATGGCCTGACGGAGGATAGGCAAATGGATATTAATAGATTCTGAATTCCATCTTTTTTCCTGTCTTTATGGGTAGAAAAGGAAGGGTGGAAACTCGGTAGTTTTTTACTGCTTGCTGCCCCAGACATGATATGCAAGAAAAGCCCCAATAATTTGGTCATTCTGCGGTGTCGCTGTTCACCCGTTGCGGCCTTTAAACAAAGCTTTAAAACTTCTTTTGGAGTGTAAAGAGACCTTATGGCGCAAGACGATCAGCCCTCCGGTTCGACACCAAAAAAGTCTCACCCTGTCCGCAGGGCTATCCTCATTCTTATTGTACTGTTGATTGTAGTCGGAATCGGTATCTACGTTTTTCTGACACGCAACCAATACAGCACAGACGATGCTTATACTGAAGGCCGCAAAATATCCGTTGCGGCCCACGTTAATGGATACGTCACACGCCTTTTGGTGAATGATAACCAGTTTGTTCATGAAGGAGATGTTTTGTTCACGGTTGATAACCGCGATTACGAAGCAGCTTTGAAAAAGGCACAAGCCGCAGTAGAGCAAGCCAACGCCAATATTGATGCTTACCGATTGCAAGTTGCGGTAGCCCAGAAGAACTTTCCCGGCAAACTCGTAACGGCCAAAGGCAGTCTTGCTGCAGCTCAAGCTCAATTGGTAAAAGCAGAAGCTGATTATCGCCGCCAACGCTCAGTAGCCCGTGCAGCGACATCCCAGCAGGACATCGATACTGCACGTGCTGCCTTGGAAGAGGCACGCGCAAAAGTGCTTCAAGCTGAAGGACAGTTGACCCAAGCAGAGCCTGTTGATGCGAATTTGAGCAACGCTTCCGCCCGGGTGACGCAAGAGCAGGCTTCCTTAGAATCTGCACGTGCGCAGTTGCGCCAAGCCGAGCTCAACATGGAGTGGACACAGGTGCGTGCGCCCCATGATGGCTGGATTGCTGAGCGCAGCATAGAGCAGGGTAATTTTGTCCAGACAGGGCAAAAACTGTTTACGATTGTCCAACCAGAGGTTTGGGTCGTCGCTAATTTCAAAGAGACCCAAATTACGCGCATGCGGAATGGTCAAAAAGTGGACATGAGCGTTGATGCGTACCCGGACCTTAAATTGCATGGGCACATCGATTCTATTCAGCTCGGATCTGGCGAAAATTTCAGCACGTTCCCACCAGAAAATGCGACGGGTAACTTCGTTAAGACTGTCCAGCGTATTCCGGTCAAAATCATTATCGATAACGGTTTGAACCCCCAGATGCCTCTGGCTCTTGGCCTTTCCGTGACACCGACAGTCTATGTGAAGTGAGCCTTAACCATGAGCGCACCAGATTCATCTAAAGAAGAGTGGAAGCCTAAGCATAACCCTTGGTTGATCGCTGTGGTGGTCACAATGGCCGCGTTCATGGAGGTACTCGATACAACAATTGTAAACGTGGCTTTGCCACATATCGCAGGATCTCTCGGCGGGTCGTACGATGACTCGACTTGGGCTCTGACGGCATATCTGGTGGCTAATGGCATCGTCTTGACGATCTCAGGCTGGCTGTCACGTTTGTTTGGACGCAAGCGTTACTTCCTGATTTGCATTGTCATGTTTACGGTGTCGTCGTTCCTGTGCGGTTTGGCGCAATCTCTGCCGATGCTGGTTGTATTTCGTCTCATGCAGGGCTTTTTCGGTGGAGGATTGCAGCCGAGCCAGCAATCAATCATCCTCGATACATTCCCGCCCGAGAAAAGAGGCGCTGCTTTCGGCCTTACGGCTATTGCCACAATCGTTGGCCCAGTGCTTGGGCCTTTGCTTGGCGGCTTTCTAACCGATGATTACTCTTGGCGTTGGGTATTCTTCGTTAATATTCCGTTCGGTATTATTTGTGTCCTGGCAGTTTCGGCTTTGGTCGAGGACCCACCATGGGAGAAGCGCCAGCGCTTACCGATTGATGGCTTGGGTATTGGCCTGATTACCCTTGGATTAGGGTGTTTGGAACTTGCCTGTGACAGAGGCGAAGACGATGACTGGTTCGGCTCGCACTTTATCATTCTGATGGCCGTGCTTGGCATTGTTGGTATCGTGGGCGCAATTTTCTGGATGTTGAAAGCGCGTCAGCCTCTGCTGCGGCTGGAGGTATTCAAAGACCGGAATTTTGCAACCAGCATGCTTCTAATGTCGATGGTTGGCGCCCTGTTATACAGCTCTTCCGTGATTATCCCTCAGTTTGCTCAGCAGGTTCAGGGATATACAGCAACGACTTCCGGACTTCTGCTCGCACCTGGTGGGGCAACAGTGATCGTGCTGATACCAATTGTCGGACAACTGATGAAAGTAATCCCGCTGCGTTACATTATTGCCTTTGGGTTTACTTTGATGGGTTTGTCGATGTTTCAGGCAGCGCACTTAAATCCCAAAATTGATTTTGCAACATTAATCCAGTACCGCGTCACTCAGACAGCGGCTTTGGCGTTCCTGTTTGTGCCTATTTCAACTGTTGCATATTCAACGTTACCGCGCGAACTGAATTCGGATGCATCTGCGCTGTTCAGTATGTGCCGTAACTATCTCGGTTCGCTCGCTATTTCGCTCTCGACCGCTGCTGTTGTTGAAGCCCGTCAAAGGCATCAAAACGATGTTGCTGGCCACATGATCACAGGGCGCCAGCCTTATACGGACTACCTCAACGTAGTGCAAAAAACAGCTCAAGATCACGGGTTAACACCGGCGGCCGCGCACGGTTTTGCAATGCACAAATTGATGGGTGAGTTTACGACGCAAACGGCAATGCTTGCTTATAACGAAGTGTTCCGTTGGATCGGCATTCTGGCCTTAATGGTTGTGCCTCTCTGTGCCCTCTTGGCACCTTCTGTTAAAAAACGGGGCGGTGCCCCAGCGGGGGGCATTGAGGTAGATGCAGGATATTCATAGTACACTGGCTTCAATGGCCGAAAAAACACCGGCCGGCTTGAGCCACGCTCAACGCACATGGCGGATTAACACAATGAACCCCGGCTCCGTTTGTTCAAAGCGGCTTTCGGCGGGGAAAGTAGCTTTTAAGGGGCTGACCGTGAGAGCAATTTCTTATTTGCGTGCCTTATCATCGGGTGCCGCTGTCATGGCTTTGTCAGGTTGTCTGCATGTCGGGCCTGAGTACCACGCACCAAAACCTTGGGCTCCAGAGCATTATAATAACGCTGATAAGCGTTCGCCCATTAGTGACCCGCGCGAAACGGCGTTTTCGGCGCAATGGTGGGATGTATTTCACGACGCAGAACTCACGTCGTTAGAAAACCGCTTGGTACAGCAGAACCTATCATTCCGTCTGGCCACGGCTAATTTGGCGCAAAGCCGCGCCCAACTCATAATGGCCGGAGCAGAGCGGTTCCCTGGTTTGAGCGCTTCGGGGTCCTATCAGCGGAGCCAGTTTAGCTCCAAATTTGCCCAAGAGGCTATTGGGCAGGTGGGTTCAAGCCTAGGAAATGGCGCAATTGGCCAGGCTGCACAGAGAGCTTCCAGCACCACAGAAATCCCGCAATTAGACCAGTGGCGTGACGGCATTGACGCCACTTACGAGATAGATCTCTGGGGGCGTGTGGCACATCAATATGATGCAGCCAAAGCTGACCTTGCGGCTTCTGATGAAGAGCGTCGCGGAGTTCTCATCGCCCAGCAGGCAGATATGGCACGCGCTTATCTGACGCTAAGAGGGGATCAAACACGCCTCCAAGTCTTGGAAGGTAATTTAGCGACATTGAAGCAGTTTCAGTCACTTGCTCAAGCACGCTACCGTGCAGGCTTGGTGTCTGAATTGGACGTCGATGCGGCGCAGGGACGTGTGCACGAAACAGAAAGCCGCATTGCTCAAATGGGGCAGGCTGTTGCACAAGAAGAAAATGCTGTGGCCTTCTTACTTGGCAACGTCCCCGGCAGTTTACACGCTGAACTTTCTGCGCATCCGTTGCCTGTTGTTCCGCCATTTGTGCCGGTGGGTTTGCCCTCCGAGCTCGCACGGCGCCGACCAGACATCCGCGAGGCAGAGGCAAAGCTACGTGGAGCCGTGGCTCAAGTCGGCGAAGCAACAGCCGATTTCTACCCAAAAATTACGATTAGTGCTGATTTCGGTTTCCAAAGCCTTTCATTCCGGGACTTGGGGTTCTGGAATGCCCGCGCATGGAACGTCGGCCCTTCCATCTCGCTGCCTATTTTCCAGGGGGGGCGCTTGCGTGGTCAGCTGGCTCTTAAAGAATACGAACAAAAAGCAGCTGCTATCAACTATCAGAAAACCGTTTTGCAAGCTTGGCACGATGTCGATAACGCTTTGATTGCTTACCGCAGCGAACAGTTAAACCATGAGGGACTTGCGAAGGCTGTAGCTGATAATCAGCGTTCGTTAAGCTTGGCTAAAAGCCAGTATCGCTCCGGGCTGACCACGTATTTGAATGTTTTGAACGCCCAGACCCAATTACAATCTTCTCAGCTCTCTCTTGCTGAAAGTGACTGCTCCATCGCAACCGATCTTGCCCGTCTTTACAATGCTCTAGGCGGAGGATGGGAGAGCGTTCTGCCAGAAAGTGATTTGTCCAAACGGCCTTTATCGGCCGTGTCACCGGGGCCCTAATAAACAAAGAGTTATACTTGGCCCTTGGCTTTTTATTGCTAAGGCCAATTTACATGTTATCTAGGTAACAAGGTTTTTTCTTTTCTGCATGGGTAAACAAGATCGTGCTGCCAAACTTGACTGACCCTAACCTACCGGCGCGTATTCTCGTTGTTGAAGACGATGCAGGAATGCGCACTTTGATACTGCGCGCTTTACAAGGGGCGGGTTTCCGTGTTCGCGGCGTCGCGTGCGGTGATGAAATGTGGGAAGCTCTGGAGCTGGCCCCAGTGGACCTCATCATCATGGACGTCATGCTGCCGGGCAGCAACGGCGTAGAACTGTGCCGTTCTTTGCGGAGTGGTCAAGCCGTCACACACCCGGGTGAATCTCCAACCGCGCAGTTGCCGATCATTATGGTCTCGGCCCGCGGCGAAGAGCGTGATCGTGTCAACGGGCTGGAATCTGGTGCGGATGACTACGTGCCTAAACCTTTTGGGCAGCGTGAACTCCTAGCGCGTGTCCGTGCAGCTCTACGGCGCGGCAGCGTGGGCACAGTACAAGAGCCTACACGCCGCGAGCGCTTAAAGTTCGCGGGTTGGACGCTCGATTTGCGTCGCCGGGAATTGGTCGACCCAGCAGGTGTGACAGTCGATATTTCTGGCGCTGAACACGACCTGTTAACGAGCTTTTTAGATAACCCACAGCGCGTTATTGCCCGTGACAGGCTGCTTGAGCTGTCGCGTACTCGGCTAGGGGACGTATCCGACCGTAGTATCGACGTTCTCGTAAGTCGCCTGCGCCGTAAACTCGGCGGTGATGCTGAGCACCTGATCAGAACGGTGCGCGGTTTGGGCTATATTTTCGTCGCCGAAGTGGAACGAGTCTGAAACTCTTCGAGCGCTTCATGTTTTGGCCACTGGGCCTTGTCGGGCGTGTAAGCGTCGTCATGGTGGTGGCTGTTGTGTTGGTCTTTATGGCCAACACAGTTTTCTACAATGAAGCTGAATCTTTCATTGTTAACGATGTCAGGTTTGTTCAGTTGGGTGATGCCCTGAACACTGACTTACGCGTGTTGTCTTCGGCTCCACCTAACCAGCGATCTTTCTTGGCAGTTGTGCTGTCAGGCAGTGAGCTTGATGTTTCGTGGGAAGCGCACGCTGATTTGCCGAACCTTCCTAATCTTCCGCAGCACCATAGCGTTTCGCTCCAGCGACTAGTGCACCGTCTTTCCAAAGACTATGCTCCGCTCGCAAAAGCACGGCTTGACCTGTATACCTTAACGCCGAACGCTACGGACGTGCTCGGTACAGCCACTCTGCCAGATGGCAGCGTTATGCGGTACCGCGTTCCGGGGTTGATGCAACGCCACACCTTCACACGTGGGTTGGCCGCTGCGGCCATTACTGCAGGAGCTGTAAGCATAGCAGCAGCCATGCTTATACAGGGGCTAAGCCTTCCGCTCCGGGCCTTGAGCGCGGCCGCTGAACGGGTTGGCAGCAATGAAGAATGGACACCGCTCCCCGAGCGTGGTCCGCGTGAAGTGCGCGGTGTTGTGCATACCATTAATGCGATGCAGACGCGTATTCAGAGCTTATTGGATGACCGCACACAAGCGCTTGCAGCAGTGTCGCATGATTTGCGTACGCCTTTAACGCGTTTGAGGCTGCGATCAGGCTTTTTAAATGACGAAGAGGCGCAAGCCGCGATTGAAGCCGATCTTGATGAAATGGAAACGATGGTGAATGGCGTTCTGGCGTATTTGTCAGGCGTTAATGACCCAGAAACCGCCCGTGCTACAGACATCGTCGCTACGGTTTTTACATTGGTGGACGACTTCTCAGATATGGGGCGTGACGCTCGCTACGAAGGCCCGGAGCATTTACGAATCACGGTGCGCCCGTTGGCTATGAAGCGGGTTCTTTCAAACCTGATAGAAAATGGTTTGAATTATGGCGGGCGTGTTTTGGTAGAAATTGCAGAAACAAAACAGGGCTGGGTAGACATTCAAGTTAGCGACAACGGTCCGGGTATTCCTGAAAGTGAGCGTGAGCGTGTGCTGACGCCATTTTATCGGCTTGAAGGGTCTCGCTCCCGGCAGACGGGAGGGATCGGTCTCGGTTTGGCTATCGTGTTGCGTGAAGTTCAGCGCGAAGGCGGCACGTTCCGCCTCGGTCAAGGCGACGTGCATAAAGGCTATGGTGGGCTTTGCGCCATGATTTCACTGCCGTATGAGAAAGACGCTACGAAAGAGCACCAGATTTAGTCCTAATTATTTCCCTCCCGCCTCTTGCGTCTCTACGCGAAACGGCACATTTGACGAAGACGTGTTGAGAAGGACGAACGACGCATGTTCATCGAAACTGAAGATACCCCCAACCCTGAGACCCTGAAGTTTCTGCCAGGCCGCGCGGTCATGGGGGACGCAGGCACAGCTGATTTTGGCGACGCAGCTTCCACCGAGGGTTCGTCTGAACTCGCTGGTGCATTGTTTGCTCAGTCAGACGTGCGCCGTGTCTTTTTGGGCAATGACTTTGTATCAGTGACGAAACAGGCGGATGCTGAATGGCATACTCTGAAGCCTGTGTTGCTTGGAATACTGACCGAGTTCTTTGAATCGAACCGTCCCGTATTCGTCGAAGGTAAGATTGCTCCTGCAGTAGATACGGCGATCCCTGAAGAGGATAGTGAGACCGTACTGCGCATCCGTGATTTGCTTGACGAACGTGTACGTCCAGCTGTTGCGAGTGACGGTGGCGACATTGTGTTTCGCGGATATCGTGATGGTATCGTATATCTCAGCATGCAGGGTGCATGTTCTGGCTGTCCGTCGTCACGGGCTACCTTGAAGCATGGTGTTGAAAATATGCTCCGTCATTACGTTCCAGAGGTTGTGGCGGTTGAGCAGGTCGAGGATTGATTAATGACTGAGCTGGGGGTGCTGCCCGCTGAGGCTTCTGTTTTGGTAAATGCCCGTACGGCAACGTCGTTTTCGTCTCGTCCAGTCTCGGAAGAGGTACTGCGACAGCTTTACGACGTTGTGAAGATGGGGCCAACTTCAGGAAACTGCTCCCCCGCTCGGTTTGTGTTTTTGACAACGCCGGAGGCACGCGAGCGTATTAAGCCTTGCTTGTCGCCCGGCAATGTCGAGCGTGCCATGGCTGCGCCCGTCCTTGCTGTTGTGTGCCATGACCCCTTGTTTTTCGAGGCTCTGTCGCGCCTTGGCGCAGACGACACATTGCGGGACTGGTTCGCTGCGGATGTTGGGCTGTCTGAAGAAACATCGTTCCGTAACGGAACGCTGCAAGGCGGATACCTCATCCTCGCTGCCCGCATGCTCGGCCTGGATGTTATGCCAATGTCCGGGTTTGACGCATTCTCTCTTGAAGACACTCTGCTTGCCGGGAAGGGGTGGCGTGCCAACTTCTTGCTTGGTTTAGGCTATCCAGCAGAGAATGTACCACACCCTGACCACGCACCGCCTCGAGCACCGCGCCTGAGCTTTGAAGAAGCTTGTTTTTGCTTGTCCTAACATTCGACCAAGACTGAAGATAGAATGAAGACCATTGTGTTCAATGGCGCTGGTGCGGGACTACAGCCCACTAACTTGGTTGCTCTCCTCGATAATGGCGTTCTGGTTGCAGAAACCGTCCTGACCGGACGAGGAGCATCTGAGCATTTTGCTCCAACGCTACGCTCTTTGCTGCGTGAGGTGGAAGAAACAACAGGGCAAGCTTTTGTACCGGATAAGGTTGTTGCTGTTGTCGGGCCAGGCTCGTTTACGGGGCTAAGGGCGTCTTTAGCCTTGGCGGCTGGTATTGCTGCGGGCCATAATTGCCCAGCAGTGGGGGTTACTCTGGGGGCGGCGCTTCGTTCCACCATTGGGCGCTCTGACGTTGTGTGCGTGAGTGTGGCGCGTAGAGGGCGTTTTTTCATTGACCCGCCTAACGGCCCTGTTTTCGCCTCTCAAGAAGATGCTCTTGATGCTTCCTCTTGGGGTGCTGTTATGGGGGATGCCGTAGACGGTGGGCGTACTTGGCCGTGTCCATCGTTTCCCGTGTTAGCGCCGTCAGCGCTGGGTATCGTTCGTGCTTCTGAGTGTGACGCGACGCATGCCTTGTCGCCCTTGTATGTAGATCCGCCGGAAGCAAAACCCCCAGCAGCTGGACTGCGTCCGGCACCTGTCTAATGTCCGTTCCCAAGCCCAGCTTTGATCTTCTCTCCTGTGGAGCGGAGGCAGCCCAAGTCCTTGCTGAACTCCATGCTGAGATTTTCGCTGGTGGTGAAGTCTGGAATGCGCAGGCTTTCAGCGAAATTTTCAGTATCCCCGGAACGCAGGCATATCTCGCATGTGATGGAGATGTGCCTCTAGGGCTAATTTTATATCGCGTTATCGCAGGGGAAGTAGAAATACTGACCATTGGTACAGTAACCAGCGCAAGGCGGCGGGGTGTGGCAAGTGGCCTTGTAAAGGCGGTTCAAAAATACGGAACAATATTTCTTGAGGTGTCTGTGCAGAATCAGTCTGCATTATCACTTTACTCGAATCTGGGATTTACTGTCATAGGACGCAGGAAGAGGTACTACCGCGATGGAAGTGATGCGTCAGTTTTAAGTTTGTAAAATATTAAAAAACAGAAAAAAAACGCTTCCAACATTATCAGGAAAAATAAATTTTTACGGTTTGTATGATAGTATTTTAGAAGCGTTTTATAAAAAACAAAAAAGTTCCATAAATAAATATAGATTTATTCTTTTTCGATTAGCCCCGAGAACGAGTTATCGTCCATGTAAACATCGAAGTCTTTTACAACTATACAAGGTATAAATCTCAACATTTCCTGAACATTTTTTCGGGTCTCATGTCCCTTTAAAATTATTTCTAACTTATCGCCTGCATCGATACTATCGAATTTTGTTCTTATATATACAGTTGTCATGGGACATTTTTTATCCCTGATGTCGATAGTGTGTATTTCATTTTCTTTCACAGCGTTTTTTTATCCTTTAACACTTGAATAACATTATGCCCTCCAGCTAAAGGGGCAAACACAATTGTTGTAAAGGATTTAGGTCATGTCACAGGAAATGGAAGTCCAAGACTTCAAGCATCTGACAGCACAGATCGTCACAGCTTATGTTTCCAACCATGATGTTGAAACAGAAGCACTGCCAGCGCTGATCCGCTCAGTTCACGATGCACTTGCCACTGTCGATGCCCCGGAAGAAAAGCCGGAAGAAAAGCCAGTACCAGCAGTACCTCTGAAGAAGTCTGTATTCCCAGACTACATCGTTTGCCTTGAAGACGGAAAGAAGCTGAAGCTCCTCCGCCGCCACCTGAAGACCGTCTACAACATGACGCCTCAGGAATACCGTGAGCGCTGGGGTCTGCCACCAGAGTACCCGATGGTTGCGCCAAACTACGCCAACCATCGCTCTTCTCTGGCACGCAAAATCGGCCTTGGCCGTCGTCGTGCAGGTTGATGCCTGACTTTAAAACCCGCTCTTTCAAAAAGAGCGGGTTTTTTTATAGTAAGGTATTGGACAACAGCAGTATTTTTCGGCTAGGCCGCAATCATGGTCGCTGACACAAAAAATGCGGGCCCAGAATCCCGCCTTCCTGCTCGACAGCCAGCTGGTTCTGGAGTCGTAGAGGATTCGCCGATTGCCCGTCTCTGTATTGAGAAGGGGCTGAAGATGACCGGGCAACGCCGTGTCATCGCCTATGTCCTTTCAGCAGCGGATGATCATCCGGATGTGGAAGAGCTGTACCGCCGTGCATCTGAAATCGATAGCAGGATTTCAGTAGCGACCGTTTATCGTACCGTTCGCCTTTTGGAAGAAAAGGGCATTTTGGAACGTCGCGATTTTGGCGGTGGCCGCGCGCGTTACGAGGCAAGCGACAACGGGCATCATTACCACTTGATCGACGTTGAAACAGGTCACGTCGAAGAGTTTGAGGATGACGAGCCCGTCCGACTTATGACGGAAATTGCCCGCCGCCTCGGTTTTGAGCTGGTCTCTCACCGCATCGAAATTTTTGGACGCCGCCTGCCGGACGCCAAACGCACAAAAAATATTCCTGCCAAAAAAGATAAGAGCGAAACATGACCTTCAAGCCGACAGAGTTGGAAAAGCCGTCCTCTACCGATGAAGCGCGAGAAGGAACGGCGCACTCGCTGGTCAGCAGCGAAGAAACTCGTCGGCAAATGGAAACATTGTCCACGCTTGCCTTAAACCGCGATGGTGGTTTCCAGGAGGTCAGAGGTGGCGCACTAGGCGTCCGCCTAGCAGAGACTGACGAAGAGCGTGATGCAGCACAGGCTCTGCGCTACCGTGTGTTCTTTGAAGAAATGGGCGCTCACCCGGATGAACGCGCGCTACGCACAAAACGTGACGTAGATGAGTTCGATGATGTGGCTGACCATCTTCTGGTCATTGACCATAACATCTCATCCGGTGCGGAAGGTGTAGTAGGGACGTATCGTTTGCTGCGCTCCGATGCGGCCAAAAAAGTCGGACGTTTTTACACGGCTTCAGAGTATGACATTTCTGCCCTGACGGAGTTCCCCGGCCGTTTGCTTGAGGTAGGTCGCTCTTGCGTCGCCCAAGAGTACCGAGGTCGTGCGGCTATGCCGTTACTGTGGCAAGGTATTGCGTCATACATCTTCTTACACCGGATTGATGTGCTCTTTGGCTGCGGTAGCCTACCGGGTACGGACCCCGACGTATTGGCTGACCAGCTCACCTATCTGCACCATAATCATTTGGCACCTCCTGCTTTACGTATTCGCGCTTTGGAAGAGCGTTACGTCGAGATGTTGCGCAAGGACCCTCATACGCTTGAGCCGCGTGCATGCCTGAGCAAGATGCCCCCTTTGATTAAGGGCTATCTGCGCTTGGGTGGCTATGTGGGAGACGGTGCTGTCGTAGATGAACAATTCAATACGACTGACGTCGCCGTACTCGTCAAAAGCGAGCTCCTTGCAGACAAATATTATCGCCATTACGAGCGGCGCCTGCGGGATGCACTCGATTCCTAAAATCTAACATTTGGGTGCCAGGGTTTTACTGGCACCTAAGATAAGGGCATGCATATGCACCCCAAGCTCCCACTCCATGGTTGGCGATTTTGCGCGCTGTTACTGGGGGCGGGGGCTTTAACAGCCCTTGTTTTCCCGCCCATATGTTTCCTGCCTATTTTGCCGGTAGGGCTTCTGGTTCTGTATCGTGCAGCAGAAGATGCCTCTTCATGGAAAAAGGCTGCTCTGTACGGTTTTTTATTCGGGCTAGGGCTGCACACAGTCGGCTTATACTGGCTAACAAACGCCATATTAACGCGTGTCCATGACTTCTGGTGGGTCTTACCGTTTGCAGCACCGGGAGTGGCGTGCATCATAGCGCCATTGGCGGCTGTGCCGGCTGTTGCTTGTCGTTTGGTTGCCCCAGGTTGGCGCCGCGTCTTTATGTTTGCCGGTAGCTGGACACTCGCTGATATGGCACGCGTGTTAATATTCTCAGGCTTTCCCTGGAACCCCCTCGGAAGTGCCTTGGAGCTTCCCGGCCTTGTAGGCGATGTTCTTATACAACCAGCTTCGCTGGTTGGGGTTGATGGTTTGACCTTGGCCCTTGTGCTTATAGCGCTCGCTATGACGCAGCTGCGGCGGGGAGTAGTGCTTAGCGGCTTATGTGTAATCATTGCTGGGGGATGGTCTGCTTGGCATTTGGGGCATCATAGATCCCTGGCGATCACCAACCCCCGGATCGTTGTCGTTCAGGGCAACGTTTCCGAAGATCAGATTCTCACCCGGAACGTGCGGGTTGGCAACTTCCTCCGCTACCTGCATCTCACCGAGGAGGGTGTCCATGCGGCTCAGGCGCTGGGCGACGATCGGCCTATAGTTGTGGTATGGCCCGAATCGGGCTTCCCCGGTATTTTAGATGAAGATGCAACGGCTCGCGATTACATCGCGCGTGCAGCAGGCGGGGCATTGGCCATGATTGGCTCGGATCGTGAAGATCATGGCCATTGGTACAACAGTCTTGAAGTTGTTGATCCTACGGCAAGCATCGCTGCCATATACGATAAAAGCCGCTTGGTACCCTTCGGGGAGTATAAGCCTTGGATTATCCCGTTTAACCTTCTGCCAGAGACATTAACACCAGGTTCCGGGCTTAGAACGCTCGGCACGCCCGGCCTTGGGCGTGTGGGCCCTATGGTGTGTTATGAGGTCGTATTTTCAGGGGCAGTTGTCGCCAAAGGTCAGCGGCCCAACTGGCTGGTTACGATTTCAAATGATGCTTGGTATGGCAACAGCGCGGGGCCGCGTCAGCATTTAGCAACAGGGCGTATGAGGGCCGTTGAAGAAGGGCTCCCGCTAGTTTTTGCTAATAACACCGGTATTTCCGCTCTTTTTGACGGGTATGGGCATGAGGTTCAGCGGATTACTTGGGGCAGGGCTGACAAGATGGTCGCGAATATCCCATCGCCTCTGCCTGAGACATTGTTTGGACATCTGGGAAGACATTTTCCTCTTATTCTTGCTGCCATTTGTGTGGTCGTGGCTTTTTTGCCCCGGAGAAGGACTACTCCCTGAGGTCGAAAGCTTTACCTAAAGGTTAATATTGACAATCATAGGTTGTTTTTTAATAGTGAAAACAACCTATGGGGGAATTATGTCTCAGCCTTACAATAAGTCTGAAAGCCGAAACGCTGCAGGTTCGGTGGATGTTCATATCGGCAGCAGAATACGGTTGCGCAGGACATTAATGAATTTGTCGCAGGAAAAGCTGGGCGAGGCGTTGGGCGTAACGTTCCAACAAGTGCAAAAATACGAGCGGGGTTCCAATCGTATAAGCGCCAGTCGCCTTTTCGAATTGGCTGAGGTGCTGGATGTCCCCGTAGGTTTTTTTTACGATGCTCAGCAAACGCCGCAGGAGGATGAAGCTGCCGCAGCCAATCCGGGCGGTGTGATGTTTTCTTCGCCTGTGCCGCAGAATTTTGGTTTTGCCGAAGCACAGGCGGGTTTTGGTGGCCCAGAAAGTTCGGCGCCGGTAAAATCAGAGGCTGCCTCAAAACCGACAAGGCTCTTTGACGCGCCGTCAGATGATGTTGCTCTGTTCAGCAAACGAGAGGCTATTGACTTGGTGCGCGCGTATTATCGCGTTCCTGATCAGACCGTGCGAAAGCGGTTGCTGGAACTTGTTCGGAGCATGGCAGCTTCATCGCCAATTGAGTGAAAGCAGCTCAGTAAATCCCAGAGCGGGCATGTGTTCTGATTTAGAGTGCCAACTCTGGGGGGGTATTTCACGCAGGGCCTTATTCCCGGCGGAGTACGCGATCATTTACGAATGAGGATAGCTTGCCAGCTTTATAATCGGCGCGCAGTCTATCTTCGTCGTATTCGTCGCGGACCCAATCCATGAAGGAAATACGGCCTTCTGCTTCGGCTTTAAAGCGCAGGAAAAATGCGTCGAGAATACCTGTCCGTGAGCGGTTGAAATGGCCGAAGCGCCAGTGGAGTTGGTTCAAGGCGTCGTCAGCCGTGCCGCCTTCGAACATTAACACCAGTCCGGACGCCAGCCCCGCACGATCAGCACCTGATTTGCAGTGCATTAGCATGGGGAAAGTCAGACCCTTGTACATCTCCGCAAAACGCAAGATCCGGTCACGGTGAGGTGCGCCGCGGCTTTCAAACGCCATATCGAGATGCTCTAACCCTAGTCGCGCACTTGCACGTCGTGACAACGCATCTGAGCCACATTTGCGGTGCCCCCGCAGGTTGACGAGTGTCTTAAGGCCGAGGCGTCGTTGAAGGCTTCTAAGGCGAGCGGGTGTCGGATGGTTGCAGCGCCACACTTTACCGGGGACAACAGTGGAGAGATTGGTCCAGATGAGACGAAAGATGGAGTGATCAACAAAAAGGCTATCGCGCCATGCACGACGGCGATCTGCGGCGGAAGTAATCCGGCCTTCGAACATCAGGGAGTTCCTTGCTCATGGGGCGACAAAAGCCGCGTAGTGTTCGTCTTGTCTCACTGCATGGGAGGATGCGTCAACGTCAGGAAGATGCTATTTTACTTTCTATGGAATCTCTCTTCTGCAAGAAGCCGCTTTGGGCTCTCTCATGTGTGGTGCTGCTCTCTGGGTGCGGGCTGGGAACGTCGTTTCAGCCCCCTGCAGCGGATATGATTTCAACCATCCCGCCTGATCCTGTTTCAAGGCGTCATAATCTTCCACCGGGTGTGACGGCAGGGCGTATTATTCCCCCTATGCCGATGCCGCCGGGCGCGGGTGTTGAATTGGCAGGAAATGGAGCGCCCCCGGTTAATGCGCCTGATCGGCCGTCATCGCCGGGCGGTATGAGCTTCGGTACGGATGATGGCAGCGGGCAGACAGCGGATATTACTCCGCGCTCAGCAGTGCCGGATACAGAGGTCTCTTACGGCCACCGGGGCGCTTCTGTCTCCGCGCCGGGGCAGTGATAGGTCTCGGCGAAGGGGGCTGAGTGCGAAAACGATGGTGCGCCAGTACCCAGACCCAGCAATGGTCGAGCCGCTCCAAGGCATAAGCTTTGAAACGGCCCGTTTGGAAATGGCTCTAGGTCTTAGTTTTGAGGAATTGGGCCTTCGCTTAGATTGCGCGGTGGCATTGTCTTTTTCAGTTTTTCTACATCGCGTCGACTGACTGGTGCGGCATCATTCCCCCAGCTTTGGCGAATAAACGTCACGACGTCCGCGATTTCCTGATCACTCAAATGCCCTTCGAATGAAGGCATGGTAAGAGCTGACGGTGCTTTGTGCATGGCTGGCAGTGTTGCGCCACTTTGTACAATATGCACAAGCGATGCAGGATCCTTGGTCATGACAACAGGGTTGCCAGCCAGTGGCGGGAACACGTCAGGATATCCTGAGCCGTCTGTCTTGTGACAGGCCGCGCAGTTGTTGATGTACAGCATTGCTCCCCGTGCGGTCGCATGGCCTTGCTTTAGGTCATTTGCAACTTTGGGATCATACACCCATGGTTTTTCGGCCAAGCGAGATGGGCCCAAATGGTGAAGATAATGCGCAATAGCATGAAGATCTTCAGGGGAGAGGTTTTGTGTGCCGTGCATAATGGCCGGCGTCATGCTGCCAAAAGCAGAGCCTTTTTTGTTGCGGCCTGTCGCGAGGAAAGTCGCAATGTCATCTTCACTCCAGCGGGCGAGGCCTGTGCGGTCATCGGCGCGGAGGCTTGGCGGAATCCAGCCATCCACCGCGGCACCACCGGAAAGATAAGCATCACCATCCTGCGCGGTAAGTGCTTTTTCTTGCATAGCCAAACCGCGAGGGGAGTGGCAGGCGCCACAATGCCCGGGGCCTTCGACCAAGTAAGCCCCTCGTGCAAGGACGGGGTCATCAACGAGGGGCTTCGTTGTGTCCAACACCTTCGCAGGGGAGGGAGAGAAGATTGTGCGCCAAAATACCAAAGGCCAGCGCATGGATAGCGGCCAAGGAATTGTGTTGCGTGGTGGCTGCTCAGACGATGCTTTGACGCCGTAGTGGAAATAGACGTACAGCGCGTGCATGTCTTTATCTGTCATACGCGCGTAAGACGGGTAAGGCATGGCCGGATAGAGGGTACTGCCGTCTTTACGAATACCGTAGCGAATTGCACGGGCAAAGTCCGCTTCGCTGTAGTTACCTATACCGTGTTCCCGATCGGGTGTGATGTTGGTCGAGTGTATCGTGCCCATTGGCAGGGCAAATGGCATACCACCCGTGTATTCTTCTTTCCCATGAACCGTATGGCAGGCTGAACAGTCCGACGCGGCAGCAACGTAACGCCCTTCCTCAATCAAAGAAGGGTCTGGTTGAACTGGTGTGCTTTCTACTTCCGCATGCGATGGAGTGCTTAGCGAAATGTAAAAAGCGCCTGCGCCAAAAGTGCTCAGGGCCAGTGCGGAGAGAAAGAAGCGCTTGCTCATACTTGCACCATAGGGCCGGGAGATTTCAGATATAAGGTTCGAATGTGGTGGGCGGACCAATACGCCAGAGCCGCAACGGTCCCCGTGGGGTTATAGCCCATTCCCTGAGGAAATGCATTCGAGCCAATGACAAAAACGTTCGAGACGTCCCAACTTTGCAAATACCGATTAAGCGCGCTCGTCTGCGGATTTTCACCCATGATGGCCCCGCCGCCAAGATGGGTCGTCTGATAATGACGTGTATCAAAGGGTTGCCCAAACTCAAGGTGCGTCAGGCTGCTGCGAGTTGCGCCCATGGCGCGCGCAATTGGCGCAATCTTGCTGACGACGTATTGGTTCATACGAACGTCATTATCTTTCCATGTAAACGTCATACGCAGCAGAGGCTGACCGTACGCATCTTTCCAAGTCGGGTCTAAATCAAGAAAGATGTCTCTATAGGCCATGTTGCTGCCGTGTGCGTCGATGGCGATAGAGTGCTTATAGGTATCGATAAGTGCGTCTTTGTAGCCAGAGCCCCAACGTGGGGTTCCGTGGCCACCAGTACCAACGGCAGAGGTAATGGGCTTGGTGCCAGCCTGGTTGACCCAGACCGGTGATCCGCCCACGAAGCCTAACGGCCCGTGATCAAAATTTAGGCTGTTAAAATCGTCAATGGCAACGCCAACGCCGCCTGCACCAATGAACTGATTGGTATGGGTGTTCTCAGGCAACCAAACGCGGGATGTTGTGATTGTCTGGTACACAAAATTGCGTCCAATAGTACCCGTATTTTTAACGGGATCATAAGGTTTGCCGATCCCAGAGAGCAGCATTAGATGCACATTGTGGAACTGGAACGCACTGAGGATGACGAGGTCAGCTTTGAGAGAGACTTCCTTCTCAGTCGTCGTTTCCAGATAAGTAACGCCTGTCGCTTTTGTCTTGGTGTTGTCTAAGTCTACGCGCAGTACATGGGCATTTGTGATGAGTTTGAAGCGTGGGTCTTGCCGTAATGCTGGCAGAATGTTCACGTTCGGAGACGCTTTAGAGTACAGGTAGCAGTCATATCCGCTGCAATATCCGCAGAAATTGCACGGCCCCATCTGGCAACCATAAGGGTTGGTATAGGGTTTGGAAGCATTGGCTGCGGGGAGCGAATAAGGGTGGTACCCCGCATCTTGCGCCGCTTGACGGAAGGTTGCCGCGGTGAAAGTGTCTTTCATAGCGGGGAGCGGGAAGTCACTTGAGCGGTCGGGCGCGAAAATATTCCCGTTACCGACAACTTTTCCATTAACCGTATAGGCTGTGCCTGACGTGCCAAAAACTTTCTCAGCTTTGTCGAAGAAAGGCTCAAGTTCGGCGTAGGTCACGCCGTAATCTTGAAGGTTCATATCTTTGGGAATGAAGTTCTTCCCGTAGCGTTCTTCTACAGCACTGCGCAGGCGCAAATCATTTGGGTCAGCACGGAAATGCACACCAGACCAGTGTAGTCCCGCACCGCCTACGCCTTCACCCGGTAAGAAAGCCGCGAGCTGCCGGTAAGGGAGTGCTGTTTGGTCAATGGTATTACGGATGGTTACGGTTGTTTTTGCTAGATTTTGAAACAGGCGTTTGCGTACGGCACCGCGCAATTCATCAATAGACTCAGGATAGGCACCTTCTACGGCAGTAGTGTGCTCTTTGCCGCGCTCTAATATGATGACGGACAGGCCCGCTTCTGTCAGTTCTTTTGCCATGATGCTGCCAGCCCAGCCAGCACCTACAATGATAGCGTCTGCGTGTTTTGTGCTCATAATCAAATTACTTTTTACGCGGTTTGGCCAGAAATGGAGACAGGGGGGAAAGGGTAGGCTGCGCCATCCTGATTAACCCAATCCATGAAGTCAGCGCGTGCGCCGGGGAAGCCAAGCATGAGCCAGCCTCCCAAGCCACGATTTCCGCCGTAAAGAGGATCAGCGAAGGCGCCCTCAAGCGTGTTGGTCCGGAGTTGTTCAAAGAAAGCCCGGCCCGGTATGGCCTGAAGTTGAAGGGAGCCGCCCTCGAGCGCCGTCAAGACGATATCTTGTTTGGCAGATGGTAACGTAACGAACGATGAGCCGTATTGCTGGCGCACATACGTGTCCAGAGCGGCAATGCCTTGGCGGTATAAGGCGCGAGGTACGAGTGGTAACTGGTAGCCGAGATTTGCAGGTCCCTGTTTAAAGGGCCCACTCATGTACCAGTTGTCGCCTTCGCCATAGGGTGTCTGCATCTGACGATCAATAAATTCTGCCACCCCCAACTCGAGAGCTCCTGGCCCGTTATGGTCTTTCGGGAAAAGCCGTTCGGTAGCCGCGAGTAGAAAAGCGTATTCGTCCGCAGTGAAGAAAACGGGCTTATATGGTGCGAGAGCAGCCTCATCGGCTAAGCCGCGCGCTACGGCTGTGCTGGTGCGAGTAAGCCAAAAAGCTGTGCTACCCAACAAAGCATTGGTCACGCTGCGTCGCGGCAGAGCTAAAGTTGTTTTTGAGGGCGAGGTAGGGTCAGATTTGACCATGTCGTGCTCCGCACAGGCCATGTGATAGAATGATATGATTATGCAATGACCTGAGTGGCCGTCCTGACCCTAAACCATGTCCAGCAACATATCGCCAGTGAAATGCAGTTCACGAAAGCGAGAGCGGAGGCTATTCCGAGGACTGTGTCGTTTCTGCCGATGGAAGTTTGAGAACATTTGGCTGCGGTGATTTTGTGGCGGCTGCCGCTGCGCTTTGTCCCGTCGGGAAAATGGCATCAGGCACGGCGCTTGTCGTTGATTGCACAGTAGTTTGTGCAGATTTAACAGCCTGATTGCCTGCTGGCGCAGACAGGCTGGATGTGGTCGCGCCAGTCGTTGCTGGGGCTGTAGCGGATGGTGTTACAGATGGTGCAGAACCGGGGGCGGATAAATTTTGCTGCTGGATGCTTCCTGTAAGTGGATTGCCTTGAGCATCTGTCATCCATGAGCCGAGACGATGACGAATCTGGTATTCCAGTTCGACATTCATGTCTTGCGCCATTTGTTTGGTTAAGGCGTCAAGCGAGGCGCGCGATGTAGCGCTTTGATTTGTTGATGTGTAATGCCGTGTGACGCGTGCGTGTACATAACCGGTATGTTGACCGCTTGAATCTGCCACATTCAACTGAACGTCCATAGCTCCGTCCACAGCATCGTCCGAAGCGCGCTGGAGGTAAGCTTGTTTGATGATGAACTGACCTTGCCCTGAAGGGCCGGTGCCAACCAAGCGCTGCTGAGCCAGAGTTTTCAGGGCGGCATCAGGCGCCGTGGGAGCTTTAGCGCTTAGAGAGTCGGGAGCGGGTGCAGAACGATCATCTACAGTGATGGATGCTACATCGAGGTGTAGGGGCGTAAGATAACTAAAATCCGGGGCTGTGAATTGCTCAGGGGGGGTATCATCTGCGCAGGCGCTGAGCCCTATGAACGCCAAGCCGAGTAGGAAGGAGCGGTGGACAGGACGCCGTGGCAATAAGGACGGGATGTTTGAAAATGAGCGTACCGACATTGTCCACGTTTCCTATGGCTTAGTGTTCAAATCTTTCTAGCACCAAATAGGCGCTGTTTTATACGTTGGAAAAGACCCTTACGTACCGGCTCAACTTCTGCGGCTTCGGTGGCAGGATGAGTGAGGGGAGGTAAGAAATCAGGCCACTCCGTTTCGGTTGGCTCCGTGCGGTTGTATTTCTCGGTTGGCTGTCCGCCGATGGGGGGGCTGAGGCATCCTTTTCGGGGGTGTGAATACGCACGGTTGAGGCGCGCCCGACCCCAAAATCTTCAGGCTTGAATGGCCGTGCGTCCTGTATGGCTGCGGCATGCTCGGGGTTTTGGATAAACCAAGTTAGAATCCAATCGGGAAGGAGGGCCCCAACGGGGGAGTCGGATATCAGAAGGCGGCCTTTGGGAAAGTAAAATGACGGACGTTCGCTCGATGTGCCTTTCGCCCAAATAAGATAAAAGACGAAGTCGTCCTCTTGGTCATAAAAGCGGTAAGCTAGGTGGCCATGCAGGTCCATCGTAATTTGTGCACGCAGCGGCATCCCGGAGAAAGGTGATGTCAGGACGGTAGCGTTTTGCGACGGGCGCGCCTGCAGCAAAGTAGTCAAACGATTTTCGGCAATAACCTGCCCGCTGGGACATGTAAGTGCCTCGCCGCTATCAGCGTGACCAGATTTGATCAGCAGGGGGCTTTCTTCGATATAATTGAGCCATGCAGCGCTCAATTCGCGCAGAGCAAAAGTAGGAATGCTTGGAAAAGGCGGAGGCGTCTGCACCGCTGAACTGCCAAGTACGCCGTCCGTGAAAGGACGGAAAAGTGGCTCGAGAGCCGGTAAAAGAGTTTGGTAATGCTCCGGCGTAAGCGCCAAAATATGGCTGCCACAGTAGTGATTGTCGAGAAGCCACCAGCAAGCATTTCGCCCTGTGGCTTCTTCGACAAATAACACGACGCTGAACCCTGCAACGAGATCGTTGCGGGATTTTGCCTCCCAGCCCGGATAAAGCTGAGACACTTTTTGTCCGTCAAGGAACGTATCTTGGAGAAGCGTCGTGTTGTTGGAACTCATGCAGGATCCGTTGCACCCAAATTATCACGGTCGAAATGGAAATCGTGGTTACAGAATTCGCACTTCATAGTGATAACGCCGTTCTCGGCCATATGATCCAAGTCGTCGTCGCTAAAACGTTCCAGAACATTGGCGAGGCGAGAACGTGAGCAACGGCATGAATAGGCCAGCGCGCGTGGCGCGCTCGTTTGGACGTCCAATGTGCCAAACAAGCGATGTGCTAAATCTTCGCCGGATAAATGTTCGTCAAACAGTTCTGCATCCTTAAGTGTGTCAGCGAAAGTGCAGGCGGTTTCCCATGCATCTTCATGATCAGTATCAAGGACGGCAGTACCGCCTTCTGCTGCAATACGTTCCAGAACCAACGCGCCGGCCTGCCATCCATGGGTATCACGGCTGCAGAAAAGGCGGATGTGACAGGCATGTTGTTCACTTGTCGTGAAGTAGTGCTCGGCCATTTTGCTTAGGGTTGGCCCCTGAATGTCTACGACACCTTGGTGGCGTTCCATTTCCGGCCCTTGGTCAATGGTGAAAGCCAGATAACCTTGACCAAGCAGGCCTGCTGCGTCTTCTGGAACAGCGTCTGCGTCAGCTTCTTCGTCCAGACGGGCGAGGCCGCGTATGCCACCATTGTCAGTTGCGTCGGCCAGTAGCATTGAAACTGGGCCGTCCCCTTTGACTTGGAGGGAGAGTGAGCCTTTGAATTTCAATGCGGATGCCATGCCCGCGACCAAGGCGAGTGCTTCGCCATTTAGGCGTGCAACGTTATCCGGCACGTCGTGGCGAGACAATATAGCGTCAGCTAGGGCACCAAGACGCACGATGCGCCCCCGGACGGGGGAGCGCTCCAAATGAAAAGGGACAACCCCTCCCGCGACCACCATATCGGGGACGTCGGGACGTGCCGTATCAAGGAAAGGTGGTTTGTCGATCAAAAAACATTCCTTTATGCGTTGCCAGAACAACCGCAGGTGCGGTTTGTTCCGCACCGCACATGAAAATTAGTCGTGCTCGGCGCCGAGAGCCCAGAGCAGCAGACCTTTTTGAGAATGTAGGCGGTTTTCTGCTTCATCAAAGACGACAGAAGAAGGCCCTTCAAACACTTCTTCCGTTACTTCTTCACCTATATGGGCAGGCAGGCAGTGCAAAAACAGAGCACCGGGTGCAGCTTTTGCCATCAATTCCGCATTCACTTGATAGGGCCGAAAGGCACTTAGCCTTGCATCGCGGTCGCTGTCGCCCATGCTTACCCATGTGTCGGTCAACACAGCATCAGCGCCCGAAACTGCTTCTTCAGGCGAGGTGCAGATGTCAATTGTTGCCCCGTTTTCACGGGCCCAGCTCACGACTTCTGGGTTGGGGGCAAAAGCTTCAGGTGTTGCGATGCGGACCTTGAAGTCCAAGCGAGCAGCCGCTTCCATGAGAGAGGTAGCGACGTTGTTTCCGTCACCTACCCATGCCAGTGTTTTGCCGGTGATTGGGCCGCGATGTTCTTCAAACGTAAGAATATCCGCGAGGATTTGAATGGGATGTGAGACTGGCGTCAGGCCGTTAATGACGGGGACGCTGCTCCATTGAGCCATTTCCCGCAGTGCTGCGTCATTGCCTGTACGCAGCACGATCACATCGAGAAAGCGGGAAAGAACACGCGCCGTGTCAGCAATGCTTTCACCACGTCCGAGTTGCATATCGCCGGGTGAAAGAACGGTTGTTCTCCCGCCCAGTTGTCCCATGCCGACTTCGAATGAGACGCGTGTCCGTGTTGAGGGTTGCGCCAGAATCAGACCGAGGCTGCGCCCTTCGAGGGCGCGTGCCGGGTGAAGGGGCGCTCTGCGACCGACTTGCTGTGCCTTAACGCGCGCGGACGTCTTGAGGATTGTACGTAGAGTTTTCCCGCTATGGTCACGGATATCCAAGAAGTGCCGAAGGTTGCTTTTCAGTGCGTTCGGCTTCTGTTCAGCGGGGCTCACGATGCAAATTCCTTATTGGTGTCGCCTTTAGCGGGGGAAAAAGAAAGCGCAGCTGCAATCAGGCGGTCACAGGCCATCTGGCAGTCGGCTGGAGTAACGATCAATGGCGGAACCAAGCGCAGGACATTATCGCCTGCTGTTACAGCAAGAAGGCCCTGGTTAATTACGGCCGACAGCACATCGCCCACTGGCAGGGTGCAGTGTAGACCGCGCATAAGGCCAAGCCCACGTACGCCATCGAACACGCCGTTGGAGCGTTCGACAACATTTTGGAGCATTGCGCCAAAAGCGTGCCCTGTTTCTTCAACCTGCTGGATGAAGCCGGGTGCTAGAATTTCGGTCATGACGCAGGTGCCCGCTGCGCAGGCGAGCGGGTTACCGCCGAAGGTGGTGCCGTGGGAGCCTGGGGTCATATGCTTGGCGACCGCTTCTGTCGCGAGTACGGCTCCGAGAGGGAAGCCACCTCCAATGCCTTTTGCTACGGACATAACATCTGGGGCAATGCCGCTCCACTCATGGGCGAAGAGTTTGCCGGTGCGCCCTACGCCGGTTTGAACCTCGTCAAAGCCGAGATAGAGGCCAAATTCATCACAGACAGCGCGGAGTGCTTTCATGAAATGAACGTCGGCTGTTTTGATGCCTGTTTCGCCCTGAATGGGTTCAACAATAATGCCGGCAGTTTCAGGGGTGATGGCGTCGCGCAGCGTGTTCGTGTTGTTAAAGGGGATGTGATCAAAGCCCTCTACAACAGGGCCAAAACCTTTTAGGTACGCGGGGTTGCCCCCAGCGGCGATCATGGCAAGTGTACGGCCGTGAAATGCGCCATCAAAACAAAGAATACGTGTCCGTTCAGGGTGTCCGTTTTCGAATTGCGCGCGGCGGATCATTTTGACCATGCCTTCATTGGCTTCCGCGCCGGAATTACAGAACAACACCGAATCGGCAAAAGTGTTTTGCACAAGGAGATCAGCCAAGCGCTCGGCTTGCGGCACGCGGTACAAATTTGAAACGTGCATGACTTTGCCAGCTTGTTCCGCAATCGCATGTACGAGCTTTGGGTGTGCGTGGCCGAGGGAGGAGACCGCGATGCCTGCTCCGAAATCCATGAATCGTCGTCCATCCGCCGTCTGCAGCCAGATGCCTTGGCCTTGCTCAAAGGCGAGGTCAGCACGGTTGTAGTTGGGCATTAGGGCGGAGATCATGATTGTGATCGATCCTGTTCAAAAGGTTCATAAAGATATGTGGAATACGAAAGCCCCGCGCCGGTTCTTCCCTTAGGGTCCGAGGCGGGGCCAACAGATTTCACAGTTACTATTGTGACGCTCTAAAACGCTTGGCGTCAAATGCTTCTATGTAATTTTATGTCAGACAGGGCGATAAATAAGGTCTCTTGCGAGCCAGCAGCCTAAGCGCAGTGCAATAATCTGCTTATTTTGACGCTCAAAGCTGAGTGTCCAATCTCCCGGCGGGGTATGATCCAGTGCGCGGGGGCAAGGGAGAACCCATAAATCACGTGCAAGGCGTTGGAGCGGTTCCATTTTTCCATCGCCCAACATGCCAGAAAACCCACCGTACAAAATGCCGCCTTGTTCTGAAACGGTTACGGTTGCTCCGTCCAGCTCGTCACAGATGTAATTCCCTGCGAGCTCGGATGTTTCAGTATCGGCCGGGATGGGGCCGGCATCTGTGGCAGCAATTAGTGTCGTAGATCGGTTTTCTTTGAGATGCTCCATCCGAACGGTGCAATCTTGCAGAAGATTGAGCCGGATTGCGCCGTTCTCTGCATGCGTGTCGCTCACGTTGGACAGCGCATCAGGCAGCATGAGGTAACGTAGCCCCAAAGTGTTTTCACCGAGAGAATCGATACGAGCAGAGAGGCCGGTTTCCTGTTCCCGGTAAACACCGGGCAGGCGGCTAGTCTGTGCGTTGCGGGTAGGGGGGGCAGGAGCGTTAAGCATCGAGCCTAAAATTTCTGCTGCTGCGTTTTGTGCAGGTGACATGTGGTTGAACATGACAACAACAGAAAGGCGCTCTGAAGCGACGTGAAGACGGTGTGACCGCCACCCACGCAGGGCGCCGCCATGTGCAGTAACATGTTTGCCATGAAGGTTGAGGTGTTGCAGGCCGAAGCCATAGGGCGCAGGCGTGCCATTTTCAAAAGAGGTGGGGGCTGAGAGGCGATTATAAAGACTGTCGCTATCGTCCCGGCCGTTATCGATAAACGTCTCCCACGCAATCATATCATCAAGGGAGGCGGCGAGGCCGGCATCGCCCGTCCACCAAATATTGTTTATTGCCGGGCGGAAACCGGCTGAGACGCTGCCCTCATACCCGATGGTACCGTCTGGCATTGCGCGTGTTTCTGCGGCCAGTATTGCGCGCTCCATCCCGGAGGGGTTGAAAACAGAAAATTGGAGAATTTCCGCAAAGCTTCGGCCCGTATGGTCTTGTAAGGCGTCAGAGAGGAGGCGGAAATTTTGGTTAACGTAAGAGTAAGACGTGCCGGGCGAGAACTGGAGACTGCGCGTACCGCGTATAACTCTCTCGGCTTCCCGGTCCCCGAAATACCCCTCAATGGCAGCACCATGCAGCATTGCGACGGCCCAGTAGTCGCGCAGACCAGATTGGTTATGAGCCAGATGAAGCGCGTTAGGATGTGGGCCTTGAAGCAGGGGAAGGCGCGATGAAATGATCTTGTTCAGTTCAGAGGGGGCGGCAGTATTTTGTAGCATGGCCGCGCATGTGAATTGCTTAGTGATAGAGCACATGCGGAAAAGTGTTGAAGGGGTAAAAGGGAGACGTCTCTCCGCATTCGCGTAGCCCCAACTGTGGCGTATAATTACTTCTCCGCGGTGAAGAACAGCAACAGCGCCGCCCGGTCCTGGGTAGCGTTGTGGTAAAGAGCGAATAGCGGCGTCAAGCGCAGGAGAAAATGATACGGTCATAACCTGACCATACGCGATCTTTGCTTGCCGTAAATGCCTGATCAGTTTCATACTCTTCAAAATGATAGAGATACCGGCAGCCCCTGATTTCCGTACGCTGCGCGAGACAGCACTTGCGCATTTAGCCCGCTTCGCCACGACCGAGCAGGGGCTGAGGCAGATGCTGGAAAGACGGTTGAGGCGCTGGGCATCACGCGCGTTGCAGGCTGGTCTGGATGAAGAGGAACTGTCAGCCAAATTAAATGGGCTGCGTACTGTTATAGACGACGTTGTTTACGCCATGCGCGCGCTCGGCGCGGTTGATGATCCGGGGTTTGCTCGCATGAAGGCATCAAGTTTGGCGCGTGCGGGGCGCTCTAGACGTGCTGTAGAGGCCAAGTTGCAGCAAAAGGGAGTAGACGCTGAAGTTGCTCGTGAAGCCTTATCCGATTCGTTGGGAGAGCGTGGTGATGCTGGGGCGCGGGAGGCCGAATTGGCTGCGGCATTAATGCTGGCACGGAAACGTCGTGTTGGACCTTTCCAGCGGGATGACCGCCCGCAGGAAGAATTGGCACGAGTGCTCGGTATTTTTGCCCGTAATGGCTTCTCTCGTGATGTTTCAGAGGTTGCTTTGTCTATGGATCGCTATGATGCGGAAGAACGCATCATAGCGTTTCGGAACAGACATATATGAGGCTGCCTGCGGGGAGCTGTCTTTCCTTGTGGCACGGGCTGGCTTTGGCAGCATTGCTGGCTTTGACGGCCTGCGGCGGGGGAGGGCGCTTTGACGGGGCTTTACAATGCGCGCCCTATGCTCGTGAAAAAACGGGAGTAGACCTGCGGGGGAACGCTGCCAGCTGGTGGTGGCAGGCGAATGGGCGCTACACACGGACACACAGCCCGGAAGCCGGTTCCATTTTGGTTTTCAAAGCAACGCGGCGAATGCCGTACGGCCATGTATCAGTCGTCAGGCGCGTGGTCTCTGACGATACAATTCTTGTTGATCAGGCGAATTGGGCGCCGGGCGAAATTGACCGGTCTGTGCCAGTAAAAGATATTTCCCACGCCCACGATTGGTCGTTGGTGAGGGTGTGGTGGAGCCCGAGTGGTGTTATGGGGTTGCGGTCAAACCCAACCTATGGGTTCATTATCCCTTAAGCGCAGGACTGTCCGGCGCGTTTGCATTAAGCAGAATGCTTGCACAATTGGCCAAGCCTTGCCACATGAGGGTAGCCTTGGCATTTCGGAGTACACGGACATGGGCGGTATGAGCCCCATTCACTGGGTCATTCTTGCGGTTGTTGTTCTCGTCGTTTTTGGTGGCGGCGGTAAAATTAGTGGCATGATGGGCGATTTTGCGAAGGGTATTAAGTCCTTCAAGAAGAATATGGCTGATGATGAATCAATGGCGGGGTCCAATGCCTCACCATCAGAAGCACCCGGCCATCTCTCTGCCCCTCAGCAGAACGCAAGTGCGCAGACCCAGTCGCACGAAACGACACAAACGCGAGTTTAATGGCGTTGAACAGTCGTTTGGACGAAGAAAATACGGTGCTTGATCCCGCGTGGGAGCAGGCCCGTAAAGATATTGTACGCGCCGGGCAGCGTATGGACCAACGCGGCTGGGTTCCAGCCACAGCGGGAAACATATCGCGTAGGCTAACGGACGGACGTATCGCCATCACACGCTCTGGCGGCCATAAAGGCTTTCTAAGCGTTGATGATGTGATTGAGATCACACCTGATGGGCGTCCTGTTCAGCAAGGACAGAAGGCGAGCGCCGAGACTTTGCTGCATACGCAGCTTTACGCGCATAACCCCTCCATTGGTGCGGTCTTGCACGGCCATTCAGTCGCCGCGACAGTGTTGTCACGTGACGAGCAAAGCGATGCTATTACCCTTGAAGGCTATGAGGTTTTGAAGGTTTTCGAGGGGCAGACTACCCACGAAACATCGCTGGATTTGCCGCTCTTTGCGAATGACCAAGATATTGCACGTTTGGCAACGCATGTTGCGCCGCATTTGTCGAATATGCCTGTTGGGTATTTGATCCGCGGACATGGTGTATATGTCTGGGGACCAGATATGCCAACAGCATTGGCACGGTTGGAAGGTTTGGAATTCCTGCTTGCCTGCCATTTGGCCCATCTTCAAAAAGGCTAATTGTCATGAGTCGTTTGACGGTTTACCGGGATGATGCACCGGGAAAGCTTCTGCTTGATCTCTCCACACCCGGAGAAATTGCGGAGACGCTGCGCCCGCACAACATTCGTTTTGAGCGCTGGGCTGCGCCGGTAACGCCGGCAAAAGACGCCTCAACGGATGATATATTGGACGCTTATCGCCCGTATCTCAACGCTTTGATGGGTGAGACCGGCGCCGGGAGTGCAGATGTTGTGCGCATTAACGCGCAAACGCCGAACCTGCCAGAATTGCGTCAAAAGTTCTTATCTGAACATACTCACAGCGAGGACGAGGTCAGGTTCTTTGTGCATGGGCAGGGCGCTTTCGTGCTGCACATCAAAGGCCGCGTTTATTCCGTTCTCTGTGAACAAGGCGATTTGATTTCTGTCCCGACGGGCATTCCGCATTGGTTTGATGCGGGTACATCGCCTGATGTTGTTGCTCTGCGCGTATTTACCGATAAAACGGGCTGGATCGCAGATTACACCGGGGACGATATTGCTGAGCGTTTCCCAGCAGAAGTGGTGCCCACAACAGCTGCCCAGATTTGATGAAGGCTTTATGATTCGTTTTGTTCTGCTGGATATTGAAGGCACCACACTGCCGATCACTTTCGTCAAGGACGTGATGTTTCCATACGCGGCACGTGCCCTGCCAGCAGTTCTGGCGGATCAGTCAGAGCCAACTGTTGCAAATGCCCGACGTGAGATCGAACGTTCTTTTCCCGGCCGTGATCCTCTTGATGTTTGCCAAGAGTGGATGGCACGCGACGAAAAAGCTGCTCCCTTGAAAGCCCTGCAAGGGGTTGCATGGCGTCAGGGGTTTGCGGATGGAACAATTCGCGCAGATCTCTATGCGGACGTATTGCCCGCGTTAAAGGCCTGGAAGGATGCTGGGCTGGGTTTGGCTGTTTATTCGTCAGGTTCGATTCCGTCCCAGAAGCTTCTATACGGTCATACCGCCCAAGGCGATGTGACCAGCTTGTTTGAGGGGTTTTTTGACCTGTCGACGGGTGGCAAAAAAGACGCGACTTCATATGTGAAAATTGCTCAGGCTTTGAATGTTGAGGCCGGAGAGATTTTGTTCCTGTCCGATATCGGTGCTGAACTGGACGCCGCGATTGAAGCGGGGTTAGCCGTTTGTCAGTTGGTACGCCCTCAAGATGCAACTGTGCCGCATGTTGGCGTGCCACAGGCTGCAACTCTTGCTGAAGTGGCTGCGAATTTCGGCCTTGCTGGGTCTGCTCTTGCATGAGCGTCTACACTGACTGGCGCGCTGTTCCGGCGCAGGCGCGCGGTACGGTCGCAGCATTAGGTAATTTTGATGGCGTGCACAGAGGGCATGTGCATGTCTTGAATACGCTGCGTACGGCTCGGCCGGACCGTCCACTTTCTGTTGTAACTTTTGACCCGCACCCGCGGGCTTTATTTCGCCCGCAAGATCCGGCTTTTCGCCTGATGCTGCCAAATGTCAGGGCCAACGCCCTGCAGGAGCAGGGCGTTGAGTCCGTTTTTCAATTGGCATTTGACGCAGAGTTCTCGCATCTTGGGGCGGAAGAATTTGTCAAAGATGTCCTAATTAACGCGCTAGGCGTTCAGCACGTTGCGTGCGGCGCGGATTTTGCATTCGGGCATCGCCGGGGCGGAGATACGGCTCGGTTGGAGCATCTGCTCACAGAACATGGTGTCGGCCTTAGTATTGTTCCGCAGCTGACGGATGATAACGGCCCTATCTCGTCCAGTCGCATACGTCGTCTCTTACAGGAAGGTTATCCCGAGCGGGCGGCAATGGAGTTGGGGCGATTGTGGAGCATTGTCGGTCCGGTTGTTCACGGGGACCAGCGTGGAAGGCTGCTTGGCTTTCCTACGGCAAATATACCCTTGGGTCAGCATATTGAGCCGGCACGTGGCGTTTATGCTGTGTGGGTTACCTTGCCGGATGGCCGTGTCCTGCCGGGCGTTGCTAATATTGGACGCAGGCCTACGATTAATGATGGCCAAGAGAGCCGCCTAGAAGTTCATTTGTTTGATTTTTCTGGCGACCTATACGGTCAGATCTTGTCGGTCGCATTGGTATGTCTCATGCGGGAAGAGTGCCGCTTCGATAGTCTTGATGCGTTGAAAGCACAGATCGCCCAAGACGCAGCGCAAGCGCGTAAAATTCTATCATCACGCTAAAACCGCGATTCGTTTTTTATGCCGGGACAATAAGCGTAAGGCCATCACGTCTAACGTCTTGTTTTCATGTGTTTGGGGATCCCGGCATGCGTTCTCTCTTGAGCCTACAAAGTGTTGTGTCTTTTAGGACACGCAATAAGGTCAATACGGGTGCTGTCGGTGTGGGGCTAAGCTTCTCAATAGCGCTTTTTAAAGGAGGTCCAGTTGCGCACTGCCCCCCGGCAGGGCTTTGATACAGAGCGAATTCTAGAAACACATTTTGTAAAATTTATTTAAATAATTGAAAAGAAAGCAATTTTACGACGTACCCTTCGAGAGAATGAAAAATTAAGTTCGGCAAAAAAATATCCAGATTTTCTAAGGCTTAAGACATGTTGTGCAACATATGACCAATATATTTCGATGACTTAAAACTGTAACTTTTGTTACGTTTTCAGCTTCATTAAATCGCGCTTCAGAAACAGAAATATTCCCTGATCTGGAGTTATTCGTGAAAAAAGTAAAATTACTTTTGGTCGCGACGTCAGCGTGTACACCTATGCTTTTCTCAGCAGGAGCATGGGCGGAAACAAAGCAAAAAGCAGCTGTGAAGCCTGTAGCGACAGCTCACAAAGCGCATGCTCATCCAACGTCGCGTAACAGCGATACTCAAGAGCAGGTTATCGTCACAGGTACGCGCGCTTCGCATGTTAAGGCACGTCAAAGCATCAGTCCGATTGCCTTGATCTCAGCGGCAACTTTGGCGCGTTCAGGTGAACTGAATGTTTCCAATGCTCTGACGCGGACTTACCCATCCATTACGATGAGTGCTCGCGGTTCGAACACCAACTCATTGGTCGCTTCGATCCAGATGCGTGGTCTGAACCCGAACGAGACGCTTGTTCTGGTCGATGGTAAGCGCCGCCATACAACGGCGAACATTGTTCAGAAGTCTGGTCCTCAGTTCGCGTCTTCCGGCGTAGACTTGAACATGATTCCCGGCAACATGATCGACCATATCGAGGTGCTGGAAGATGGCGCAGCGGCTATGTACGGTTCAGACGCCATTGCCGGTGTGGTGAACATCATCACCAAGAAGAAAGATCATGGCCTGAACCTGAGCGCGCAAACTGGCGCAAACGCTTATAATGGCGATGGTGTGCAGTATCAGCTGGATGCTGATGGCGGTTTGAAGCTTGGTTCCGATGGCTATATTCATATCGGCGCACAGTTTTACCACACGGATCACACCATTGCGTGGGGCCCTGACCATGCTTTGCTTGGCTACTGGCCAGCCGGTGCTGACACCAGAAACTACTTCGTAAAGAACGGTGCCAACCAATCTTGGAAGGGTCGTCAGACTGACTATCTGAGCACGCCAAAAGAAACGCGTGAGAATCTGGGCATCAACTTTGCCAAGCCCATCACACAAGGCATTGAACTCTACGGTCAGAGCATGTTGGCGTATCGCCACGCAGAAATGCGTGCTTATAAGCGCCCATATGTTGTGCCAGGTTACTTCCCAGATGGCCTTCGCCCCATCACAGCAGATGACGAGTTGGATTATTCAGCGCTTCTCGGTCTGCGCGGACAGAATTTGTTTGGCTTTGACTGGGATTTCTCGTCAGTTTACGGCGGCAACAACTCTCGTATCAGCATCCGTGATGTTGTTAACTTGGGTATGATCAGTGCGAAGGGTTACTCCCCGACCAAGTTCTGGGATTACACCCAGAAGAACGCACAATGGACTAACAATCTTGATCTGCGCCGTGCCTTTACGATTGCTAATGTCCTGCCTGTAAATTTGGCATTTGGTGGTGAGCACCGTTTGGATCGCTACCAGATCGTAGCAGGTAACCCTGAGTCTTACCTCTATGGTGGACCGGTTGAGCATACAGGTATCCCACCGCAGTCAGCGGGTACGTGGTTCCGTAACGTTTACTCTGCTTATGTTGATGCGACGTTCCACCCGACGCAGAAACTTCAGATCGATGTAGCGGGCCGTTACGAGTATTACACCAACACCCAGAACACAGAGAACGGCAAAATCTCTGCGCGTTATGACTTTACACCGCGCTTTGCTGTCCGTGGTACAATCAGCAACGGTTTCCGTGCTCCGACCTTGCAGGAAGCTCATTTCAGCCGCCTGAACACGTTTGCGGGTAGTGGCAGTGTCGCTGGTCAGTTGCCGGTGGAATCTGCTGGTGCGCGTTCACTCGGCGCGACCGGTTTGAAGCCAGAGCGTTCTACTAATGCAAGCCTCGGCTTTACGGCTGAACCACTGCATGGCTTGCATGTTGAGGTTGACGCTTACCAGATCAACCTGCGTGATCGTATTGTGCAGGGCGGTACGGTTAAGGGGCAGTCCGCTCTCGACGCTATTCGCTCCTTTGGCTTCGATATCACGCCGACGGCAAATAACATTGCAAACTCTTCGGCTTTCTTCCTGTCCAACGGTGCATCTACCCGTACTCAGGGTATGGATATTAAGGCAGACTACCTCGTTCGTATGCGGGACTATGGCAATGTCAGCTTGACGGCGGCATTCAACCTTAACCGTACACGTTTGCATCACAACGGTATGTCGAACCTTGGTCAACCTCTGCTGAACGAGCAGGACATCGCGTATCTGACGACCGCAACGCCGCGCAGCAAGCTGATCCTGAACGCATTGTGGACGGTTGGAAAATGGGACGTAAACCTGCGTCAGAGCCGTTACGGTGAGACGACAGCGATGATGACGTACCAAGATTGGACGCCTGCTTCTGCAACATGCTCCAAGGGTGGTGCGCTGCGTTACTCGAACTCGTGCTTTGCACAGTTTAAGAACACGCCACGCTGGTTGACGGATCTGGAAATTGGCTACCGTGTGACAGACCGCATCCATGCTTCTGTTGGTGCTAACAACATCTTCAATGTTCGCCCTCGCAAACTGCCGGGTGAGCTGACACAGGCTGGCGGCAGCATGTACGACCAGTTCTCGGGTCAGATCCCATTCACTGGCGCTTATTACTTCGGCCGCGTGAACGCATCTTTCTGAGAGCGTTCATTGAGCAGAAAAGCCCCTCCAGTAAACGGAGGGGCTTTTTGCGTTTTACGGCTTTGTGTGGGTCAGGGCGCAAGTCGTGGGCTAGACGCTGGCGCAGTCAAAAATAGACGAAATGCAGGCATGTTCGTCGCAGGTAAGGCAAAAAGGCACGCGTAATAGCTGCTGGCGATGCTAAAAATGCGCCGAATGGCTCAGTAAATAGGCGCTGGGCTTGACCGGATTGCTTCTGGCTCCCCATATGAAGCACATTTGCTTTTATGTCTGACCAGACGGGGCCGTTTTTCATGTCCGACGCCAGTTTTAAAGAACAACAAGACCGCTATCGCGATACGGTGTTTTTGCCACGTACAGCGTTTCCAATGCGCGGTGGCCTACCCAAGCGTGAGCCAGAAACTTTGGCCCGCTGGGAGGCAATGGACTTAGACGGACATATTAGAAAAGCGGAAGCCGGGCGCCCAGTTTTCACCCTGCACGATGGTCCTCCTTATGCGAACGGTCATATCCATATTGGCCATGCCCTGAACAAGGTCATGAAGGATGTGGTTAATCGCGCACATCGCATGGCAGGTTATGCTGTGCGTTATCAGCCGGGTTGGGACTGCCACGGCTTGCCGATTGAGTGGCGCATCGAAGAGCAGTACCGCAAAGCGGGTAAAAATAAGGACGAGGTGCCTTTACTGCAGTTCCGTGCTGAGTGTCGTGAATATGCGGCTCAATGGGTTGCAAAACAGGCAGAAGATTTTAAGCGTCTTGGCGTACAAGCTGAGTGGGCGCATCGCTACGTCACTATGGATTTCGAGTCAGAGGCAAAGATCGTCCAAGAGATTGGACGCTTTTTGCTGAATGGCGGTCTGTACCGTGGTTTGCGTCCTGTCATGTGGAGCCCTGTTGAGAAAACAGCTCTGGCTGAAGCAGAAATTGAATATCACGACATCGAATCCACCACGATTCACGTGGCTTTTCCGGTCGTAAAAGATACGACGCCCGGCAAAGCATTAACGGACGTATCTGCGGTGATTTGGACCACGACGCCGTGGACAATGCCAGCAAACCGCGCCATCACTTTCGGCCCGGACATCACCTATGTCGTTTTACGCGCGGATGAAACTGCTGAGGGTAGTAAGGTTCCGTCAGGGGCGAAGCTGCTTGTAGCGGAAGATCTGGCTGAGGGTTTCTGTCAGCAAGTTGGTATTGCTGCGCATCACGTGCTGTACACGTTGCCCGGCAGTGCATTGGCGGGTGTGGTCTGCGCCCATCCATGGCGCGGCCGTGGTTATGAACATGACGTACCCTTGTTATCCGCTGACTTCGTAACGACGGATGCGGGTACGGGCCTTGTGCATACGGCTCCATCTCACGGTGTGGATGACTTTATTGTCAGTCGTGCGAATGGCATTGAAGTGCCAGAGTTAGTGCTGGATGACGGGCGCTACGCTGCTTGGGTACCGCATTTGGCCGGGACGCACGTGTTCAAAGCGTCTGACCCGGTGTGTGCTTTGCTGGATGAGGCACGAGATGAGGCTGAGCGCGCCGGAGGTGCTGCAACTGGCCTCATGGCACGTAGTAAGGTTCTGCACTCATATCCGCATTCATGGCGGTCAAAAGCGCCAATCATCTACCGCGCTACGCCTCAGTGGTTTATCGCCATGGATGGCGAGCAAAAGCTGCGCGAAAAATCACTAAAAGCGCTGGATGATGTGACGTTTGTGCCCGAATCAGCACGCCGCCGTCTTACATCAATGGTCGAACAGCGCCCAGATTGGTGCATTTCGCGCCAGCGTGCGTGGGGTGTGCCTATCGCTGTATTCGTTGAAAAGCGGACGGGCGAAGTGCTGCGTGATCCAGCCGTGATGGCGCGGATTGTCGATGCGTTCAAGGAAAAGGGTGCGGATATCTGGTACGAGGCCGATCCAGCACAATTCCTCGGCGAAGGGCGTGATCCGGCGGATTATGAGCAAGTCTTCGATATTGTGGATGTGTGGTTTGAATCAGGTTCGAGCCATACCTTCATTGAAGGTCAGGAGAACATGAATGTTCCTGCTGATCTGTATCTTGAAGGGTCAGATCAGCATCGCGGTTGGTTCCAGTCATCTCTGCTGGAAGGCGTCGGGACACGGGGTGTTTCTCCGTATAAGGCTGTTGTGACGAACGGCTTTGTGTTGGATGAACAAGGGCGCAAAATGTCCAAGTCCTTGGGCAATGTTGTCGCTCCTGCCGATGTTTGGAATTCATTGGGGGCAGATATTCTGCGTCTTTGGATTTTGAACTCGGATACGAATGAAGATCTGCGCATTGGCAATGAGATCCTTAAGCAGCAGGGCGAATTGTATCGTCGGTTGCGGAACACTCTGCGTTGGTTGCTCGGCGCCTTAGAAGGTTTTGCTGAGGAGGAGATTGTCCCCCACGCAGAGCTGCCGCCGCTGGAGCGCTACATTCTGCACCGTCTGTCCGAGTTGCACGGATTGATTGCTCGCGCGGTGGAAACCCATCAATGGGTTGGTGTCTATCCGGCGCTACATGGTTTCTGCACGACTGATCTGTCAGCGTTCTATTTCGATATTCGTAAAGACGTATTGTACTGTGATGCGCCGTCCGACCCGACGCGCCGCGCCGTTCGTACGGTGCTTGATGTGTTGCATCGTGCGCTGTGCACTTGGTTGGCTCCGGTACTGGTCTTCACAGCAGAAGAGGCATGGCAGGCCCGTTTTGGTGATGAAAACAGCATCCATCTCGCGGCTTTCTTTGAGCCGGCAGCGGAATGGCATGATGCAGCACTAGGGGAAGCATGGGAGCACATCCGTGCCTATCGCCGCATTGTTACGACGGAACTTGAGACAGCGCGCCGTGACGGGGTCATCGGGTCATCGCTTGAAGCGCAGGTTACGCTGCCGCTCACAGCAGAGGAGCGTTCACGCTTCGGTGGTGCATCTCTCGACTGGGCTGAACTGCTCATCACGTCGCACGCTACGCTGGTAGAGGCTGAGGGTGGCCATGGCGCACCTAAAGTGGAGCGCGCCGACGGTGAAAAATGTGCACGCTGCTGGAAGGTTCTTCCAGAAGTCGGTGAACATGAAGAGCACTCCGCTCTATGCCGCCGTTGTGTAAGCGTGGTGGCGTGATGGAGGTTAAAGCTCAGCGGCAAGGGCGTTTGAAGCGTATTACGCTGGGGGTCATCTTTTTGTTTCTCGTTCTGGCGGCTGATCAGCTGAGCAAGAACTGGATTCTTTATGGTTATGACCTCCCGGCGCGTGGGTCCGTGCAAATCTTGCCGTTCCTGAACTTTACGATGGTCTGGAACCATGCGGTTACGTTCGGCATGTTTGGTGGCTTGGGAAATAAGGGGCCGCTTATTTTTGAAGCTGTGTCGCTCGTAGCCGTTGTCCTGCTCTTGGTATGCGTTGCGCGCACGTCGCGCGTGCTTGTTGCTGGTGCGGCTGGGGCGATTGCTGGCGGAGCCATAGGCAATGTGATTGATCGCGTGCGCTATGGCGCCGTGGTTGATTTCTTGCATGCCCATGCTTTTGGGTGGTCATGGTACGTGTTCAACGTCGCAGATTCGGGTATCGTTTGTGGTGTCGCAGTATGGATGCTGGATAGTTTTCTGTCCGAAAGGCAGCGTTCTGCGCAGTGATTATGCGGAAAAGACAGCCATAAGATGCTGCCAAATGTGCTGCATAGCTTGCCCCATGGGGCTTAGAACGGTAGGAGTATTTGAATTGTGATCGCCTTTCAGGGTCTGACCATGCGCTTTTTTCGTATTCCTTCCGTTCGTTTATGTGCCCAGATTGGTGCTGTTGCTTCTTTTGGAGTAATGCTCGCCGGCTGTTCGGGGGATGACGTGACGCGTGCTTTCGGCATGGAACGCATCATGCCCGACGAGTACACGGTCACGACCCGTGCGCCGCTTTCAATGCCGCCGTCAGAGAAGATGCAACTCCCCGGTGCCGCTGATGCTCACCGCCCGGACGAGAGCCCGCGTCTGCAAGCGCTGGAAACGCTTTCACCTGACACAGCTCTGCACCCTGTTGTGGGCAGCGAAAGCGCAGGCCAGACATCTCTGGTCGCGCAAGCTACCCAAGCGTCACGTGCGTCTGATAATGCTGAGCTGGGCAACGCAGATGCGGGTTTTGTTGATAACCTGATGTTCTGGTCCGGTGGTAAGGCTGGTGGCGTTGTGGACGGAGATGGCGAAAACCGCCGCATCCGTGAGAACACTGCTCTTGGCCGTAAGGCAACCACAGGTGCTACGCCTACAGTCACGAAGAAAACGGGCCATTTCCTCGGCGTCTTCTAAGAGGGCGCTAGAGCCCCAATTTTTTGTGTGAATGCAATGCAAGCGCGTGAGAGGCCGGTCATCCGGCCCTTGTCTAATCACGTTATTGATTTAATTGCGGCCGGCGAGGTCATTGAGCGCCCTGCAGCCGCGCTCAAAGAACTCGTTGAAAATGCCTTGGATGCGGGTGCGCGCCGCATCGTGGTCGCATTGCGTGGTGGGGGCGTTGACCGTATCGACGTCACAGATGACGGCTGCGGTATGACGCCTGATGACCTGCAATTGGCTGTCCAGAGGCACTGCACGTCTAAGTTGCAGGATGAGCGTCTTGTCCATATAAAAACGTTAGGCTTTCGGGGTGAGGCATTGCCGTCAATTGGGGCGAGTGCCCGCTTGGCGTTGACGTCTCGCGTGGCGGGGGCTGAAACGGCATGGTGTCTTAGGGTCGAAGGTGGCGTTATTAGTCCTCCGGAGCCAGCATCAGGCCCTGTCGGCACACGCATCGTTGTAACAGACCTATTTTTTGCTACTCCGGCTCGTCGTAAGTTTCTGAAATCTCCCCGAGTGGAAACGGGCCACGCGGAAGCGGTGATGCGTAGGCTGGCGCTCAGCGCCCCTCATTGCGCCATCAGAGTATTGCTAGATGAGAGGGTGCTGTTTGACGTGCCTGAGCAAAGCCCTCTGGCGCGCACGGCTGCGATTTTAGATACGCCATCAGACATGCTCCTTCCGCTGGATGAACAGCGTGGGGCTTTGCGTTTGTCGGGCTACGCTTGTGGGCCGGGACGAACGCGGGCAACAGGGGCGGGTCAATTTGTGCACGTTAATGGCCGCCCTGTAACGGACCCGATGTTGCGTACTGCGATACGCGTTGCGTATCGCCCGGTCATTACGCAGGGCCGTTTCCCTGTCCATGCACTGAATATTACCGTGCCGTTAGAGCGTTTGGACGTAAACGTTCATCCTGCGAAAACGGAGTTGCGCTTTGCAGATGAAGCAGATGTCAAAGCACTGCTGATTGGCGGTCTGGGGCGTGCGTTGGGGCATGGGTCTGGCGGGGGGGCGTGCAGGCACGTTTGGGCGGTAGTCGTCCCTCAATCGTTTATCCTTCCCGTGCCTCGGGAGTGCCTTCCCTGATTGAGCGGGGGGCTTGGCCACAGGAAGAAACGCCGAGTAGCGACACATACGTTGCTCAAACTTCAATGGAAGAGAAAAGTGCTCCATCTGGTTTTTCCGAGTTGGAGCGTAATTTCCTGCCGCAAGCGCGCACGCCGTTGGCCGTGGACGGTACACGGGGCGAAGGGCAGGGGCCAAAAGATGCGTTTCCCCTCGGTGCCGCTGTCGCGCAGGTTTTTGACACATATTTATTGTCCGTTGCTCCTGATGGCGATTTGATCCTTGTGGATCAGCACGCTGCGCATGAACGTTTGACGCATGAGCGCCTGCGTGAATTACACGCCAAAGGGGTATTGAAAGCGCAATCTTTGCTTCTTCCGGAGGTAATTGACCTGCCGGCCCGTGAGGCGGATGCGTTGCTGGCTTGTGCTGAAAATCTGGAAAATCTGGGTTTGGTCGTTGAGCCTTTTGGATCCGGAAGCGTGCTGCTCAGAGCGGTTCCTGCTTTATTGGGCAAGGCTGATGTGGCCTCCTTATTAAAAGACGTTGCTGATGAATTGGCGCAAGATCCGGACTTGGACGCGGCAAATACGGAAAGTTTTTCACGTAAGCTCGATGCCGTTTTGGCAAGGATGGCCTGTCATGGAAGCATCCGTGCGGGGCGGCGTTTGAAACCAGAAGAAATGAACGCGTTATTGCGGGAAATGGAGCGTACTCCCCGCGCGAATACATGCTCTCATGGCCGTCCAACCTGGCTGAAGCTTACGCGCGCGGAGATTGAGCGTCTTTTCGGGCGTATTACGTGAAAAACTTTCTTTTTTCAAAAACGGGGCTTGTCATCCTCTGGTTAGGCCGCTAAAAGGCCATCACCTCAATGGACGGCCGGTGTAGCTCAGCTGGTAGAGCACGTCATTCGTAATGATGGGGTCGGGAGTTCGAATCTCTTCTCCGGCACCATTGAGGTCTTCCCTCTCTAAAATAAAACTTGCCTTGTCTCTGCACGTTATTGTGCGGGTGGCTTATACGTGTTCTTTGTGCGTGTTTTGTGCAGGCTGAAGCTGCGTGCGTTATGGCGATGCTGGCGTCATGCAAAAAGCGCAAAGGGGAAGCATGAAAAGGCAGTTTCATAAAAAATTATGGCACGGGGCTGTTCGGTTATCGCCGCAAAGCCAAGCCCCGCATGACTCCCTCTTGGTGCTTGAAGGTGTGCGGGAGTGCTTCGTATGCGGGCAAGTGCAGACGCTCCCGTCTTTAAAGCCGGGTTATTCCGTTAAGTGTGTGCGGTGCGGCACGCAGCTAGCGCGTCGCCGCAGAACGTCTGTCATCGGTACACCTGCAGCTTTTTGCATTACTGCAGCAGCATTATATCTGGTGCTTCTGTTAGATCCGTTAATGACACTGAATGTTTATGGGCGCGAAAATACCGTTTCGCTGTGGGCGGGGCCGCTGGAACTCGTACGGCAAGGTTTCGGTGGGATTGCCTGTCTTGTAGCGCTTGTGACGATTGTCATGCCGGGCGTGGTCATCGCGCTGATGGCGGCCATATTGTACGGAGCCTCCAAAAAGCGCATGCCAGATTGGACGCCGTGCCTTTTGGCTTGGTACGAGCGGCTCAGAACATGGTCTATGATTGAGGTTTACGTACTGGGTGTGTTGGTCGCGTACACTAAGTTGGTAGACTTGGCGGTCGTAATTTTGCAACCCGGCGTTTATGTGCTCGGTGCGCTCATGATTACGATGTCTGTGCTCGACTCAACCTTTGATGATGAACTTATCTGGAACAATCGCGCTCTGAGAGAAACGATTGATGGTCAATGTGGGCGTCTCTTTGAGGTGGCGCATGTAGATGGGCGTAGTGACCAGCTTCCTCCGCCAGACCACGTTGTGTCGTGTCAATGTTGTTCCTTGGTTATGGCGTTTGACCACCCTGTAGATTCTGAGGCGGATCTAGGGGACTGCCCGCGTTGTGGCCAAATACTCCGTCGTCGGAAAAAAAAACGGTTTCGTTGCAGCTGCTGCATTCCTAGTCGCCAGCATCGTTTTATATGTTCCCGCAAACTTATTTCCTGTCATGACGTATAGTAAGGTGGGTTCGGGAGCGCCCAGCACCATTATGTCGGGTGTTATTGAATTGTGGCAGGCCGATATGGTGCCGCTGGCGTTGTTGGTACTTTTTGCAAGTATTACAGTGCCGGTGCTCAAAATTATTGCTTTGGCCGTAATGCTCGTATCGATACGTTTAAAGCCTAAAAAACCGCTCGCTTTTTTAGGGAAGTTGTATCGTGTAGTGGAAATTATTGGACGTTGGTCAATGATCGACGTGTTTATGATTTCTATTCTATGCGCCGTTGTGCGTTTTGGATTTATGGCGAACGTTCATGCTGAACTTGGCATGGTCTGTTTTGCTTCAGTCGTGGTGCTCACCATCTTCGCGGCCGAACGTTTTGATCCAAGAAGCATGTGGGACGCAGCAGGTTTAAACGATGTTCACGGTGACAAGAGTTTGAATGGCCGGCCGACTGGTACCAGTAGCGCACCGGCGGTACCGGATGAGCCTAAAGAAGAAACGCGGCATCAACTTACTAAAGCCCAGACCCCTGATTGTACTACTATGGAGCCCGAAAGAGCGTGACTGAACGTCAATCTGAGAATGAGAGCCAAGCCTCCTCTGTGCCGGAAGCTCCGACAAGGCGTACACGATTCTCGCTGATTTTGCTGATTCCTATTCTAGCTATTGCCATTACCGGTTGGCTGGCGTGGAAGCATTTCGCCACGCGTGGGCCTGAAATCACAATAACATTCGATACGGCCGATGGCTTAACACCTGGACAAACTCAGGTGAAGAATAAAGCGGTAACCCTCGGAACCGTTCAGGAGGTAACGCTCAGTGATGATATGCGGCATGTCATCGCGCGTGTGCAAATGAATGCGGACAGCGCAAGAATATTGACAGATAAAACGCGCTTCTGGGTGGTGAAGCCTCGCATCAACGGTACTAGCATTACCGGCCTCGATACTTTGCTGTCTGGTGCATACATCGCGATTGACCCGGGTGGTTCAGGTGGACACTACCAAGCAGATTTTCGCGGTTTGGAATCCGTTCCGGGTGTGCGGTCTGACCAGCCGGGAAGCACGTTTTGGCTAGTTTCGCCTACTTTGGGGTCGTTGGGGCAGGGCGCGCCTGTCTTTTTCCGCGATGTTACAGTGGGCGAAGTTCTTGGCTACACGATGCCGCCGGGGGGCGAGGGGCCAATAGTTTTACAGGTTTTCGTAAAAGCGCCGTATGACCGCTACCTCCGTACGGAAAGCCGGTTCTGGAATGTATCAGGTCTGCAAGTGGGGCTGGGTGCCGGCGGCTTGAAGGTGCAGATGCAGTCCATTCAGGCTCTATTTTCGGGCGGGGTTGCCTTTGGGTTGCCGGAACCGATGCGCGGAGCTGATGGCCCGATTGCGCCAGCGAATTCGGTTTTCAAGCTCTATGGCAGCCAAGCTGAAGCTGAAACGGCACGCTATCATCACCGTCTAATGGCAGTGACGTATGTCGATACATCGGTCAAAGGGCTGACTATTGGCAGCCAAGTGAGCATGTTTGGCCTGCAAGTTGGTACGGTTACCGAAATACGGCTGCAAATGCGTGGTGCTGGGCAGGCGCCGCGCATACGCGTGGCAATGGAGCTTGAGCCTGAGCGTGTTATGTCAAACGATGGTGACAGCTCGCCGTCGCTTGATGATTTTGTCGCGTGTGGAATGCGTGCATCGGTGGAAAGTGCAAGCTTCCTAACCGGAGAATCGATGATTGCTCTGCAATTCATTAAGCACGCAAAGCCTGTGACGTTGACGTATGAGGGGGATGCGGCAGTTCTACCAAGTCAGCCGGGTGGTGTGGACGGCATTATGGCGTCTGTCTCAACGATAACGGACAAAGTGGCAGCCATGCCTCTTACCCAGATCGGGGAGCATGTGAATGATCTGCTCGCTCATGCGGATAGCCGTATAAAAAGCAAGGAAGTAACGCAGTCTTTGGTGGCTCTGCGCGATTCGTTGCGTCATTTGGACGATCTGACAAAGACCGCGAACGAACATCTCCCAGCCATGATGACGGCGCTGCAAGGTACGCTTGCAAATGCTCAGTCCGTTTTGGGCGCTTATGGTGGAGATACGGATTTTCACCGCAACCTGCAAAGCATGATTCTTCAGCTCACACAGACGTCGCGCTCCTTGCGATTGCTGACAGACTATCTTGATCATCACCCTTCATCGCTCGTAACGGGACGCAGGAATTAACGTCATGGTTTATACTTTGAAGCATCCCTTTGGACGTATGGGGGCCTTTGCACTGCTATGTGCTGGCCTTGCTGCTTGCAGCAATAGTTCACCAAAGCTTTATACTTTGGCACCCGAAAATGGCCCTGTTGTGCAGGTTAGTCCTAGTTTGATTGAGGTTGTGACGCCTGTCATTTCATCGCGGTTAGACCGAGACACGATTGTATGGGGTGACGAAGGCTACCGTACGAAACTCGCAGATGGTGCAAGCTGGAGTGAGCCGCTTGCAGAAATGCTGGGTCACACTTTGGCGAGCAATTTAGCCGTGCGTTTGCCAGCCAGCAGAGTTTACGCTCAGAATGACGCAGTCACAGCATCACCTACGGCAATTGTCGAGGTGACTATAAGGAACTTTGAGGCAGACAGCCAAGGTCGAGCTTATGTCGCAGGGGCGCTAACGGCTCACCGGCGCGATGGTACAGGAGGGAGTTTGCTTCAGCCGTTTCAGTGGAGAAGTGATGCGTCTGTAAGTCATAGTACAGAAAAGCTGGTTTCGGAGCTGAGTCATGGGCTGGCTATCATGTCTGATAGTTTAGTTGCACAGTTGCAAAGCTTGCCGCCAGAGGTGGGCAAATAGGTATAAAAAAAGGGCCTCGAAAGGGGCCCTTTTTTGTATGTTTGAAGTGACTTAGAGCTTCTCAACCTGAGTGAACTCCAAATCGACAGGCGTGGAGCGCCCGAAGATAGAGACACTGACTTTGAGGCGCTGGCGTTCGTCGTCGACTTCTTCGATCATGCCGTTGAAGGACGTGAACGGGCCATCTGCAACGCGGATTTGTTCGCCGATCTCGAAGGTGAGTGTCGAGCGAGGACGCTCGACGCCTTCTTGAGCCTGCTTCATGATACGCTCTGCTTCGGCAGCCGTGATGGGCGTTGGCTTGTTGCGCGAGCCAAGGAAGCCGGTGACCTTGGGTGTATCTTTAACCAAGTGCCAAGCTTCGTCGGTCAGTTCCATTTTGACGAGAACATAGCCGGGGAAGAATTTGCGTTCTGCGTTTACCTTACGACCGCGGCGGACCTCAGTAACATCTTCTGATGGTACCAAGATTTGCTCAATATGGTCGGACAGGCCTTTCTGGGCGGCTTGCTCTTGAATGTGGCTTGCAATCTTCTTTTCAAAGCCGGAATAGACGTGAACCACATACCAACGTTTTGCCATGTCGTCTGTCTTAGCCTCCGATGCCGAAAAGTGAGCGGACACCAAAGCCGATGGCCTGGTCCACAATAAAGAAGAAGATGCAGGTGATGGTTGCCATGAAAAGGACGGCACCCGTCGTGATCACGGTATTACGTCGTGTTGGCCAAGTGACGCGGAGAGCTTCTGCGCGCACTTCTTTAAAGTAAGTGCGAATGTTGAAGCTTGAACCGTTGTTCTGTGGCGCCGACTTGCGCGAATCGCCTTGCGGGGTACTGACCGACACCGTGATCCTCGAATTCAAGTGAAATGCCGCATCCTGCGGTTCACGAACCTATAGATCGTTGAACCGCCCGGAGGGCGGAATGGCAGGGGCGGAGGGTCTCGAACCCGCAACCTCCGGTTTTGGAGACCGGCGCTCTAGCCAATTGAGCTACGCCCCTAGTGTCAAAACGATTTCCGTTGAGAGGAATTGCGCTAGGACAGTGGCCGAAAGAAATATTATTCTGATGGTAAAGTCAATGCCGTATCTGGATTTTTTTCTAAAAAAACTCTCGAGGCGTATCTTGCGTAAAAAAAAAGAATGCAGTAGATCAATCCTCAGATGAGCGGGCGTAGCATAGTGGTAATGCAGTAGCCTTCCAAGCTTCTGAGGAGGGTTCGATTCCCTTCGCCCGCTCCAAATCTCCAAAAACATCCAAATACTTTCCGCAGAAATGCGGGCGGCAGTTCCGTTGCGCGCGCAGGATCATGTTCGGACATCTTAGTTATTTTTGAGTGTGAGCATTGGTTGCGTCAGATCGGTGAGCCGTGCTAGACGCTGCGCAGTGTGGATGATCAGACTGTCGTGAGTTGCGCTTTTTTGATGAAAGTGAGCCGGGTCTGGTTGGATCAATCAGAAGCACGGGAGTCTATCGTGGCGCCCGGCCGCATTTGCGGTAAAGATAACAGAGACGGAACACGCGTGTGACGACGGTAACACAGGTGCCGCAGATGGGGGCCGTAAACGGTGCAGCCGGGCGTTATGCCCGTGCTTTTTACGATTACGTCTCCGAGCAGGGCGGATTGGCTGAAGTTGTTCCTCAGGTACGTGCTTTGCGCGATGCTGTGGGGACAAGCGATGATCTCCGAGCATTCTTAAATGATGCGCGGATTGATCCAAAAGACGCCAACCGTGTTGTAAGTGCACTGGTGGAGCGTTTTGGTCTGAGTGATGCTATTCGCCGCCTGATCGGTGTAGTGTCCCAGAACGGCCGTCTTGCGCTGCTTAACGACGTACTGAACGCTATCCTTGCGTATGACGCTGCTCTCCGTGGTGAGAGCGTAGCAGAGATCCGCTCCGCACAACCTCTTTCAGATTCGCAGCGCATCCAGTTGCAAGCACGTCTTGCAGAAGCTGGTTACAGCCGAGTGTCTTTGGTCGAACAGGTAGATCCTGCTTTGATTGGTGGCATGACGGTGCGTGTTGGATCTACTTTGTTTGATACCTCGATCGCTGGGCGTCTCACTCGCCTGCAAAACGCTATGAAGGGAGCCGCGTGATGGATATCCGTCCCGCCGAGATTTCGGACATCCTCAAGCAGCAAATCGCGTCATTTGACAGTGCTGAAGCCGTTTCAGAGACCGGTACGGTCCTGTCGATCGGTGACGGCATTGCGCGCGTTTACGGGCTCACCAACGTCATGGCTGGCGAAATGGTTGAGTTTGAGGGCAGTGGCCTTAAGGGTATGGCGCTGAACCTAGAAGCCGACAACGTTGGTGTTGTGCTTTTTGGTGACGGTGACGAAGTGCGCGAAGGCGATACAGTTCTGCGCACTAAGGAAGTCGTACAGGTTCCGGTTGGTAAAGGCCTGCTTGGTCGTGTTGTGGACGGTATCGGTAATCCGATCGACGGCCGTGGCCCGCTGACAGACGTTGAATACCGCCGCGCTGAAGTAAAAGCTCCTGGCATCATGCCACGTCAATCCGTTGGCGAGCCAATGCAGACAGGTATCAAGGCAATTGATGCTCTGGTGCCTGTTGGCCGTGGCCAGCGTGAGTTGATTATCGGTGACCGTCAAACCGGTAAGACAGCAATTCTGGTCGACACAATCGTCGCTCAGAAGACAGTGAATGCTGAGGGTGACCCAAAGAAGTCCCTGTACTGCATTTACGTAGCTGTCGGCCAGAAGCGTTCAACGGTTGCAAACCTCGTCCGTACGCTGACGGAGCAAGGTGCGATGGAATACTCCATCGTTGTTGCTGCAACAGCTTCTGACGCGGCTCCGATGCAATATCTTGCACCATACGCCGCTTGCGCAATGGGTGAGTACTTCCGTGACAACGGAATGCACGCTCTGGTATGTTACGACGACCTGTCTAAGCAGGCTGTAGCTTACCGCCAGATGTCATTGCTCCTGCGTCGTCCGCCTGCACGTGAAGCATTCCCTGGTGACGTGTTCTACTTGCACTCACGCCTGTTGGAACGCGCAGCGAAGATGTCTGATGCGAACGGCGGCGGTTCACTTACGGCTCTGCCAGTAATTGAAACGCAAGCTGGTGATACAGCTGCCTATATCCCAACAAACGTCATCTCCATCACAGACGGTCAGATCTTCCTTGAGACAGATCTGTTCTATAAGGGTATTCGCCCGGCTGTGAACGTTGGCGGTTCTGTTTCACGTGTTGGTTCTGCTGCGCAGATCAAGGCTATGAAGCAAGTTGCTGGCAAGGTTAAGCTGGAACTCGCTCAGTACCGTGAAATGGCTGCGTTCTCGCAGTTCGCTTCTGATCTTGACCCTGCAACGCGTCGTCAGCTTGACCGCGGTGCACGTTTGGTTGAACTACTGAAGCAGCCAGAAACGTCACCACTTCAAGTCGAAGAACAGGTTGTCGTTCTGTATGCTGGTACACGCGGTTACTTGGACTCTGTGCCGGTTGACCAAGTGGTAGCGTACGAAGCTGCTCTTTTGAGCGAAGTGCGTGGCCCGGGATCAGATGTTCTCGCGGCTATTCGCAACGATCGCCAGATCAAGCCGGAAACTGAGAGCAAGCTCAAAGAGCTGCTTGAAGCATTCGGGAAGCGTTTCTCCGCGTAAGGATCGATCATGCCCTCGCTGAAGGAATTGCGCGGTCGGATCGCAGGCGTCAAATCGACGCGTAAGATTACGAACGCGATGAAAATGGTCGCAGCTTCTAAGCTGCGACGCGCTCAGTCTCACGCAGAAGCATCACGCCCCTATGCGGTAGCGATGGGGCGCATGATGTCTGAGTTGGCAACTGCGGTCCGTCACCAAGATCCCTCCAACCTGCCAGTGTTGCTGGCAGGTACGGGGCGTGATCAAACGCACCTCATTGTTGCAATGACGTCTGATCGTGGGCTGGCTGGTGGCTTCAATGCCAACGTAGTCCGGAATGTGCGTCAGCACGTACAGGAGCTCAAGGCTGCAGGTCGTTCGATCCGCATTCTTCCTGTCGGCCGGAAAGGTGCGGACGTTCTCGGCCGTGAATTTCCTGAGTTGATGTTGGCGGACGAAACCGGCGTTATCGGCCGTGATATCAATTTCGCAAAGGCAGAAGAAGTGGGGGATAAAATCGTCTCTCTGCTCAATGCTGGCGAAATTGATCGGTGCACGCTGGTTTACAACCAGTTCGTCAATGCAATGACGCAAGTTCCTACGCGCTCCGCACTTGTTCCGCTGCAAGCGGCCCCTCAGAACGATAATGAGGCAGGTGCAGAATCGGCGCAGTATGAATTCGAGCCTGATGAGACCGCGCTGCTTGAAGCTTTGCTGCCGCGCAACCTTAAGGTTCAAATCTTCTCTGCTCTCTTGGAGAGCGCCGCTGGTGAACAAGGTGCGCGTATGACCGCTATGGACAACGCAAGCCGTAACGCCAGCAAAGCCATTGATCGTCTGTCTCAGAAGTACAATCGTACTCGACAGGCTAATATTACTAACGAACTGATCGAGATCATCTCCGGCGCCGACGCCGTTTGAGATCACGCAGGAGACGACACCGATGTCCGAGACTCTTTCTTCTCCCGCCCAAGCTGCAAACAACGCGGTGGGCCGTGTCACGCAGGTGCGCGGACCGGTTGTCGATGTGCAGTTTGAGGGTGAACTTCCCCACATCCTAAACGCGCTGCACGTCAAGAACGGTGATGAAACACTGGTTCTGGAAGTTGCTCAGCAGATTGGTGACCGCCAAGTCCGCTGCATTGCTATGGAAGCAACGGACGGTTTGATCCGTGGTGCAGAAGTGCGCGATACGGGCAACCAGATCATGGTTCCTGTTGGTCCAGCGACGCTTGGTCGTATCTTGAACGTTGTTGGTGACGCGATTGATGAGCGCGGCCCAATCGTTTCTGACAAGTACCTTCCGATCCACCGCAAGGCTCCTTCTTTCGAAGAGCAGGCCGCTGCTTCTGAAATTCTGGTGACAGGTATCAAGGTCGTTGACTTGCTGTGCCCATATCTGAAGGGTGGTAAGATCGGCCTGTTCGGTGGTGCCGGTGTTGGCAAGACCGTTATTATTCAGGAACTGATCAATAACATCGCTAAGGCGCACGGTGGCGTGTCGGTTTTTGCGGGTGTTGGTGAGCGTACACGTGAAGGTAACGACCTGTATTTCGAAATGCAGGATGCGGGCGTTATCAAGATCGGTGAAGACGGTTCAACCGAAGGTTCAAAGGTTGCTCTGGTCTACGGCCAGATGAACGAACCACCGGGCGCTCGTTCACGCGTTGCTCTTACGGGTCTGTCGCTTGCTGAGTATTTCCGTGACGAAGAAGGCCAAGATGTTCTTTTCTTCGTAGATAACATTTTCCGCTTTACGCAAGCTGGTTCGGAAGTTTCGGCGCTCTTGGGTCGTATTCCTTCAGCAGTGGGTTACCAGCCTACGCTTGCTACGGAGATGGGTGCGCTACAAGAGCGTATTACTTCTACTAAGAAGGGCTCCATCACTTCGGTTCAGGCCGTCTACGTTCCTGCAGACGATTTGACTGACCCGGCTCCTGCCGCAACCTTTGCTCACTTGGACGCGACAACAGTGTTGAACCGTTCAATTGCAGAAATGGGCATTTATCCTGCGGTTGATCCGTTGGACTCCACGTCTCGTTCGCTTGACCCCAAGATTGTTGGTCAAGAGCACTACGACGTTGCTCGTAAGGTTCAGCAGACGCTGCAAACGTACAAAGGCTTGCAAGATATTATTGCAATTCTTGGTATGGATGAACTTTCGGAAGAAGATAAGAAAATTGTTGGTCGTGCACGTCGCATCCAGCGCTTCTTGTCTCAGCCTTTCCACGTAGCTGAAGTCTTTACGGGCGCCCCAGGCAAGTTGGTGTCTCTCGAAGATACAATCCGTTCGTTCAAGGCGGTTGTTGCTGGTGAATACGATCATTTGCCAGAAGGCGCTTTCTACATGGTTGGTAGCATCGACGAAGCTATCGCCAAGGCTGAAAAGATGAAGCAAGAGGGCTGATCAAAAATGCCTATCCGCATCGAGATCGTTAGCCCTGAAAAGCACCATGTTGATCGTCAGATCGACATGGTAGTCCTCCCAGGGCGGGAAGGGCAGATTGCGGCGATGCCGGGTCATGCTCCTGTTATGCTTCAGCTTTCTGGCGGCGTTGTTGCGCTTTACGAAGCTGATCGCATTGTAGAAGAGTTTTTTGTATCCGGTGGTTTTGCGGATATTGGCGCTGAGCGTTGCACAGTTTTGGCGGATACGGTTCGCCAAATAAACGAACTGGATGCTGAGGCTGCTCGTGAGCGTCTAGGAACGTTGGAACATCAGTGGGCGCAACTG